>JAFQIL010000079.1 GCA_017397565.1 Oscillospiraceae bacterium | reverse complement strand
TCAGCCTTTTGCTCCGGCGTCCATACTCGTCTGGTCTGCCCCTTCTTCACTATTACCACCTCCAACTGTATTTTAGCATAAAGAAAAGGTAGACAACATGGTGGTTTTCCATGTGTCTACCTTTATCTTACAACTTCACACAGCTGGTGGTTTTCTTGTACAACAAGAATCCGCCGTCCGGCTAGCCGGACGGCGGGTTTGTGTAGGAAGATTAGATATCGAAGGGTTCCATGCCCAGAACGGGGTGGCCCACTTCGCTCAGGTAGGTCAGCAATGCCTCGGGATCTTCGGTGCAGATGGTTTCATCAGCAACCATGTCGGTGAAGTTTTCAACACCGTACATCTCCAGAGCTGTAGCATCCAGACGCTCGCGGATCTGATCCTTCAGCATCTTGGGCATCCAGACGATACGGCCGGGGCCGCCTTCGGCTGCGATGAACTTCTTGGAGGAGATGAAGTGCTTACCATGACCCATGAAGCCGGGGGTCTGAACGCCGCCGCCGGTCATAGAAGCCATTTCGGAGAAGCTCATGCCCAGAGGCGTCATGCCGGCATGCTCACGGCAGGTGATGACAACACCCATGGAGCAGGGCTCCATGCCGCAGATACATTCGAAGCAACCGCAGGAGGTCATGGGATCTTCAAACAGAGAGTACAGGGTGATCTTCTCAACGGCACCCTGAGAGTACTTGTTGACAGCCTCGTCCATGGAGTCGTAACGGCCCAGACGCTCGTCCTGGCAGCCGGTCTTCAGGATGGGCTGGCAAGGACCTGCAGGATCCAGCTCTTTGGTGGCCTTGGCGTCCAGCCAGGAAACAGCACCGCACAGACCCAAACGCTCGGGAGTAACGATACATACGTGGCTGGGAGAGAAGGCCTGGCACATAATGCAGGTGTAGAACTCTTCTACGGATTCGTCGGTCATGGAAGCCAGTCGTGCGTCACGCTTGTTGAAGATCTCGTTAGCCTGAGCCCGGAGAGCCTTGTTCTGCTCAGCGTCCACAACGATGGTGACCTGGCACTTGTCCACAACAGCCTCGAACTCGCTCATGACCTTGGCGTACAGCACTTCGCCCAGGTGAGCGAACTTGAAGCCGGCCTCAAAGTCAGCCTTGCTGATACGAACACGGATCATATCACGCTGACCGGTGTGCATAACACCTTCGATGCAGTTGATCCAGGCGTGGATCTTACGTTCCATAACGGACTCAAAGTCTGCCTGCATAGCCTTGCCGGCAACCTCGATGGTGTAGGAAAGGGAGATCTTGGAGCCCACAGGGATCTGGTCGATCTCGGGGCCGACAACAGTGATCTTGTGGTCTTCCACTTCCTGCATGGTTCTGGTCTGAACCAGCTCGAAGCAGTCCACGCGGGAGCCGTCCACTTCCACCTGCATATCACCCTTACGGATGATCTCGCCTTCAAAGGCGGTGGCGTAGGAAACGGGGATGTCGATCTTGGTGATCTTCAGCTTGATGTCGCGAGCCTCCAGAGATGTGGCGTTCCACTTGGAGGTATCCAGCTGCTGGATCAGGGACTTGGGAACACGGAACATATTCTCGGTCTCGTTGGAGATAACGGGGAAGCCCAGCTGGATAGCACCGGCACCGTAGGAAACGATCTCGTCGGTCAGGGACTTGTAAGCGTTAACAAAGGCGCGGATACGGTCCATGGTGTACTTGTACAGGGCCTTGGTGTCGCCGGGCTGGATAGCACCGAAGATCAGGGCTGCACGGAGCGCAACGGAAACAACATGGATAACGGACTGATCCTCGAAGCCCAGGGGGCACAGCCGGACGCCTTCACCGGTCTTTACGCCGGCGTCAGCCAGATGCTGAATGCCCTTGCCGGTGACGGTGACCAGCAGACCCTGTGCCTGATAGGACTTGGCCAGAGCCACAGTCTCAGCGGGATCGTCTGCGCCGCCGATGATAACGGCCACGCCGGGGATATCGCCGGTAACCAGAGGCAGACCCAGGTTACGGACGAAGGAGTCAGTCAGGAAGCCCATCTCGGGCTCAGTATAGGGCTCGGCGCCCTGGATGTACTTCAGAACTTCCAAAAACTCTGCGCACAGAGCGGAAGCAACGCCACAGTCAAAAGCATCCTGCAGACGCTTGTTGTGGGTGAGCATAGGCTTGATATCGACTTCCAGAGCGGTCTTCAGCTCGCCCAGAGTGTTGATCTTCTTGCCGGTGATGGAGTAGTAGCAGGGAATGTTATAGGCGGTGTTGGGGAACGCCACAGGCTCAGCTTCGCCAAACTTAGCGATAGCTTCGTCGACAGCGGTCACGGTACGGGCGAAGTTATAATCGCTGCCGCCAAAAACTCTGTCAAAAAGTGTCACGTTTGATTCCTCCTGTTAAAATGATTAGTCGCGATCCAGAATCTCTTTGATTTTCCGGATCTCTTCAATAGCCGTAGGGCTGAAGTCGTAAGGTGATTTTCCGTTGCGGTCGGCATCCATGATCTCGGTGTTATAGTGGATCATACCCAAAAGGTCTTCCGCGGGAATGGCGCCCAGCACGAACTGCTCGTCCTTTTCATCCCGAACCTTGTTAGCTACCACCCGAACCCGTTTCACGCCCAGATCTTTGGCCAGACGCTTGACGTTGTGGTAGGTTTGTACGGAACGGGCACCCGGTTCGATGACCACAATGAACTGATCCATATTCATGGCCGTTCCCCGGCCCAAATGCTCCAAGCCTGCTTCCATGTCCATAATGACCACATCGCCTTTGCGATAGGTTAAGCTGGACAGGACAGATTTCAGCATCACGTGCTCAGGACAGACACAGCCGCTGCCGCCTACATCCACCGTGCCCATTACCAACAGCTTCACACCGTTGATGTCCTTGCTGAAGGTGTCGGGGATATCGGCGACATAGGGATTCAGCTTGAAGAACTTGTTGGCGGCAGAAGCGCCGGTTCGTTCTTCCACCAGAGTCCGCATCTTGGAGATGGGGACGATCTGATCTACTTCTTCCTGACTCAGGCCCAAAGCCAACCCAAGATTGGCATCGGGGTCTACATCTGCAGCCAGGACTGTTCTGCCTTCGTCGGCATAGAGCCGCGCCAGGGTGGAGGACAATGTGGTCTTACCCACACCGCCCTTGCCGGTAATCGCAAGTTTCATGGAAAATTGACCTCAATTTTTATGTAGGGGCGACCATCGGTCGTCCGCGGACGTGCAATGCACGCCCCTACGGAATGGTTGATTAGATGCCGAGAGCGTCGCGCTTGGCCTCAATGCAGGCGATCATCTTGTCGCCCAGGGAGTCGATGTCAGTGTCCACAACGAACTTAGCCTCGACCCACTCATTGATGCCGTCTTCGCCCTGGAGCAGGCGGGTGACTTCTTCGGAGCCCTTGGAGTAGGGATCAACGCCCAGGAAGGTCTCGATACCGGTGGCGACAACGTAGTTACCGATGGAAACAGCCTTCTCAGACATCCATTCGGGAGCGCAGCCAACAACGGGAACCTGGGAAATGTTGATACCCCAGTCCTTGGCGATATCGGAAGCCAGGATCATCATACGGGAGATGTCAACACAGGAGCCCATGTGCAGTACAGGAGGAATGTTTGCCAGCTCGCAAACACGCTTCAGACCGGCGCCGCAGTATTCCTTTGCCTGAACAGGATCCATAAGGCCTGCCTTGGCAGCAGCCTGAGCGGAGCAGCCGGTGGTGATAACGATGATGTCGTTCTCCAGCATCTTCTTCATCAAGTTGATGTGAGCAGTGTCGGGACGGACCTTGGGGTTGTTACAGCCGACCATAGCCACAGCACCGCGGATAACACCGGAGTGTACACACTCGACCAGAGGCTTGGTGGTGCCGAACTCGTCCAGCTGGGAGTTGGCAACGGTATCCAGAACACCCTTGATAGCCTCGACAGAGTAACCGACTCTGGCCTTTTGCTTCTGATTGGGGATGTTGACCAGCTCGGGCTTACGGTTCTTAAAGTTTTCAATAGCCATCTTCACGATC
Source organism: Oscillospiraceae bacterium (assembly GCA_017397565.1). Lineage (GTDB taxonomy): Bacteria > Bacillota > Clostridia > Oscillospirales > Oscillospiraceae > Faecousia. The sequence goes on along the minus strand of JAFQIL010000079.1, from coordinate 38,934 downwards.
GCCTTGGCACTGACGTCTGCGGTTTCAGCATGGAACTGAATGAACTCGGAGTCAGGCATCCGGGCGATGGGGGAGGTGGTGATGAATTTGGTGTGGAAGCACTTGCTCAGGGGGCCCAGTGCAGGGAAGATACACTGCACGTCCACAACGATGGCTTCGCAAGCACCGGTGAGAACCACGTTCTCCTGGTTCAGATAGTTACCGGCCATGGGAATGCCGTGACGCATGGCAACTTCATTGGATGTACAGCAAACACCGGAAACGGTGATGCCCTTAGCGCCCATGGATTTGGCATAGGCGATCATCTCGGGATCATTGGCAAAATGAACCACCATCTCAGACAGGGAGGGGTCATGGCCGTGGACTACGATGTTGACGTTGTCCTTTTCCATAACACCGATGTTGGCCTCGGTGTCGATGGGGCGGGGAGTGCCGAACATAACATCGGAGAATTCGGTGCCCATCATGGAGCCGCCCCAACCGTCGCTAAGACCTGCCCGGAGAGCCTGGCGGATCAGAGCTTCTGCCAAAGAAGAGCAACCCATATGGGTCATGTGCATGGACTGGGAAACTTCCCGATCGATAGCGCGGGGCTCGATCTCAGCCTTAGCCCACAGCTCCTGCGTATGCTCGGGAGCGCGCTTAATAAACTTCTGAGTGCCGAAGGGCTTGCCGTACTCCAGCAGACCGATCTCAGCCATTTCGTGAGCCAGATCGTAGATATCCTTGCCTTCGGTTTCCACGCCCCACTCCTTGGCGATGCGGATCAGCTTTTCCGGGTCCTTGACCTGATAGTTGCCGCCTTCCTTGGTCTGATGCAGGGTGTGCATGATCTCACGGCCATGGTCGGAGTGCGTAGCAGCACCGCCGGCGGTGAAGATCAGATAGTTACGGGCAACGATGCCGTGTACATCGCAGCCGCAGATACCACGGGGTGCCTTCTTGGTGATACGGCAGGGACCCATGGAGCAGATCCGGCAGCAGGTACCTGCTTCGCCGAAGCCACAGTGAGGAGTCTGGTTCTTGACGCGCTGTTGCCAGGTGTCTGCGCCAACCTTGCTGGCAGTTTCCAGCAGAGAATTGGTGGCAGCTTCCATCTCCTCGACGGATGTAGTAAATGCCCAATCCTTCAAAGTGTGTTCCTCCTAACAGAAATTCTCAAGCCGATACGCATAAGCGCATACCGGCGCATAGTGCATCAGTCTTATTTTACTCAGAATCCCCCTGCTTGTCAACTGGAAAAGAACCCCCCAGGGGGGATTTTTGCCGATTTTTGTGGAAGCCACGCAAGGGAATTGGCAAGATACGAAGGGAAGTGGGTGAAAACAAGGGTTGTGATTTTTAGCAATCAAACTTTAAAATAACGTAAAAAAATAAGCTTGTAATCGATCTTTTGCTATGCTATATTGGCCTCAGAATCCCGGTGACAGGGGAGGAAGCGCAAATGACAGATACCAAACGGAACATTTTGCTGCATATTTCAGCGAAGATTCTGGAGAGTGCAGCCTACGCGGTGGTTACTGGTACTTTGATTCAGGTGTTTCTTAACGCTCTGGGCTTCAGCGCATCCCAAATTTATTTGCACACGACTCTCAATCAGGCGGCTCAGATCGCCGTTACCATGACCTGTTCCCGTGTTGGTGACCGGGGGAAATTTTTTCGCAGGTACGGCCTTACGGTGATGGGACAGGGTGCGCTATACCTGTGCTATATCCCTATGTGCATCCACGCCCAGGCGGATCTGAGTGCCTACCTTCTGCTGCTGGGGATGGGAGTGCTTTCTTCTGCGGTAGGCGGCGTGGCCGGGCTAATCAGCTATAAGCTTCCGTATCTGGTTTTTCGGACAGAGGATTACGGTACGGTTACGGCGATAGGAGGCATCCTTTCGGCGTTGGTCTCTATGGGTATGGGTGTGCTGATGGCAGCACTGTCTGCCCGGTATTCCTATCAGGTGATCATGCTTTGGGCGATTCCTGCAGCCGTGGCAGTTTTGCTGTTTTGCGGCTTGCTGCGGCTATGGTATCGCCCCCTTATTGATCCGAAAACGGTGCAGGAGGAGAATCCCCGGAAAAAAGCGGATTTTGGCGCAATTTGGCAGGTGCTGCGGCAGCCGCTTTTCTATCAGCTGGCAATCCCCAATGTGTTCCGGGGCTTTGCCGGTGGGATCGTTGGGGTGATCGCGGTGGTAGCGGCGGCAGACCTTGGCTATAGCGAGAAGATCACCGCTACGCTGGTTTCAGTTTTCGCGGCTGCGAATTTGGTGGGGTATGTGCTGTTTGGCGTACTGTCCAGACGCATGAGTCCCCGGTATACGGTGCTGCTCAGCGGCCTAAGCTTTTTGTGTTTGCCCCTCTTGCTGATTCCCGGACAGCCGATTCTGTTTTTATGTCTGGCGGCGGCACTGACTGTGGGTCATACAATAGAGATGGAAGCGGTGCCGGCACTGCTTTTGCGAGCAGTGTCCGGTAAGATTGCCGGGCCCTATAACGCCTATCGGCTGATTTTAACATTTGGGGGATCTCTGCTGGCAACCGCTTTGGCCAGCGGCATACCTTCGTCTGTAATGCTTCCGCTGGCCATGGGACTTCAGCTGATCAGCAGCGGATGCTACTGCTTCCTGCCCATGATGCGAAAAGCCGTCCCCCGGCTCAGCCGCTGAAACGACCCAACAAATTGCCATTTTTCGCGCTGACGCGCAATTAGGAATGAGGAATGAGGAATTAGGAATTTGGGGATAAATCGATACAAATCCTTCTGTTTTAGCCGTTTCATTCCTAATTCACAGAACGATAAACGGGAATTGGTTGCCTAAGGAGGAAGTACATGAAACGATGGCTTCAAAAACATAGTATTGCGATCACCTTACTGCCTGTTTTGGCGGTGATGGGTATGATCTTTTGGTTTTCTGCCCAAACAGGGGCATCCTCCGGCGCTCTCAGCGGCAGGATCACTGCCCGGGTGGTGCGGTTCTTCGTACCGGATGTGGACGCTTTTTCGGAGGCAGATCGACAGGCTTTATTTTACACTGTTGGAACGATCATTCGCAAAGGCACCCATTTCACGGAGTTTGCACTTCTGGGAATCACGCTGATGTGTCACCTTCAGCAGCTGCGAAAGCGGATAAGCGTTCCTTATCCATGGCTGTGGGCGTGGATGGTGGGAACGGTTTATGCCGTGACCGATGAGCTGCACCAGAACTTTGTTGGCGGCAGACACCCGGCTGTCACCGATGTTTTGATCGACAGCAGCGGTGTGATAACAGGTATACTGCTGGTATTGGGGCTTCTTTACTGGCGGAAGCGCAGAAAAAGATACGGGCAAACCGATGTTTTTCGCAAAAAAACTTGAAAAAACGGTGGCTCTTTTATATAATGAAAAAGAAATAAAACAAAAGGAGCTGGCATTATGAATATCCTGAAGAGAATTTTTCCTCTTTCTTTCGGTGCGGCAGAAGTAAAAGACCTGGTTTTTAAAATCATAATATATGCTCTTATGGCGCTGGGAGCAGGCCTTGTGCTGTTGCTGGCAGGAAAGGTAGTCGGCTGGATCCCGGTGTTGGGCTCCATGGTCGGCGGTGCGTTGAAGCTGGTTGGATGGAGTGTGGAAATTTATTTGCACGGCGGTATTTTGCTGTTGATTTTAGACTATACAAAGGTACTGCGGTAATCATGAAATAGAAAATGGCTTGTTGCGAAAGCAACAAGCCATTTTTATATGTTTTATTTGAAATACTTGACAGCAGACTTAAACAGCTTCATGTCGTACTCACCGGGAACATTGCGGTAAAGACCCTTCTGCCAGCGCTCACTGTGACCCATCTTACCCAAGACTCTGCCGTCGGGAGAGGTGATACCCTCGATGGCGAAGAGAGAGCCGTTGGGGTTGAAGGCGGTATCCATGGTGGGATTGCCCTCCAAATCCACATACTGCGTAGCGATCTGACCGTTAGCAGCCAGCTGCATGGCAAGTTCGGGGCTTGCGAAGAAGCGGCCTTCGCCATGGGAAATGGGCACGGTGTAGATCTCACCCACTTCTGTACCGGCCAGCCAGGGGCTCTTGTTGGTGCAAACACGGGTACGCACCAGCTTGCTCTGGTGGCGGGCAATGTGGTTGTAGGTCAAAGTGGGGCAGTTTTCGTCGGTGTCGATGATCTTGCCGAAGGGAACCAGACCCAGCTTGATCAGTGCCTGGAAGCCGTTGCAGATACCCAGCATCAGACCGTCCCGCTCCTCCAAAAGCTTTGTGACTTGCTCCTTGATGGCGGGATTGCGGAAGAAGGCGGTGATGAACTTGGCACTGCCATCAGGCTCGTCGCCGCCGGAGAAGCCGCCGGGGATGAAGATCATCTGACTGTCTTGGATCTTGGCGGCAAACTGCTCCACACTCCGGGTCACATCCTCTGCGCTGAGGTTGCGAACCACGAAAATTTCGGGATCGGCACCGGCAGAAAGCATCGCCCGGGCAGAGTCAAATTCACAGTTGGTGCCGGGGAAGACAGGGATCAGCACCTTGGGCTTGGCAACCTTCACAGCAGGAACAGCGGTGCAGCCACCGTCGAAGCCGAAGACCGGCAGGGATTCAGTGCTTTCCGCCGTCTTGGTGGGGTAGACGTTTTCCAAAACGCCCTCATGCAGAGCCAGCAGCTCGGCAATTTCTGCCCGGTCACCGTTCAGGTCGATGACAGGCTCTTCCGTGGTCCAGCCCAGCTTGATGACGCCGGGGGCTTCCACTTCTTCGGTCAGCTCGGCAACCAGAACGCCACAGCGCTTCTGATGCCATAGGCCTTCCAGACCCTCACAGCCAACGAAACCGATATTGTTACCGAAGGACATCTTCATAACGGCTTCACCCAAGCCGTACTCCACAGCCCAGGCGGCCTTGACCTTGCCGGCCATGTGCAGCTCATAGAACCGCTCCCAGGCAGCCTTGCGGCTTTCGGCGGTGGGTTCGGTGGGTCCAAAGACGTAAACGGGATGGTCGGCTTCCTTAAATTCGGGAGTCAGCACATCGTTCTGATCGATGGGTGCGATGGCAAAGGAGATCAGCGTGGGCGGCACATCATAATCCAGGAAAGAGCCGGACATGGAGTCCTTACCGCCGATGGCGGCAGCGCCCAACTCCAGCTGAGCATCCAGCGCGCCCAACAGGGCGGCAAAGGGCTTGCCCCAGCGGCTGGGCTCGGTGCGAAGCTTCTCAAAGAACTCCTGCAGGGAAAGGTATGCCTTTTTGTAGTCAGCGCCGGCAGCTACCAGCTTGGCAACGCTGCTGTAGATAGCGGCGTGGGCACCGGTGTAGGGATCCATGCTCATGTGGTCCGGGTCCATGGCATAGCTAAACACGCTGGCCTGGTCGGTGACCTGACCGGGGAGTACCGGCAAGGTGGCAACCATAGCCTGAGCGGGGGTGCGCTGCGTCTTGCCACCGAAGGGCATCAAAACAGAACCGGTACCGATAGAGCCGTCAAAGCGTTCCACCAAACCTCTGCGGCTGGCGGTATTCAGGTCTGCGGCCATTTCCCGGAGACTACCGTACAAAGCCTGGCTCAGTTGAGAAAGATCCTTCTTGCCAACGGCAACGTTGGCGTGCTTGCTGGCACCGTTGGTGTCCAGGAAGGCGCGGCTGAGACTGGCAATCTGGGCGCCCTTCCACTGCATGACCATCCGGGGCTCTTCGGTAACAACTGCTACCCGGTAAGCCTCCAGATTTTCTGCCTGGGCATAGGCAATAAAGGTATCGGCATCCTCAGCAGCAACTACAACAGCCATACGCTCCTGAGATTCAGAAATGGCGATTTCTGTGCCGTCCAAGCCTTCATACTTCTTGCGAACGGCATCCAAATCAATCCGCAGACCATCGGCCAGCTCGCCGATGGCAACGCTGACACCGCCGGCACCAAAGTCGTTGCACCGCTTGATCAGCCGGGTGACCTTGGGATCCCGGAACAGACGCTGGATCTTCCGTTCCTCGGGGGCGTTGCCCTTTTGGACTTCGGAAGCCATGGTGGTGAGGGACTTCATATTGTGGCTCTTAGAAGAGCCGGTAGCACCGCCGATGCCGTCGCGGCCGGTGCGGCCGCCCAGCAAAACGATGATATCTCCGGGTGCGGGGCGTTCCCGGCGGACATTGTAAGCAGGGGCTGCGCCAACCACAGCGCCGCACTCCAACCGCTTGGCAACAAAGCCGTCGTGGTAGATTTCCGCCACATGACCGGTGGCAAGACCGATCTGGTTGCCGTAAGAGGAGTAACCGGCAGCGGCAGTCTGACAGAGCTTTCTCTGGGGCAGCTTGCCGGAGAGGGTCTGACCCAAAGATCTCCGGGGATCTGCAGCGCCGGTAACACGCATGGCTTGGTGGACATAGGCACGGCCGCTGAGGGGGTCACGGATACAGCCGCCGATACAGGTAGCAGCGCCGCCGAAGGGCTCTATTTCTGTGGGGTGGTTGTGGGTCTCATTCTTGAACATCAGCAGCCAGTCCTGATCCTCACCGTTTACCTTGGCAGTGACATGGATGGAGCAGGCGTTGATCTCTTCGCTTTCGTCCAGCTCAGGAAGCATTCCCCGCTTTTTCAGGGTCTTACCGCCAATGGTGGCGATATCCATCAGGGTCTGGGGACGCTTGGCGGCCTTTTCTTTGCCGTAGACCTCGATGCGGGCATCCAAGTACCGCTGATAAGCGGCAGCCACAGCAGGATCATCGATCTTAACATCGTCAAGGATGGTGGAGAAGGTGGTATGGCGGCAGTGGTCAGACCAGTAAGTATCTACTACCCGAATTTCGGTGATGGTGGGATCTCGCTTTTCTTCCCCGGCAAAATAATTCTGCAGAAATTTCAGATCATCCAGGTCCATGGCAAGACCCAGCTTGTCCAGAAGCTGCGCCAAAGCAGCTTCGTCCATGGTGATGAAGCCGGTAACGGTGGCGACGGAGCTGGGAACGGCATATTCTGCCGCCAGTGTCTCGGGCATCTCCAGGGAAGCCTCCCGGCATTCCACCGGGTTGATGACGTGCTTTTTGATAGCAGCCACATCTTCTTCGCTCAGATTGCCTTCCAGCACATAGACCTTTGCGGAACGTACAGTGGGACGGTCACACTGCCCCAGGATCTGAATACACTGGGCGGCGGAGTCTGCACGCTGATCAAACTGACCGGGCAGAGGTTCTACCGCAAACACAATGGAGCCGGTAGGTACATCAAAACTGACATCATCCACCTGAGGCTCAGAAAAAACAGTGTTGACAGCATAGTCAAACAGACTCTTTTCCAGGTTTTCTGCATCATACCGGTTCAGAACCCGCACGGATTCCAATTCCTGAATCTGCAGAAAATCCTGAACTTCTTTCAGAAGACCGGAAGCTTCATGGGTCTGACCCGGTTTCTTTTCTACATATACACGATAGACCATGGAATTCCTCCTTATTTCTTCGCAGCCAAAGCCTTTTGACCGATATCGCTGCGGCTGTAGGCGTTGGCAAACTTAACACCGGCAGAAAGTCGGTAGGCGGCGGTAATGGCTTCTTCCAAAGTGCCGCGGACAGCTGTGGTGCCGGTGACACGACCGCCGGAGGTGAGCAGCTTACCGTCCTCCAGCTTGGCGCCGGCCACAAAAGTAGCCTTGGCAGCCCGGTCAGACATAGTCAGCTTGTAACCCTTCTTGTAGCTTTCGGGATAACCCTTGGAAGCTTTGATGACACAGCAGGCATGCTTTTTGGAGAAACGGACAGGGGTTTTTGCCAAAGTGCCGTTGGTGCAGGCCATCATAACGGTGAGCAGATCGCTTTTCAGCAGAGGCAGCACCACCTGAGTTTCGGGATCGCCGAAACGGCAGTTGTATTCAATGACCTTGGGCCCCTTGGGGGTCAGCATCAAGCCAAAATACAGGCAGCCCTTGAAGGTCCGCTTTTCCTTCTTCATAGCTCGGATGGTGGGCAGGAAAATCTCTTTCATGCACTGCTTGGCGATGTCTTCAGTGTAATAGGGGTTGGGGGCGATGGTGCCCATGCCGCCGGTGTTGAGACCGGTATCGTTGTCCCCGGCCCGCTTGTGATCCATGGAGGAAACCATGGGGCGTACCACCTTGCCGTCGGTAAAGGCCAAAACGGAAACCTCCGGGCCGGTGAGGAATTCCTCAATGACCACGGTGGATCCGGACTTTCCGAACTTGGCGTTTGCCATCATGTCGGTAACGGCCTGCTTGGCTTCTTCCCGGGTCTGGGCGATGATGACGCCCTTGCCCAGAGCCAGACCGTCAGCCTTAACGACTGTAGGAATGGGGGCAGTTTCCAAATACGCAAGAGCCTTGGAAAGATCCGTAAAGATCTCGTAAGAAGCGGTGGGAATGCCGTACTTCTTCATCAGATTCTTGGAGAAAGCCTTGCTGCCTTCAATGATGGCGGCGTTTTTCCGGGGACCGAAGCAGGGGATACCCTTTTCCTCCAGCGCATCTACACAGCCAAGGACCAGAGGATCGTCGGGAGCGACCACGGCATAGTCGATCTTATTTTCTGTAGCAAAGGCCACGATTTTCTCGATTTCTGTTGCCCCAATGGGAACGCAGATGGCGTCCCAGGCAATGCCACCGTTGCCGGGGGCTGCGTAGATGGTTTTTACATCGGGGTTTTTCTTCAAAGAGCGGATGATGGCGTGTTCCCGGCCACCGCCGCCAACGACAAGCAGTTTCATAAGTTACCTCCAAAAAATGGGGATTTTTGCGGCCGTAGGCCGCCTCGGCCCCCGCTTTTAAGAGGGGGCTGTCAAATTGTCGATTTCAGGCAATTTGACTGGGGGAGTTTGAAACGCAACCAAGGCTCCCCCCGGCCTCGCTTACGCTCGGCCACCCCCCTCGTAAACGAGGGGGGCGAGCGTGTTGGATCAATGATGGAACAGGCGCATACCGGTGAAGGCCATGACTATGCCCTTCTTGTCGCATTCTTCAATAACCAGGTCGTCCCGGATGGAGCCGCCGGGCTCAGCGATGTACTTAACGCCGGAAGCATAAGCACGCTTGATATTGTCGGAGAAGGGGAAGAAGGCATCGCTGCCCAAAGCCACATTCTGCCGGGTGGACAGCCAGGCTTTCTTGTCTTCCTCAGTCAGCCGCTCGGGGCGGACGGTGAAGTAGTTCTGCCAGATGCCCTCTTCGCAGACATCCTCTTCGTTGCCGTTGATGTAGCCGTCAATGACGTTATCCCGGTTTGCCCGGCCCAGATCCTCTCTGAACTGCAGTGCCAGGGTCTTGGGGTGCTGCCGGAGGAACCAGGTATCTGCCTTGGAGCCTGCAAGACGGGTGCAATGGATTCTGGACTGCTGACCGGCACCAACACCGATAGCCTGACCGTCTACAGCATAGCAAACGGAGTTAGATTGGGTATACTTCAGGGTGATCAGAGCAACGATCAGGTCGATCTTGGCGCTTTCGGGCAGCTCCTTGTTGGCGGTAACGATGTTCTGAAGCAGATGCTCACCAATCTTGAAGTTGTTGCGGCCCTGCTCAAAGGTGATGCCGTAAACCTGTTTGCGCTCCTGGGCATCGGGAACGAAATTGGGGTCGATTTTTACCACGTTGTAGCTGCCCTTGCGCTTGGTTTTCAGAATGGCCAAAGCTTCGTCGGTGTAGCCGGGAGCAATAACACCGTCGGAAACCTCGGGCTGGATCAGCTTGGCGGTCATGGCGTCGCACACATCGGAAAGGGCGACCCAGTCACCGAAACTGCACATACGGTCTGTGCCACGGGCGCGGACATAGGCGCAGGCCAAGGGATTTTCGTCCAGACCCTGAACATCTTCTACAAAGCAAGCCTTCTTCAGCTCCAGAGGAAGAACCTTGCCCACGGCGGCAGAGGTGGGAGAAACGTGCTTGAAGGAAGTGGCGCAAGCCATGCCGGTGGCTTCTTTCAGCTCCTTGACCAGCTGCCAGGAGTTCAGAGCGTCCATAAAGTTGATGTAACCGGGGCGGCCGTTGAGGATCTCAAAGGGCAGCTCGGTTTCGTCGTGCATATACACAGAAGCGGGCTTCTGATTGGGGTTGCAGCCGTATTTCAATTCAAATGTTTTCATGGTTATGACCTCCGATTACTGATGCTTGTTGAGGATCCGCTGCTCATACTTACCGGTTTCCAGGTCAGTATAGCGGACAAACAGAGAAATCTTGTTGTTCTCGTTTAAGTTTTCCCACAGCTCTTTGGTGAAAGCTTCGATATCAGCAGGAATGCACACACGCTCGGGCTCACCCTGGAAGGTGGGGATCACGGGGTTACCGTCACAGACATAGGTGTGCAGGAAATGACCCAGACCGGCAGTGGCGGGATATTCCCAGAAGAATCTTGCACAGGCTTTGCCCTCAGGGTCGGCAGCCTTCAGGATAGACATCTTGTAGCTGCCGTCACCGGCCTGCAGACCGGAAATACGGGGGGTCCAGTTGGGACCGTCGTCTTCAAACATACGGGTCCGCAGGGCGGCTTCCCAGCTTTCGCCCCGGGCGGCAAACTCCCAAATGGTGTCAGTCTGGTCACCGTTGGTGACGATGAGGCCCTTACCCAGCTCCCGGACCGGATGGTAGATGATCAGATGAGGATCCTTCATCAGGCTGGGATCATGAGCTTCTGTGCGGATGCCGTCAGGCTCCAAAGCGAAAATGCGGTTGCGGGAGTTAACGGAACGTCCCATAATAAAGTATGCGGCAACGGCTTTCTTGCCGTCGGGGGTGGTGCCAAGGACGATACCCCGGCCGGGATAGGTGTTATTTGCCAGTTTTTCGGCCATGGAGCCGATCTCGTAAACGTTCATGATATTCTCCTTCGTAGGGACCGATGCCCACATCGGCCCGTATTTGGTTTTGCATATTGGGCCGGTGTGGGCATCGGCCCCTACGGGTTAACGAATAATGACGGTTCTTCCTTCCACCGTGATCCGGTCATCGCAGAAGGCTTTTACTGCCTGGGGCAGCAGAATCCATTCTGCCTGCTCCATGATCCGCTTTTGCAGGATTTCAGGGGTGTCATCGGTACGGACCTCTACGGCCTTTTGGGCAATGATAGGACCGCCGTCGCATTCTTCGCTGACAAAATGCACCGTTGCGCCGGAAAGCTTCACACCGTATTTAATCGCTTCTTCGTGGACCCGCAGGCCATAGTAGCCGGGGCCGCAGAAGGAGGGGATCAGAGCAGGGTGGACATTCATAATGGCGTTAGGGTAAGCTTCCACCAGTTCGCTTGTGAAGATGGTCATGCAACCGGCCAATACCACCAAGTGGATATCAAGCTTCCGCAGAAGCGCTACCAATGCTACGGTAATAGCCCTGTTGGATTCAAATTCTTTCCGGGGAAGGACAAAACCTGCAATGCCGGCTTTGGCGGCGCGTTCCAGTGCATAGGCACCGGGTTTTGTGGAGATGACAGCAGCGATCTCACCGTTGCCCAGCTCGCCACGGGCTTGGGCATCGATCAATGCCTGCAGGTTTGTGCCGCCGCCGGAAACAAGAACTGCGATCCGCTTCATTCCAGGATCACCTTTTCTTCGCCCTTTACGATCTGGCCGATGACGTAGGCGTTTTCGCCGTTTGCCTTCAGAATCTCCAAAGCGGTTTCCACCTGGGCGGCGGGAACCACTACGCTCATGCCAACGCCCATGTTGTAGGTGTTGAACATATCACGCTCAGGGATATTGCCCCAGGAAGCGATGAGATCGAAGATAGGCAGCACCTTGACGGAAGCCTTGTCGATCCTGGCGCAGAGACCATCGGGAATGGAGCGGGGGATATTTTCATAGAAGCCGCCGCCGGTGATGTGGGAGATACCCTTTACATCCACCTTCTCCAGCAGAGCCAGGATGCTCTTGACATAGATCCGGGTGGGCTCCAGCAGAGCCTCGGCGATGGTGCGGCCATTCAGCTCCTCCCGGGGGATGTACAGATGGTCGGGGTTGTTATCAATGTTGAACACCCGGCGGCACAGGCTGAAGCCGTTAGAGTGGATGCCGGTGGAAGCCAAAGCGATGACCACGTCGCCTTCTGCCATTTTGGTGTTGTCCAGGATCTTTTTCTTATCCACCACACCTACGGCAAAACCGGCAAGGTCATAATCCTCCAGGGGCATCAGACCGGGATGCTCCGCAGTCTCGCCGCCAATCAGAGCGGCGCCGGACTGGACACAGCCTTCTGCCACACCGGCAACGATCTGGGCGATCTTTTCAGGGTAGTTCTTGCCGCAGGCGATGTAGTCCAGGAAAAACAGGGGCTTTGCACCGCAGCAGATAATATCGTTGACGCACATGGCAACGGCATCGATGCCGATGGTGTCGTGCTTGTCCATAAGGATGGCCAGCTTTACCTTGGTGCCGCAGCCGTCGGTGCCGGAGACCAGAACAGGCTCTTCAATACCGGCAAGGTTTAAGCCGAAGCAGCCGCCGAAGCCGCCCACATCGTCCAGGCAGCCTTCGTTACGGGTCCGGGCAACGTGCTTTTTCATCAGCTCCACAGCCTTGTAGCCGGCGGTGATATCCACACCGGCAGCAGCATAGCTGGCAGAATGGGAGTTCTTATGATCCATAGTAAAAAGCTCCTTTTTGTGAATTAGGAATTAGGAGTTAGGAATTAGGAGTTGAGGTATAGAAAAAATTCTAATTCCTCATTTCTCATTCCTAATTGTTCGTCATTCTTTGCCGTTCCAGCAGTAGGTGCAAAGCTTGCATTTATCCATGCCGATGGCCTTGATCACACCGTCCACCGTCTGGAAGCCCAAAGAGTCAAACTTAAACTTATCCCGGATGGCAGCGCGCATGGCCTTGCCACGCTCGGTGTTGCCGTCGGCATATTCTTCGATGTGCTTTAAGCCCTCTTCTCCCTCCAGCTCAACGATCACCCGGCGGGAGATCAGATCCATATCGCTGGTAGAGCGGGAGAAATTGAGGTATTTGCAGCCGTACATGATGGGCGGGCAGGCAGAGCGCATATGTACGCTTTTCGCGCCGTTTTCGTAGAGAAAATCCACAGTTTCCTGCAGCTGCGTACCCCGGACGATGGAATCGTCCACAAACAGCAAATTCTTGTCCTTGATCAGCTCGTGGACAGGGATCTGCTTCATTTTTGCTACCTTTTTTCGGTCAGACTGCCTGGCAGGGGTGAAGCTCCGGGACCAGGTGGGTGTGTACTTAATAAAGGCTCGGGCAAAAGATTTGCCGGTACGGTTGGCATAGCCGATGGCGTGGGGGGTGCCGGAATCGGGAACACCGCCTACATAGTCGATTTCCATGGTACGACCCTGTTCCATATCCCGCTCTGCGATGGCAGCACCGTTACGGTAGCGCATAGCTTCCACGTTGATGCCTTCGTAGGTAGAGGTGGGATAGCCGTAATAGGACCACAGGAAAGCGCACATCCGCATCTCGGTGCCGGGGGCAGCCAGTTGAGTCATAGAGTCCGAAGTCAGCTCCACGATCTCACCGGGACCAAGCTCACAGACCTTTTCAAAGCCCAGCTTGGTGAAGGCAAACTCTTCGAAGCTGGCGCAGTAGCCGTCCTCATTTTTGCCGATCTGCACCGGGATCCGGCCCAGCTTATCCCGGGCGGCGATGAGGTGACCTTCGTCCGTCAGGATCAGAATGTTGGCAGTACCTTCCACCACTTCCTGAACGAATTGGATTCCCTCCACAAAATTGGACTTCAGGCTGATTAAAGAAGCGATCAATTCGTTGGCATTGATCTTACCGCCGGTCATGGCATCAAAATGTCCGCCATGCTCCATATAATCCTGGATCAGCTGGTCGGAGTTGTTCACAATACCAACGGTAGTCAGGGCAAAGGTGCCCAATTTGGAACGGATCAGCAGGGGCTGTGGGTCTGAATCGCTGATACAACCGATGACGGAAGTGCCCTGCATCTCGTCAAAAATATGCTCAAATTTGGTACGAAACGGGGAGTTTTCGATGCTATGGATCTTTCTTTGCAAACCGATCTCTTTGTCCCAGGCAGCCATACCGCCACGGCGGGTTCCCAAATGGGAATGATAATCCACGCCGAAGAACACATCCATCATGCAGTCCTGCTTCGATGCAATTCCAAAAAATCCTCCCATGAGGTTTTCTCCTTCTGATTAATAATTAGGCAAAGAACAGCTCGTTGAGCTTCATGGGGTCAACATACTCGCCGTTTTTATAGACACGCATATTGCCGGAAGCTACTTCGTCGATGAGCATGACCTTACCGTCGGGGGCGTAGCCAAACTCAAACTTGATGTCATACAGCTCCATGCCCTTCTCAGCCAGATCGTCAGCAACGATCTTGGTGATGGCCTGAGTCTGCTCCTTCAGAGAATCATACTGCTCAGAAGTCATAACACCCAGATCCACCAGGCCGTCCTTGGTAACCAGAGGATCACCCAGGGCGTCGTTCTTGAAGGTGGTCTCTACATAGTAGGGCAGATCCTGACCCTCGGTGCAGTACTCATTATAGCGGCGGAAGAAGGAGCCAACAGCCTTGCGACGGCAGATAACCTCCAGACCCTTGCCGAAAACCTTGGCGGGCAGAACTTCCATAGTGGTATTTGCCAGGTCAGCGGAAACGTAGTGGGTCTTGATGCCGGCAGCATTGATCTTTTCGAAGAAATAGATGGACATACGCAGGTTCACATCGCCTACGCCTTCGATGGTAAGGCCAACGGAGTTTTCACCGGGATCAAACACACCGTCCTTGCCGGTGCAGTCGTCCTTAAACAGCAGCAGGCAGTTGCCGTTGGGCAGCGCATAAACATTCTTGGTCTTACCGGTGTACAGAAGCTTCAAGTTTTCCATAATAAATACCTCTTTCTGAAAGTATAAAATTAATTGATTTATTGCAGGGCGGCGTCTTTGGCCAATACCTTTTCCGCATCGGCGGCGCGCTTGGCATCCAGCTTGGCAGCAAGATCGCTATCGGTGACTGCCAAAATCTGAATGGCCAGAAGGGCGGCGTTTACCGCACCGTCTACGGCAACGGTAGCCACGGGGATGCCGGAGGGCATCTGCACGGTGGAGAGCAGGGCATCGATGCCGTTGGAGAAGGTGCCGGACTTCATGGGGATGCCGATGACAGGCAGGGTGGTGTTGGCAGCCAGAGCACCTGCCAGGTGGGCAGCCATGCCTGCGGCGGCAATGATGGCGCCGAAGCCGTTAGATCGGGCGTTCAGAGAAAAATCCCGCGCTTGCACCGGGGTGCGGTGGGCGGAATATACGTGCATTTCGTAGGGGACACCGAAGGCTTCCAAGGTGTCTGCAGCTTTTTTTACCACAGGCAGATCGCTGTCAGAGCCCATGATAATGGCAATTTTTTTCATATTGATTGTGACCTCCAGATTTAGAATATGGGACTGATAGGATGGATAAAAGCAAAAAGGGCGCACTTACCCCGGAAAGGGAAAGTGTGCCCAGACGGTCGGCAAATATCAGCCCTTACTCCGTGTGGTGCTCCACTGATCCGTCAGTCATAAGGGTCCTGTTTCGTACTGAATTATTATAGCATGAAAAGCGGGAAATAGTCAACTTGGCGAAAAGACAATTTATAAAAAAATATAGTCGCATTCCCTGTGAAACTTGCCAAAAATGGCTGTGACAATTTCCGTTTATCGTTCTGTGAATTAGGAATTAGAAATTAGGAATTAGGAATGAAATGGCTGAAAACAGAAGGCTTTGCATCGATTGATTCCAAAATTCCTAATTCCACATTCCTCATTCCTAATTGCGCGTCAGCGCGGAAAATGGCAATTTGGCGATGATTACAGGAGCTGGCAGAGAGAGTCGGTGATGCCCAGATCCCAGGCAAGGCGGGAAAGGACATATTTATCCCGAATATCCCGGGTGGCCCGGAAGGTCAGGCAGAGCGTTTCCTTATCGATGCCGAGATACCCGGGGTCTTTGGGAAGACCGACGCTTTCCAGTAAGCGGTCAAAAGCTTCCGAAGAAGGCAGCTCTTCTTCTAAAATCTTGAGGATCTGCGGCCAGTTTTCCAGAATCCGGGTCAAGCGGGCAGGATGCTTTTCTGGGTCATACTTGCCGTCTTTTTCCTCCTGGGCGATCATGGTATGAGCGCCCTTGCCCAAAAAGGCGCGAAGCTGGTCGTTCCAGCCGGGCAAGTCAAAGGCCTTGACTGCGGTGGCAGCGGCCTCCGGGTCGGGGGTCAGATTCTTTATGGCTTCATACAGCCTGATCGCCAAACGGGTGCCGATGGCACACTGAATGCCGTGCAGATCCACCGGTGTGCCGAATTCCAGTCCCCGCATATCCCAAACATGGGAAAAATAATGCTCTACACCGGAGGCGGGGCGGGAGACCCCGGCATAGGCCATGGCGATGCCGCCGATAACAAGGCCTTCAAAAACTGCGCTGAGGGCATCCTCTTCCCGGCGCATAAGTCCGGCGGCGTTATCCACGCATTTTTTTACGGCAGACCGGATCAGCGCGGCCACCTGCTCGCAGTAGTATTCGCCGGTGACGATGTGGGCGATGCGCCACTCCGCAATGCTGACGAATTTTGCCAGCATATCCCCCAAACCGCTTTGGAGCATATGATCCGGGGCGGTTTTCAGAATGTCTGTGTCGCCGATGATCCCGTCGGCACAGCGGCTGTTAAGAGATACCTTCAGACCGTCCATGGACATGGAGGAGGTGGCGGAGGCGTAGCCGTCCATAGAGGGGGCAGTGGCTACAATGATATAGGGGCAGCCCCGAAGATTTGACAGGATCTTGCCGATGTCGTTAACCACACCGGAGCCGATACCGATGACCAAATCGCATTTGGGATCAAAATGCATTACCGCCGCACCTACGGATCTTTCGTCGGGTTCTACAGTGCTTTGGGGGAAAATGTAAGAAGACCAGGGAATCTCGGCCTCCTCCAAAAGGGCGCAGACTGCCAAGCCGGCGGTGGAGGTGTTGCTGTCTGCCAGCAGGAAGGGGCGGCTTGCACCGTATTTCCGGATGAGACCGGGCAGTTCGGCAATGACGCCCTTGCCGACAAACAGATCTTTCACTCCGACACAGTGGATCCTGCCGCAGGGACAGGGCAGCGTTTTCAGATAATGATCCATAATTTCTCCAAAATGCACAGCCGAGTCCCGGATAAGGCAATGTCATTAAGATAAGAAATTAATGACATTGCCCAATAAGGGACCCGGCGGGTTAATTTACTCACCCCGGAAGACGAAGCCGTTTTCGTCTGCCCGGTCAATGATAGCCAAAGACTGCAAAGGATAGCCCTCGGCCCGCAGCTTGTCGCCGCCCTGCTGGAAGCCTTTTTCGATGGCTACACCGATACCCACCAGCTCCGCGCCGGCTTGCTTTACGATGTTCAGCAGGCCGCGCATGGCTTCACCATTGGCCATAAAATCATCGATGATCAGCACCTTGTCTTCGGCGGTGATCCAGTTTTGGGAGCAGATCAGGGTGACTTTCTTTTTGTAAGTATAGGAAAAAATGTCACTGCGGTACAAACCGCCTTCAATGTTGTCACTCTTTGCCTTTTTGGCAAACACCATGGGAATGCCGTAACAATAAGAACAAACCGAGGCCAGGGGAATACCGCTGGCTTCCGCAGTGAGAATCTTGGTGACCTTGGCAATATCGAACCGACGGGCAAACTCCTGCGCAAGCTCACCTAAAAAACGGGCATCGATCCGGTGGTTGAGAAAACCGTCAACCTTGACGATGCTGCCGGGGAGGATCTTGCCCTCCTGACGAATGCGCTGATACAAAGCTTCCATTGCTATCCCTCCAAAAGTTGCTTCATTTGCTTTCATTATGACGGAAATTGTCTCAAAAAGCAAGGGGCTGATGAGAGAAAATAAAAATATTCCCAATTAAAGCAGAATATTTTTGGAAACCATGGCAAACAATACCTGTACAGCTCATTTTAAGGAGGTAATAGCATGTTTCATAAACGAATCGTCTGGCTGCTGACGGCTGCAGCTGTTGGCTTGAGCCTGTTGTGCGGTGTGGCTTCTGCGGCAGAGGTGGAAAGCGGCGCGGTTTATTGCTTTCAGACGGAAGATTTTTTCCAAAGCGAGGATTTGGTAGGTATTTGTATTACAGATCTGCCGGATGCTGACACAGGAACGGTGATGCTGGGCGGCAGAGTTCTGCGCCCGGGAGACATTCTGACAGCAGATCAACTGGAAAAGATGACGTTTTCGCCTTTGGACACCCGGCAGGATGCCCAGGCAGTAATGTCATATCTGCCCATCTATGAAGACCGGGTAGAGAAGGCACAGACCGTCACTGTTTCCATCCGGGGTAAAGAGGACAAGGCCCCGGTAGCAGTGGACTCCACTATGGAAACCTATAAGAATCTTCCCAACACCGGCAAACTGAAGGTGACCGATCCGGAAGAAAAGCAACTGACCTATACCGTTACCCGGCAGCCGAAGCGGGGTACCCTGACAGTGGCGGAGGACGGCTCTTTTGTATACACGCCAAAAAAGAATAAGGTTGGGGTGGACTCCTTCACCTATACCGCAACAGACCCGGCAGGTAATGTGTCCCGGGAGGCTACCGTTACCGTAACGGTGCTCAAGCCCGGAGATTCTGCCCAGTATACTGACACCGTTGGTTCTGATTGCCGGTTTGAAGCGGAATGGCTGAAAAACAACGGCCTTTTTGTAGGTGAGACTCTGGGCGGTCAGCTTTGTTTCCAAAAGGAAAAGCCCGTCAGCCAGGAAGAATTTTTGGTGATGATGGTCAAGGCCTTAGGGATCCCTTTGGATGAAAAAACGGACTATACCGGATATATCCAGAATGTTCCTCAGTGGCTCCGGCCTTATGTTGCCGCGGCTTTGCGTTCCGGTTTGACAGCAGGTCTGCCTGCAGAGCAAGCAGAAACCTTTGGCGGCCCAATCACCGGCGGGGCAGCTGCGGTGATGCTGCAAAATGCCCTGGATTTGGCGGTAATGACAGTGGTGGACGAAGGCCGTGAGGATGTGCCTCGCTGGGCAGCAGTGGCAGTGACAGCTTTGCAGGATAGTGGCGTTACCGTGCAGGCCATGGAAACACTGACCCGCGGCGAAGCGGCAAAGCTGCTGTATCAGGTCAGCCTGTTGGCGGAGGAAGCTCCCGGACTGAAGATGTACCGGTAAGCAGCCAATTTCCATTTATCGGGCAGCCGATGGCTGCCAATTGACAATTGAAAATTGACAATGGACAATTAAGGAGTCGCCAAAGGCGACATTTTTAAATCATTTCCGAAGGAAATACCACAATTGTCAATTATCCATTATCAATTCGTGCGTCAGCACGAGAAATGGCAATTTGTCAGCATGAACCATAACTACTTCTTATACAACAAAAAAACAGAAGGGGCCGAGCGGCCCCTTCTGTTTTTGGGGGGGGAAGGTTTATGAGCAATAGAAAATTAAGCAGAATAACGGTTCCAAATAGACTGCAGCTGAGCAACCAGATCCTGGATACCGGCATATTCCAGCTCCTTCTGGAAGGCGTTCCAGTTGTTGTCGTTCAGGCGAAGCTCACCGGTGATAAAGGCCTTCTCATACCGGGCGCAGATGAGCTTAATATCTGCCCACAGGAAGTCCAGCTCACCCTTTTCTGCTTCGGAGAGATAGGGACGGGCCCAGGAATTGTGGTCAAACAGGGCGGCATTCTCTTCCATGAACTTACCCAGAACATAAGCCTCGGAATTCTGGTCGATCTCCCACTGACCGTTCAGGTAGGCATCGGGAGTAATGCAGGAAAAGATATTATTCTGGTTGAAGATCTCGTTCCAAATGGGATGGTTAACAGACTGCTTGGTAGCCAGGGTTGCGTCATAGGTATTCAGATCCACCCAGGCAGAATTCTCAGCAGCGGGATACTTCAAAGAACCGTCGGCATTGAGGCTCCAGGTGGGGTTCTTGGTGTAGTAAGCCTTGTAATCGTCGGTATCGTTCCAAAGGATCCATTCGTTGGGCATACCGGACTCAGCACAACGGGTACCGGTCAGAGAGTAGAACTGATCCAGCCAAGCCATCAGGATGTTTGTATTCTTGCAGTTGTTAAAGACAGTGAAGGCGTTCAGGTTGCCCTGCAGAGCGGGGTTCAGGAAATAACGGGTCTCATAACCGGTATTGAAGGGAACCACCAAAGTCTGGGCATCCCGCCATGCCAGCTTGCCATTATCTTCAGAGCCGTTATTGAACCAGGCTTCACCGTTGAAGAAGCCCCAGGAAGCGGTCTCGGCACCGGCTACTTCGGCCAGCTCGTCCGCGGAAACATTGTCGAAGAATTTATCCCAGATCAGGCCTTCCTGCCACCAGGTGTTGATCCAGGTCAGGCAGTCACGGTAATTCTTTGTCTGAGGAGCCAGAGCGCAAACGCCGTTGTCGTCAACGTGGACGTAGTATTCTTCGGAAGTATCGGTGGTGCTCAGACCCCACAGGTTCATCAGACCCTGCAAAGTAGCCTGGGCATCGCCTGCATCGCTGGAGGAAACCATCAGAAGGGGAATTTCGTCGGTAGCATCACCGTTGCCGTTCATATCATGAGACTTGAAATAACGAAGTACGGCAGTAAATTCTTCCACAGTCTTGGGGAAGGTCTTGCCGTCTTCATAACCGGGAACCTGCTTCAGCCACTCAATGTTGACTGTCAGAGGGGAATCCCAGGCAGCGCCTTCAGACTCAGTCAGGCTGGACAGGGCCCAAATGTGGCCGTCAGCAGCGGTCATCTTGCTCAGGGCGCCGGGAACGGCCTGCAATGCCTTATGATAGTTAGGCATGACCTTGGGATCGGTGATCCACTGCTCCAAAGACTGCAGCTTGCCCTGATTAGCCAGATCAAGGATCTGAGCAGAGGACAAGGAGTCGGGTCCGAGAAGTGCATCGGGGGTGGCGTTGGCAGAGATCAGGGCGTTCAGATTGTCCATGTAATCGTCGCCCAGAGCAATGCACTGCAGGCGGACGTTGGTCTTCTCGCACAGATACTTATACCACTCGCAACGCTCGATCAGAGACTGATATTCCTTTTGGCCGCGGACACCGATACGGAAAGTAACAGGCTTTGCCAGCGGGAACAAATCATTCTCCACAGGAACATCGGCAGAAAGCTGGTCATCGTTTTCGGTGTTGCCGGGTGTTGTGGCATTTTCCGTTCCTTGGGTGGGGGCAGTAGTTCCGGCGGGAGTGTCGGTGGGAGTACAACCGGCAAATAAAGAAACTACCATAACCAAAGCCAGCAGCATAGCCAGCAGTTTGGTGATCTTGCTCATTTCATTTTCCTCCTAGCGTGTTATGTGTTTTATGATCTTCCGGTTTTTCCGGGTTTATCAACGAAATAGATTATTGGGCTTCCCTGACAATAACAAAGCCGTCCACCAAATTGGCACTTTCCAGCGCACCTTCAATGGCGACAGTGCGTTCCATCAAGTCTGTGAGCAGGACGAGACCGTCCTTGCATTCGATTTTCATTACATTTTTCATAACCACCGTTTCGGGGGCCATGGTGTTTTTATAAACAGTAGAAAGACACATATTTTAGCCTCACTTTGCGTCCAGGCTGGCCAGCACAACGCTCAGGCGCATATTGCCCTTTTCAAAATCAGAAACCGCGGCCATCACCTGCTCGTAGGCACTGTGGCTGCCGGCTTTTTCCAGCTCATTGGCAAGATCGGCCAGCTCCTTGGCGTGGGCAGCGTTGTGACCGACCATGTATTTCATCAAAGCCACCAGCTCTTCCATGGGGGTGTGCTGGCAAGCACTTTGGCAGCCCTGACACTGACCGCTGCAATCATGGGAATGGTTGTGGGCAGCACCCTCTGTGTGGAGGTGATCGTGGTCGTGGGGATGGGCGTGATCATGACTGTGTTCGTGGGTATGCGCATGGGTGTGAGTGACACCGTCATGGGTATGCTCATGGGTGTGTGTATGCTCGTGGTCGTGGCTGTGACCGCCGATATGATCGTGGTGCAGATGCATAAAGCTACTCCTTTGCATTCTAACGCATTTTATCAATATTATAACTAAAAATCATCCGCTTGTCAAACGGACAATGGGCAAGAAATGAAAAATATTTTCATTTCTACAAAAATTTCTGTACAAATTGGTGAATGTGACGAGAAAAAACCGCGAAGACGGTTGATGCCGTCTTCGCGGGAGGGGCTGTGGGGTTAGTTGGAGGACAGAATATCCAGCAGAGCATTGCGGATATCGCCGATGGTGTACAGAGAACCGAAGCACAGGACAACGCCGTCTTTTCCTGCCAGCTCCAGGGCTTTGCGGACACCGGCTTCCACACTTTCACAAGCGGTGGCGGTGGCACCTGCCCGGGTCAGATGCTCAGCAAGCTCTTTCGCCTCCAGCTTCCGGGGGTTGGGAGGTGTGATGCAGACAAACTGGCTGACAAGGGGCATCACAGGCTTGTACATATCGCCGTAGTCCTTATCTGCCAGCACACCGGTCAGGGCGATGACATTGCGGCCGGCCAGATAATCTTCAATATTTTTCACCAAAGCCTCAATACACTGAGGATTGTGACCGCCGTCAATGATAAACAGGGGCTCCCGACTGACGATATCGAACCGACCGGGCCAGGAAACGTCCCGAAGACCTTCCCGGATGTTTTCTTCGGAGATCTGCCAGCCGATGCCTTTCAGGGTATCGATAATGGAAAGCACCACAGAGGCGTTATGCAGCTGATGGTCGCCCAGCAGGGGCAGCGCCAGATCCTTGCGGTCACCGCAGTCAAAGACCTGACCGAAAAGATCGTGGCTTTTTAGCTTCAAAGAGGCAAAGTCAGCCTTTCGCAGAGAAACGTTGCGCTCCTGACAAATTCTCTCAAAAACAGCTTCCACAGAGGGTGTGCCGCGATAGACTACCGCATGACCGCCTTCTTTGAAGATACCGGCCTTGGTCTCGGCAATCTTTTCTACGGTGTCGCCCAAAACCTCTGTGTGGTCAAGACCAATGTTGGTAATGACTGCCACTTCCGGAACAGGGATGACATTGGTGGAATCCAGCGCGCCGCCCATGCCAACCTCCAGCACCACGATGTCGCAGTTTTGCCGGGCAAAGTATTCAAAGCCGATGGCAGTCACCAGCTCGAACTCCGTAGGCTTTTCTTCCATGGCTTCAGCAAACTGCCGGACATATTCGGTGATGGCGGCAACATCTTCGTCAGCGATCTGTTCACCGTTTATCTGCATACGCTCGTTGAAGCGGAAAATATAGGGGGAGGTGTAAAGACCTGCCCGGTAGCCGGCCTTCTGCAAAATGGAGGCGGTCATGGCAGCGGTGCTGCCCTTGCCGTTAGTACCGGCAATGTGGACAAACTTCAGCTTCTTTTCTGGATTTCCCATACGGCGAAGCAATTCCTGGGTTCTGCTCAAACCGGGAATGCTGCCCTTCCAAAAGAAGGAATGGATATATTCAACGGCTTCTGTAATCGTCATGGTCAAAAACTCTTTTCTTATAAAAATTTACTCCGCCGCAGGGCAGAAACAATAAACCGGGTTATGAAGCCAAAAGCACCGGACATCAAGAAGGCCATGGTCAGGCGAATCAACAGCACACCAAAGACCATATAGTAGCTGTAATAGCCGAACATCTTGGAGTCTACATACAAGGCGAAGGTGTTCAGCAAAGAGGCAATGATGCCGGTGAATACACAGGCAAACAAATAAAGGGCAAGAGAGACAGCCGGCCTCCACTTTCTCCGTGCCATCAGTACAACGGCCAGGCCCAGCAGCAGACCCCGGACGCCTTCCGGCAGGGCCCACAGTGCGGTGGTGGGGGTCATACCGTAAGGACCAAGGATCTGGGAAAGGAATTCGCCCATAAAGCCAACGATCAAACCGTCAATAGGGCCAAAGGAAACGGCGCAGATGACCACCGCAAAGGAGGCCATATTTACCCGGAGCATATTAC
Organism: Oscillospiraceae bacterium; assembly: GCA_017397565.1. Lineage (GTDB taxonomy): Bacteria > Bacillota > Clostridia > Oscillospirales > Oscillospiraceae > Faecousia. The sequence goes on along the minus strand of JAFQIL010000079.1, from coordinate 15,063 downwards.
CGATGGGAATTTTCAAAAAACCCAAAAGGACATACAGGGCGATCAGCATGGCATCCAATACCAGGCGTTTTGTGGAGAATGCTGTTTTTTTCATAAAAATAACCTCCTTATTTATGGGCGACTGGCCAACCGGCGTACCAACAAAAAGACCCCTGCGCATAGCGCAAGGGAGCTGGCACAGATACGGTTGAGCAAGGCAAGGAAATCAGCCTGACCATTCGCCCGACCGAGTATCGCCTCTCATAAAGGAGGATATCCTATATGGGCAGCGGGTGCGAAGATACCATCGTGGAATTTTCCTTCGTCCTCCGGGCAAACTCCCCGTCCCGGTGGCACTTAACGCGGTATCTTCTACTCTGTTCGCGCATATCATACACGATTAGGATGAAAAAGTAAATAGTTTTTAAAAAAAAGCAAAGAAAAATTGCCATTTCCCGGGCAGTTGGAATATCCTATGTTTGTAGGGCGGGGTCATGACCCCGCCGACCAGGTTGCATTATTTTGAGCAGTTTCGTCCATTTTTTCATAGTCTTTTGCAAAATATAAACATTTCAGAATCCGGAAAGTGATCGGCGGACTCATGAGTCCGCCCTACGAATTCTAACGAAACAGAACGATAAACGGGAAATGGCATAGATGAGAGGTTATCGCCGGTGTCAGTGGTTACTAAAGCGGCAGCAATGGAGCGGCCAGGAGACTTTTAGCAATCTTGGCCATTTCATCGGGGACGATTTGAAAGCCGCCTCTGTGCCAGTGCAGGATCATAGACATCAGACCACAGACAGAAAAAGCCATGGCCAAGCCCTGAATGTTGGGAGACAGTTTTTTGAATTGCCGGGGCAGGTGTCCTTCGTGCAGGGCAAAGCTGTTGGCCCGCTCCACCAAAATGCCGCTTAAAGAGCTTCGGTTCAGGGCGTCCAAAAGGCTGCGGTTTTCATACCAAAACACAAAATACAGATCCAGGTCCCCCAAGGCGGTGCCGCGGGCTTTGCCGGGGGCCGTAGGTATTTCAAAAAAGTCTGCAAGGGTGTGGTCGATGAGGGCGTAAAGGGCACCGTCTTTGCTGGAGAAATACCGGTAAAAGGCTTTCCGGGGAATCTGCAGATGATCACAAAGCTCGCTGACAGAGATGTCCTCATAATTGCGCTTGAGCATCAATTGCAAAAGACCCTGCTCCAACTCTCTTTGGCGCTTGGAGGCCAGCTCCGACTGGCAGCTTTTATACATACTTCCACCCCCTTGAACTTTGCCAATAGTATATCATAAAATTCGGTTTTCGCAACCGTTATTGTGAAATTTGTCCAAAAAGGTAGATGATAAATTTCCATAGGGTGTCACAAATGGGATATTTTGTGACTGGAAAATACAGAGAAGATATTCTATAATAAATACGATAATTGTGGGGGTATGCCTGCAAGAAAGAAGGAGGAAAAAACATGGCGAAAAAACCTGTTAAATTGGATGCCAACGGACACCGTAAGTTTGGCATGCGCGATTGTGTTGCCTATGCGGCTGGCGACCTTGGCTGTAACATGAGCTTTGCTCTGAAGGGCACAGTGCAGACCTTCTGGCTGGTTTACATGATGATGGAAACTGGCCTGTTGTCTATTTTGCTGTTGTTGGTACAGATTTGGGATGCGGTAAATGATCCTATGATCGGCACGATTATCGACAATGATAAGCGTCACTATAAACGCGGCAAGTTCAAGCAGTATATCTTCATAGGCGCCTGCGGCTTGCTGATTGGCGGTGCGGCGGTATTCCTGCCCTTCCCGAATGCGTCTGTGTGGTTGAAGGCTGTGCTGTTTATCGTGGGCTATGTGATCTGGGATGCCTGCTACACCATCGCCAATGTACCTTACGGCTCCATGCTCTCTATCATTACTGAGGATGTGGGCGAGCGTGCGCGGCTGTCTACCTGGCGTTCCATTGGCTCCATGGTGGGCAATATGCTTCCTATGGTGATCCTTCCCATGATCATTTGGCAGAAGGTCCAGTATGACGGAAGCGGCATCATCCCCAATATGGAAGGTGTATACCACAACAATCCCGTTACCGGGGATCCCTATGAGATGGGCGATGTGATGCTCAGCCCCCTTACTGGCGAAGAAGCGCAGATCCTGCTGGGCAACCGGGTATTCTGGGCAGCTCTGCTTATGGGCGTTCTGGGCTTTGCAGCCTTTATGTTTATGATCCGGAAGATCACTATTCGTGTGGACGAAAGCAAAGTCAAAACCCAGGAGTCTACGAAAAAGACTAACATTTTTAAGGCTTTCGGCCAATTTATGAGAAACCGCCCTGCTGTGGGCTGCACGCTGGCTGCTATGGGTATGTTCCTGGGCATGCAGTCTGCTACCACTGCCAATGCCATTATGTTTGCTACTTACTTTGGTATGGCGGAAATGTCCGGCGTGGTTCAGCTTATCGGCTTCCTGCCGATGTTCCTGTTCCTGCCCTTCATTACCAAGATCGTCAAAAAGTACGGCAAGAAGGAGGCCTCCGTATTTGGTACGGTGGTTTCTCTGGTGGGCGGTCTTGTGATGCTGGTATTCCCGTTGGTGGGTAAGAATTACGCGCTGATCGTATATCTGGCCGGCCTTGTAATTTATGGCGTGGGCATGGGCGTATATACCTGCGTTTCCTGGGCTATGATGGGCGATGCCATCGACTATAATGAGTGGAAATTCGGCACCCGGGAGGAAGGCACAGTCTATTCTTTGCATTCCTTCTTCCGGAAGCTGGCACAGGGTGTTGGACCCTCTGTGGTGCTGCTGGTCATGGGCGCTCTGGGCTATGCCTCCAGCAAGGGCACCATCGGTCAGACCCCCGAGACCGCTATGAATATGTGCTGGTTGGTGGCTGGCCTTTATATGTTCAGCGCAGTGCTGCAGTTTATCGGTCTGGCTGTGATCTACAATTTGGACAAGAAGACGCTGGCGCAGATGAACGAAGAGCTGGGGCACGGCACGGAGCAGGAAACAACGGCTGAGTAATTCCGTTGCGATATCACCCTGTCGGCAGTTCGACAGGGTGATATTTCCCAAAACGGTCATTTTTATTTTCTCCAATGAAAGAGGTTAATGAATGAGAACACTGTTAAATCTGAATGAAAACTGGCTGTTTGCTAAGAACACCACCGACATCGCTTGCCGTGAGGGCGTAGAAGTCAATCTGCCCCACACCTGGAACGCCGAGGACGGCTTTGACGGCGGCAATGACTATTTCCGCGGTGCCTGCCTGTATGTCAAGACTCTGAATAAGGCAGAGCTTCCGGAAGCTGACCTTTATTATCTGGAGCTGCGAGGCGCCAACTCCTCTGCTCAGGTATATGTGGGCGGAAAGCTGCTGGCGGAGCATCACGGCGGCTATTCTACCTGGCGTGTGAATATCACCGACCACATCACCGATACCACTGAGATCGCGGTGGTGGTGGACAATTCTGCCAATGAGACCGTATATCCCCAGATGGCGGACTTTACCTTCTACGGCGGTCTGTACCGCAATGTCAATCTGATCTGTGTCAACAATACCCACTTTGATCTGGATCACTACGGCGCGCCCGGACTGTGCATCACCCCCACCGTGGAGGGCAAGGATGCCACGGTGACGGTGGAGACCTTTGTTAAGAACCTGAAAGAGGGTCAGACCCTGGTCTACACCATCTGCGACAAGGAAGGAAATCCTTTGCAAAAGATCGAGACCACCGAAACCAAGGCGGTCTTCACCCTGACCGATGTGCATCTGTGGCATGGTCGCAAAGATCCCTATCTTTACTGCTGTGAAGTGTGGATTGTGGAAAACGGTCAGGTGCTGGACAATGTGCGCAGCCGCTTCGGCTGCCGCAGCTTCCGCATCGATCCTAATAACGGCTTCATCCTCAACGGAGAAGAGTATCCCCTCCGGGGCGTTTCCCGCCATCAGGACCGCTGGGGCGTTGGCAACGCACTGCTGCCGGAGCATCATGAAGAGGATATTGATCTGATCTGCGAGGTGGGCGCGACCACCATCCGTCTTGCCCACTATCAGCATGATCAGTATTTCTACGATCTGTGTGATGAGCGGGGCTTGGTGATCTGGGCGGAGATTCCTTACATTTCCAAGCATATGCCCACCGGCCGGGAAAACACCATCTCCCAGATGAAAGAGCTGATCTGCCAAAACTATAACCACCCCTCCATCGTGGTTTGGGGTCTTTCCAATGAGATCTCCATCGGCGGCTCTACCGAGGACCTGCTGGAAAACCACCGCATCCTTAACGATCTTGTCCATGAGCTGGATAAGACCCGTCTGACCACCATCGCCGCAGTGTCCATGTGCAAGATGGACGATCCGTATCTGCTGATTCCCGATGTGGTGTCCTACAACCACTATTTCGGCTGGTACGGCGGCGACACCAGCATGAACGGCCCCTGGTTCGACAAGTTCCACGAAACCCATCCCACCATTCCCATCGGCTGCTCCGAATACGGCTGCGAGGCGCTGAACTGGCATACCTCTGACCCTAAGCAGGGCGATTATACGGAAGAATATCAGGCATATTACCACGAAGAGCTGATCAAGCAGCTGTTTACCCGTAAGTATATGTGGGCCACCCATGTGTGGAATATGTTCGACTTCGGTGCCGATGCCCGGAACGAGGGCGGTGAAAACGGTCAGAACCACAAGGGTCTGGTGACCATGGACCGCAAGTACAAGAAGGATGCCTTCTATGCTTACAAGGCATGGCTCTCTGACGAACCCTTTGTTCACCTGTGCGGCAAGCGGTATATCGACCGGGTGGAGGATGTCACCAAGGTGACGGTATACTCCAACCAGCCCGAGGTGGAGCTGTTTGTAAACGGCAAGAGCATTGGTAAGAAGACCGCCGCGGATCATTTCTTCTACTTTGATGTTCCCAATGTGGGGGAAAGCACTATCGTGGCCCGGGCAGGCGAATTGTCTGATGAGGGCAATATCCGCAAGGTAGCGGAGCGGAACATGGACTATGTCCTGGTGGAAAAGGGCGCGGTGCTCAACTGGTTTGACATCGACGCTCCCGAGGGACGGTTCTCCCTGAACGACAAGATCTCCGATATCATGGCCACCAAGCGGGGCAAGCTGTGGTTTGTTGGCATGGGTCTGAAGCTGAAGAAAAAGATGAATGCCAACAAAAAGGATTCCTCCGGCGAGAAGAAGTCCGGCGGCTTTGATGTGGATCTGTCCGGCGGCAGCGACAGCGGTCTTATGCAGATGCTGGGCGGCTTCTCCGTGCTGCGGCTGTCCAGCATGATGGGCATGATGAATATTTCCTTCACCAAGGAAGAGCTGCTGAAGATGAACAAGAAGCTCAACCGTATTAAAAAACCCAAGAAATAAGCCGAGAAAAAGAAATCCTCCCGATTCGTCGGGAGGATTTTTGTAAGCGATCAGCATATAATAGTGGCTTGCGTGGCGGCACACAAAATAGGGGATAGTACCCTTATCTGTTTGACACAAATCGCACTACATCATTGGGGGAGCAATCCAAGATGGTGCAGATTTTTTCCAGTGTCAAAAGTGTGATATTGTTTCCTTTTTTAATGGAGTCCAAAGTCTTGTTGTCGATTCCGGCTTTCAGAAGACTGTATTGGGATATTTCTTTCCGCCGCATGGTTTCCCACATGGGACTATAATCCAACACTGTCTTCACCGCCTTTCTGCCTTTTTGAAAACATTATAGACAAAAAATGCTGTTTACAGTATTGTGGAGATAATCACAATGTGATATACTGATGTTAACAGAAAGGGATGAGTGGTGTGGACGGACAAGTAACAGACCTATATAAACTGCCGGATATTGAACAATATGAGGACCTGCATTTGCTGACGCTTAGTGAGAGTTGTGCAGCTTTGGAGGAACAAGTTTATAAGATCGCAAAAGCTTTGCCGGGCAGAAAACGGCAGGTTATTGAAGCGTATATCAGCATCCGAAACGACCTGGAAGTGGAAACGGTTAAAACCGCGCTGCGCTGGGGAAAGTGTCATTATAAATAATGCTGAGCATATAACAAACGGTTGCCCCCTTGTTGCAGCATATATCGGAAATCCCGGCGGGATTTATATCACAGCCAACAAAAATCGCCCGGAATTCTCCGAGCGATTTGGTTCTTAGCAATTAGTCTTCGATTGTTTTCACAAGCTCAGGAATGCTTTTGCGTTTCTTGGTGCGAAGCGGATCCTCTGCAGCAGCGTAGCCGAGGGTGATCACCAGTCTTACAGCACCGTCCAAACCGCAAATTTCCCGGATCTTCGGATCATCCAACCAACCGAGGATACAAGTGCCGAGCCCCTGAGCGGTGGCTTCCGCGGTGATATACGCTGCCAATATGCCGATATCAATGGAGCGGTAATCGTTCTTTTTCACCTTGGCGCCAAGGGCCGCGGTTGCGACATAAGGCATTTCCGACAACACAAGCAAAACGGGGGCATCGGTTGCGAATTTATTCATCCCCATTCCCTGGGTCGCTTTTGCTACTTTTTTCGCGGCTTCACCCATGCAAACGGTGATTTGATACGGCTGACCGTTGCAGGCAGAAGGCGAAAGGCTGGCGGTGGCTAAAATCCGGTCCAGTTTTTCTTTTTCAACCATGCGCGCGGCATCGTATTTACGACAGGATTGTCTGTTTTCTGCAATTTCTGTAAAATTCATAGTTTGCTCCTTTTTGATTGTTGAATTAGGTGGTAGCCAGAGCGGCAATTTACAAAAGAGGGGAATTATCATTCATACTCTAAAACATTTCCAATGATATCTTCTATATGTAAAAACAGCTTTTCTAAAAACACCTTTTGGGCTTCGGAATAATCATTTTCCGAAAATTGAGCATTTGAACGATAAGACAGCAGTTTTATCTCTTCTTGTAAATGGTTACGAATAACAGTATGTTCACCATCCATTATTACGCTTTTTAACCATTCGTTTTTTGTGGGCAAACAACTTATCAATTCTTTTATTATCACATTGTTCTTAGGAAGCCTTTTAATACCACAAATAATTTTTCCAACGGAACCGTTATGACTTTGCGCTTTTACACAATCTTCAAATGTGTACATAGCAGTATGAAACCCAAAACGGTCAGCGATAAATGTTTTGGCATATAAAATTATATATTCTTTTTCATTTTCAAATAGTTTGCAAAAAAATGCCTGATGATTATGCGACGGAACACAATATACATCGCAAATCATTTTAGCATCACGAACAATGTTGTTTAGCATTTGCTCTTGCAACTTTTGCTCTGCAATTTTGATTTCTTCAAAATATTCTTTTTTATCTTGCTCAACCAAATGATTAAACTTATCGTTCATTTCATCACCTCTTGGGTACATTATAACATTTTATGCGTCCGATTAAAAGTGCTTTACAACAAAACTATCCGCCCGAATTTCCTCGGGCGGATAGTTTTGCTTTATAAAGTCATCAAATTGAATTATTTGCTTTCTTTAATTGCAGCCTGGGCGGCAACTAGTTTTCGGGAGGGGAACCTGTTTTCGGGACGGGGAACCCGTCCCCTACGGAAAAAACTTTATAAACTTAATTACTTAGATTCTTTGAATTTGGCGATATGTTCGCTTTGCGGACTCGATATTTTTGCTTCGCAAAATCGATATAATTCTGCGTTGCAGAATTTCGATATGTTGCCTTCGGCAACGAGCGGCGGGAGCAAGCCCCCGCCCTACGCCCGCAGGGCATATCGCATCGAAGATATATCGCACCGCTTAAGCGGTATCTCGCAAATCCCGCAAGGGATTGATATCGTTGCTAACAAAAAACTGCCTTCCGAAGAAGGCAGTTTTATTGTTAGCAATCATTCCAGCTCGAAAGCGCCGGTGTAGAGCCGGTAGTAGGTGCCCTTTTGGGCGATCAGCTCTTCGTGGGTGCCCCGCTCGATGATCCGGCCGTGGTCCAAAACCATAATGCAGTCGGAATTCATAACCGTGCTGAGCCGGTGAGCAATGACGAAGGTGGTTCTGCCCTTCATCAAAGAGTCCATACCACGCTGCACCAGCACCTCTGTACGGGTATCAATGGAGGAGGTGGCCTCGTCCAGGATCATGACGGGAGGATCGGCTACCGCCGCCCGGGCAATGGCGATAAGCTGCCGCTGACCCTGGGACAGGCTGGCACCGTTGCCGGTAAGCTCGGTATCATACCCCTTGGGAAGCCGGGTAATGAAGTCGTGGGCATTGGCCAGCTTTGCTGCCTGAATGCATTCTTCATCGGTGGCATCCAGCTTGCCGTAGCGGATGTTGTCCATCACCGTGCCGGTGAACAGGTTGGTATCCTGCAGAACCACGCCTAAGCTTCGGCGCAGGTCGGATTTCTTGATCTTGTTGATATTGATGCCGTCGTAGCGGATCTTGCCGTCGGCAATATCATAGAAACGGTTGATCAGGTTGGTGATGGTGGTCTTACCTGCGCCGGTGGCGCCCACAAAGGCGATCTTCTGACCGGGGCGAGCGTAGAGCGTCACATCATAAAGCACCTGCTTTTCGGGCACATAGGCAAAATCCACCATTTCCATAACGATATCGCCCTTGAGGGGGGTATAGGTGACGGTGCCGTCTGCCTGGTGGGGGTGCCGCCAGGCCCACATTCCAGTGCGTTCCTCGCACTCGGTGATTTCGCCGTTTTCGTCTGTCTTGGCGTTTACCAAGGTGACATAGCCGTTATCGGTCTCCGGTTCTTCGTCCATCAGCTCAAAGACACGCTCTGCGCCGGCCAGGGCCATGACAATGGCGTTGATCTGATTGGAGATCATGTTGATGGGCATGTTGAAGGTCTTGCTGAGCATCATAAAGGCCATCAGGCTGCCCAGCGACAGCATGGACCCTTCGCTCCAAACCACCAAAATGCCGCCGAAAATGGCCAGCACCGCATACTGGACATAGCCTAAGTTGTTGTTGATGGGACCCATCATGTTGGAGAACTTGCCGGCGGAGTAAGCGTTTACCCGAAGCTTCTCGTTAAGCTCGTCAAATTCTTCCTTACAGGTTTCCTCATGGTTGAAGACCTTGACCACCTTTTGTCCGTTGATCATTTCTTCAATGTAGCCGTTCACCGCGCCTAAGGACCGCTGCTGGGCGATGAAGTACTTGCCGGATTTGCCTGCCAGGGTCTTGGTCACCAAAATCACAACGAAAACGGTGACGGTGGTGACGCAGGTAAGGATCCAGGAGGTGGTGAGCATCCGGTAGAGCACCACGATCAGAGTTACCAGAGAGGACACGGTCTGGGGGATGGACTGGGAGATCATCTGCCGCATGGTATCCACGTCGCTGGTGAACCGGGACATGGTGTTGCCGGCGGCGGTGGAGTCGAAATACCGCAGGGGCAGCCGCTGCATTTTGGTGAACATTTCGTCACGGATGGCTTTTTGGATGCCCTGGGTTACCCCGACCATCAAAAAGTTCAGACCGAAGGAGGCCAAAAGGCCAATGATATAGATGGTAGCGATCTCAATCAAAAAACGGACCACCGGGGCAAAATCGCTGCTGCCACCCGCCACCATGGGCAGGATGTAGTTATCCACCAGCTTGCCCAAGGCCACAGAGCCGGTGGTTTGGGCGATGGAGTTTGCTACGATGCAGATAAACACCAGTACCAGTATGTACCAGTATTTTTTCAGATAGCCTAACAGCCGCGCCAGAGTCTTGGCGGGGTTTTTCGCCTTACGGCCGTCGCCGCGCATTCTTGCAGGAGGCATTATTCGTCCCCTCCCTTCTTCTGGGATTCAAAGACTTCCCGGTAGATCTGGGAAGTTGCCAGCAGCTGGTCATGGTTGCCGGTGGCGACGATGCTGCCGTTATCCAGCACCACGATCAGATCGGCATCCTGAACGGAAGCCACCCGCTGGGCAATGATCAGCTTGGTGGTGCCGGGAATCTGCTCCCGGAAGGCCTGCCGGATGGCGGCATCGGTGGCGGTATCCACAGCGGAGGTGGAGTCGTCCAGAATCAGAATTTTCGGCTTTTTCAGCAGTGCGCGGGCGATGCAAAGCCGCTGCTTCTGACCGCCGGAGACGTTTTTGCCCCCCTGCTCGATATGGGTGTCATAGCCGTCAGGGAAGGAGGTGATAAAATCGTGGGCGCAGGCCAGACGGCAGGCGTGCTCCATTTCTTCATCGGTGGCTTTGGGGTTGCCCCAGCGAAGGTTTTCCTTGATAGAACCGGAGAATAGCACGTTTTTCTGCAGTACCATGGCTACGCTGTCCCGCAAAAACTCCAGATCGTATTCCCGGACATCCTTGCCGCCTACCTTCAAAGAGCCTTCTGTCACATCATACAGGCGGGGAATCAGCTGCACCAGGGTGGACTTGCCGGAGCCGGTACCACCCAAAATGCCGACAGTGGCACCGCTGGGTATATGGAGGCTGATGTTATCCAAAGAATTTCTGCCGGCAGCTTCCGAGTAGCGGAAGGAAACATTTTCAAAGTCGATAGCGCCGTCGGGGATCTGGGTGACCGGGTCGGCAGGGGAGGTCAGATCCGGTACTTCCGAAAGCAGCTCGGCGCAGCGGCGCAGGGGGGTGCGGCTCATGGTCAGCATGACAAAGACCATGGACAGGTTCATCAGACCCATAAGGATCTGGGAGGTGAAGCCGAACATGGCACTGAGCTGACCGGTGGTCAGTCCCACGTCCGGGTTGTTGCCGGAGGCTACCACCATTTTGGCACCCACAAAGGAGATAAACAGCATACAGCTATAGACACAGAACTGCATCACCGGTGCGTTGAGAGCAAGGATCTTTTCTGCCTTGGTAAAGTCTTTGTACAGAGAATCGGAAACAGCGGTGAACTTGCCCACTTCCTTCTTCTCCCGGACAAAGCTCTTGACAACCCGGATGCCGTGGATATTTTCCTGGACGGCGTTGTTCAGCTTGTCGATGGTCTTGAAGCCCCGGTCAAAGATTTTGAATACCACGGGGGTCAGCAGTGCCAGTACCAAAATCAGGATGGGCATAACGATGAGGTAGATCGTGCTGAGCTTCGTGCTGATGCGCAGCGCCTGAGCCAGCGCCAAAATCAGCATCATGGGGCAGCGGATGGCCATGCGGATGAGCATTTGGAAGGTCATCTGCAGATTGGCAACGTCCGAGGTCAGCCGGGTAACGATGGAGGCGGTGGAGAACTTGTCGATACTGCGGAAGCTGTAGCTTTGGACATGGTGGAACATATCGTGACGCAGATTCCGGGCAAAGCCGGTGCCGGCCTTAGCGGCAAACACCGCCGAAAGGACACCAAAGCATAGCGATGCCAGGGCGCAAAGCACCAGTAGCAGGGATTGTCGGGCGATGTAGGGCATATTTTGGTACTGGATACCGTAGTCGTAAAGGTTTGCCATGACCAGCGGGATGGTCACTTCCATGGCGACCTCGCCGATCATGCACACAGGGCTTAAGATGGCAGCCCATTTGTATTCCCGGATGCACCGGGCAAGCCGTCTAATCATGGGATTCCTCCTTTTTCCGGCGGCAGGGACTGCCGCCCATGTTGTCAATGGCCCGGTTCAGAAGGTGGGCGAACTGGGCTTTTTCTTCTTCCGTAAAGTCGGATACAATGGCCTGCTCGTTGGTGTGGATGGTTTTATGGATCAATTCGTGGCACTTAAGACCCTTTTCCAACAGGTAGATCCGCTTGCATCGGCGGTCAAGGTCGTCGGGACGGAATTCCAGAAAATCTTTTTTCTCCAGCCGGGACAAAAGGCCGGAAACTGTGGGGTGGCTCAGGTGGAAGGCTTCCTCGATATCCCGGGAGCAGGGTGGGGATTCCCGGTGGGCAAGAAAACCGATGATCCGGCCCTGAGCGGCAGTCAGATCCATTTCTGCCAGAGCGTTGGACATTGTCTGCTCAGCGCACCAGTGAAGGATCCGAATGCTGTGACCGTAGGATGTGGACAAAAAAGCACCCTCTTTCAAAAAATGTAGCAAGCTACGCAATATTCTATCACAGCTTGTTGCCATATGCAACAAAAATAAAAAATTTAACAATTCCGGCGGGCAAGTGCCCGCAGACAATTTCGGGACTGAGAGTCTGACGATATTCGTTGCACCCTTGGACACCGCCCGATTCGTTCCCGGGGCGAAATGTTCAAATTTCTGTTTGTCGGGGAGTGACCTACGGCATTGTAGGGGAGGGGCAATGCCCCTCCCGCACCTTCCCCAAAGGGGAAGGCTTTACGGGGGAGTGAAGAGTGAATAGTGAAGGTGTCGCCGTTGGCGACGGATTGGAATAGCCCCTCATCCGCCAAAAATCGAAGATTTTTGCCACCTTCCCCCCCGGGGGAAGGTTTGCGGGACGGGAAAATAAGTCCCCTACTCACCGAGAAATGGCAATTTGTGGGGCAAAAAGAAAGCGTGCCGCGAAATTTCGCGGCACGCAGGTATAGATAAGCTTAGATCTTCTCAGCGGCTTCCACAACGTGCTTCATCAGAACACTGGTGGTAACGGCGCCGACACCGCCGGGAACGGGGGTGATGGCTTCGACGATGGGCTCAACTTCGTCAAAGATGGCGTCGCCGGACATACCGCCCTTGCCCTTGGAGGTGATCTTCTCGGGGTTCCAGTTCATGGAAACGTCGATGACGATCTGGCCTTCCCGGACATAGTCCTTGGTCAGGCTGTTCAGCACACCGGCTGCGGACACGATGATGTCAGCGCCCTTGCAGATCTCAGCGGTGTTGACAGTCTTGGTGTGGCAGATGGTGACGGTGGCGTTCTTCTGCATCAGCATCATGGCAGCGGGCTTACCGACTACCAAAGAGCGGCCGATAACAACGGCGTTCTTGCCCTTGCAGTCGATGCCGTAGTAGTCCAGGATCTCCATGCAGGCGGCGGGGGTGCAGGGGGCGTAGCCCAGATCCTGACCTTCGAAGACACCGGCGTTACTCATATGGGTCATGGAGTCTACGTCCTTCTTGGGAGCCAGACGGTTGCAGATCTCGTCCTGATCAGCCTTCAGATGCTTGGGCAGGGGACGGAACATCAGGCAGCCGTGGATGGAATCGTCGGCATTGATCTGGTCGATCACAGCCAGTACCTCTTCCTTGGTGGAAGCTTCGGGCAGGATGAAGTTCTTGATAGCGACGCCGATTTCCTCAGCGCGCTTGGTAGCGCCCTTTTCATAGCTCAGATCAGAGGGGTTCTCGCCCAGACGCAGGATCGCCAAGGTGGGGATAACACCCTTCTCCTTCAGAGCAGCGGCACGGGTCTGCAGAGCAGCAACCAGAGCTTCGTTTACTTCTTTGCCCAGTAATTTCTTAGCCATTTTAATATCCTCCAAATTTTTAATCGTCCGCGAAGCGGACACCATAATTTGCCGCAGGCAAATATCGCATCTGCGATAGCAGATATATCACTGCAAAGCAATATCACTCGCCGAAAGGCGAATATCATTGCGCCAAAGGCGCTTACACGCCAAAGCCGGCTTTGACGGAGTTAAAGATCTCGTCAGCCATGGCGCAGTACTTATCCATCATGCCCAGGGCCTTGGCGTTCATTTCCTCAGCCTTTTCCCGGTTCTTCAGGGTCTTGGTGTTGATGAAGACATTCAAAGAAGCAGCCTGCAGAGCGGCCTTGCAGCAAACTGCGCCGCAGCCGGCATCGGAAACAGCCAGGCGGCTGCCCTTGGCGGCAAACACGGCAATGTACTCAATGGCTTCGCAGCACAGCTCCATGATCTTCATGGGGGTGGAGCAGGCGATCAAAGTAGCCTCTTCCATCACAGCGTCCCGGTTGGGATCGTCCTTGGGAATGCCGTAGGCCTTGGCCAGGGGCAGGAAGTTGACCTCGTCAGCTTCTACCTGATTCAAAAGCTCAGTCTGCAAGGCATCGCACTTTGCCTTCAGAGCAATGATCTCAGCTTCTACCTCGGCATACTTTTTCTTGCCGACAGTCAGGCTGCCTACCATGTTGCCCAGTGCGGTACCGATGGCGCCCACCAGAGCGGCAGCGCCGCCACCGCCGGGGGCGGGAGCATCGGATGCCAGAACTTCCACAAACTTGCGGCAGGTTTCCATTGTCATATCCATAGGAAATATCTCCTTTATGTATTATTCTTTTGTAGGGCGGGGGTTCACTCCCGCCGTTGATGATGCGGCAGGAGCAAGCCCCTGCCCTACAATAGACGCTCCAAAAGCAGAGGCGGAAAACCGCCTCTGCTTTTGAAAAATGTGAATTAGAACAGGCCGGAGACCTTGCCGGTTTCGGTGTCGATGTCGACACGGCGGTAGGCGGGGTCAGCAGCGGTACCGGGCATCATGGAGATGGTGCCGGCCATGGGGCACAGGAACTTAGCGCCGCCGTACTCCAGAATGTCACGGATGGTCAGCTTCCAGCCGGTGGGAACACCCTTCTTGGTGGGATCATCACTGAGGGACAGGTGAGTCTTAACCATCATGGTGCAGTAGTCAGCGTACTTGGGATCGGACTCGAAGCGCTCTGCCTTCTGGATAGCCAGGGGCTGCCAGACAACACCGTCAGCACCGTAGACTTCCTTAGCGATGCGCTCAACGCGCTCACGCAGGGGCATCTCCAGATCGTACAGGAACTTAACTTCCACGGGATCCTCACAAGCCTCAACAACAACCTGAGCCAGCTCAGCAGCGCCTTCGCCGCCGAATCTCCAGTGGTTAGACTCAGCGCAGCGGACACCGCGCTCAGCACACATCTTCTTCAGCAGAGCGATCTCAGCATCGGTATCGGTGTAGAACCGGTTGATGCAGACAACAGGGTTGATGCCGGACTTCTTAATGGTGTTGACATGGTGGAACAGGTTGCAGGTACCCTTTTCCAGCAGCTCCAGGTTCTCTTCCTTGTACTCCTTGGGCAGGGGTGCACCGGGGGTAACCTTGGGGCCGCCGCCGTGCATCTTCAGGGAACGGACGGTAGCAACCAGAACGGAAACGTTGGGAGTCAGGCCGCTGAGGCGGGTCTTAACGTTCCAGAACTTCTCGAAGCCGATGTCAGCAGCGAAGCCGGACTCGGTGACATGGTAGTCGAACAGCTTCAGAGCCAGACGGTCAGCAATGACGGAGGACTGGCCGATAG
>JAFQIL010000078.1 GCA_017397565.1 Oscillospiraceae bacterium | reverse complement strand
CTTGCCAGGGCAGAGTTCAACATTGGTCTGACCAACTTGATATACAATCTATGCCGGTTTGAATTTCTCAACAGGCCGGTGAAAACCGTGGGATAAGTGCGCCTTCCAGGCCCCCTTTCCCCAAAATTTCAAAATCCAATTTTGATTAAGGTATCTTTGACTCTGTTGCTTTCCGTTTTTCAGAGTTTTTAGAGATTCCCGATTATTTTCCGTTCTACCTCCTTCTCAGGCGGCATAGGCTGTACCAAAACCCAAGGAGGTTTTGCCATGACCTTGAAATTTTCCGATCTGCAGTGCAAGGAAGTCATCTGCGTCAGCAACGGGCAGCGGCTGGGATTTATTTCCGATGTGCAGATCGAGATCCCCGGCGGCAATATCTGCGCCGTTGTGGTCCCGGCCCCCTGCAAAGGGCTGGGACTGATGGGCCGCAGGGAGGATTACCATATTCCCTGGAGCTGCATCCAGAAAATCGGGCCTGACATCGTACTGGTGGACACCAAGCCAGGAGACTGCCGGGTGCCCCGGCCCGGGAAAGGGCTTTTGTTCTAATTTACTTATATGCTTATCGACTTAATGCAGCATGGTATCACTCTGCAGCAGGGCGGGCTGCCCTCAGCCCGCCGCAAAACAGAAAACATGGTGCCGCTTGCGGCGGCTTGAGGGCAAGCCGCCCTACCGTAGTGCATTTTGCGCTGCCATTTTCCAACTTGCTGAGTTAACCCGATAAGCACATTTACTTAAATGGGGGTTTGAAAAGAGCGGAAATTTCAGGGAATTTTTTCAAAATAATTTGGAAATACTACTTGCATTCTGCGCCTTCTTCGGATATAATGTATCGGCATGGGCTTATGGCCCGTGACATTATCAAACCACACACCCGGGGATCAGCGCCTCCCGTGTCCGTGATTCGGACGGGGCGCTGGGATGATCGGGGTGGAGGAAAAACAAAAGGAGATTTTTAAAATGGCTGTCGTATCTATGAAGCAACTGCTGGAGGCCGGCGTTCACTTTGGCCACCAGACCCGTCGTTGGAACCCCAAAATGGCTCCCTACATCTTCACCGAGCGCAATGGTATCTACATCATTGACCTGCAGAAGAGCGTGAAGAAGCTGGAGGAAGCTTACAACTTTGTCCGTGAGATTTCCGCCAACGGTGGCCACGTTCTGTTCGTCGGCACCAAGAAGCAGGCTCAGGACGCTATTAAGGAAGAAGCTGCCCGCTGCGGCGGTTACTATGTCAATGCCCGCTGGCTGGGCGGCATGCTGACCAACTTCCGCACCATGCGTACCCGTATCGACCGTCTGGCACAGCTGCGCAAGATGGAAGCTGACGGCACCTTCGCAATGCTTCCCAAGAAGGAAGTCATTGGCCTGCAGGCTGAGATCGAGAAGCTGGAGAAGTACCTGGGCGGCGTGAAGGAAATGAAGAAGCTGCCTGCTGCTCTGTTCATTGTTGACCCCCGCAAGGAGCGCAATGCCATTGCTGAGGCTCACAAGCTGGGTATTCCCATTGTGGCAATCGTTGACACCAACTGCGATCCCGATGAGATCGATTACGTGATCCCCGGCAACGACGATGCTATCCGCGCTATCCGTCTGATCGCCGCCGCTATGGCAAATGCTGTCATCGAAGGCCGTCAGGGTGAGGATGCCGTGGCTGAGGCTGTGGCAGAGGAGCCTGCTGCTGAGGCTGCTGAGGCTGCCGAGTAAGAAGCTTTTTTTGTGGCTCCCGGTCTCCGGGAGCCATCTATAAATAATGAAATTGGAGGATTTTACAATGGCATTTACTGCTCTTGATGTTAAGAAACTGCGCGAAATGACCAACGTTGGCATGATGGACTGCAAGGCTGCCCTGGCTGCCACCGACGGTGATATGGATAAGGCTGTTGACTGGCTCCGTGAGAAGGGCCTGGCCAAGGCTGCCAAGAAGGCTGACCGCATTGCCGCTGAGGGCGTTGCTCTGGCTGCCGTGATCGACGGCGTGGGCGTTGTGATCGAGGTCAACTCCGAGACCGACTTCGCTGCCAAGACCGACTCCTTCATGGACCTGGTGAAGAACCTGGCCGTGGTCGTTGCTCAGCAGAACCCTGCTGATGTAGACGCCCTGAAGGCTTGCAAGTACCCCAATTCCGAGCTGACCGTTACCGAGATCATGCAGGAAAAGGTTATGTCCATCGGCGAGAATATGCAGATCCGTCGTTTCGACCGCTTTGCTGACAACTTCTCCGTTGCCTCTGTGCACGCCGGCGGCTCCCACGGTGTTCTGGTGAACCTGGCTGTGGAAGGCGACATCGACGCTACCGAGATCGGCAAGAACGTTGCGATGCAGATCGCTGCTATGAACCCCAAGTACTGGGATAAGTCCCTGGTGCCTCAGGCTGACGTGGATCACGAGCTGGCTGTTCAGGTTGCCGCTATGGACAACGATCCCAAGATGGCTTCCAAGCCTGCACAGGTTAAGGAGAAGATCGCTGCCGGTAAGATCAATGCCTTCTTTAAGGAGATCTGCTTGCTGCAGCAGGACTTCGTCCGCAGCGACCTGTTCCAGGGCTCTGTGGAGGGCTACATTGCTGACGCAGCCAAGAAGCTGGGCGGCAGCGTGAAGTTCGTCAACGCTCTGCACTATGTGAAGGGCGAAGGCATCGAGAAGAAGGAAGAGGACTTCGCTGCTGAAGTCGCTGCTCAGATCGCCGGTGCCGGCAAGTAATGAAAAAATCAATTCCGGGATGGTTCGCCATCCCGGAATTTTAGTCTGTCAAGAAAACCCCTGTCATTGCGAGCCAGTGCTCACACTGGCGTGGCAATCCGTTTCTCAAAAAATTTCGTTTTTGCTTGTTTTTCAGGTAAAACATATACTTTTAGGAACGGATTCCCACGTCGCTTCGCTCCTCGGAATGACACGCATTTTCGGACAAGGTACTTTTTTGACACTCTGCAATTCCGGGATGGTTCGCAGTCCCGGAATTTTTTTGTGCATAGGGACCTACCTCTGAACGGTCCTGTTCAAAAAGGTTGATACTTATTCGGCTATCCTGTTAAAATCCACGCCGCGGCACTGGGTCCAGAAGTTTAATGCTTTGGCCACATCCGGCTCCGGCATATCAAAGTATTCCGCCAGCTCCCATAACTCCCGGCAGCCGCAGGCAAAGGCGGTGCGGAATTCCTCCTGGGTCAAAAACTGTTCCGCGCTCCATCGGTTGGCCCGATGCTCGCTGCGCTCCACCAGCTCATAGGGACTGCTGAGCTTGTGCAGCGCGCCGGTGGCGGCGTGGCCCAGCTCGTGGCAGCATACGCCACGCAGAAGCCTTGTGGAGCGGATCTTGGTAAAGTCTAAAAAAATCGCATAGTATTGCTGGTCCCGGATGGTAGCTCCCGGCTGAGGACAGCCTGCGTAGGGGATGATATCCACCTGGTTTGCCTTGCAATAGTCATAAAAATCAGATATTTCAAACACCTTTTGTTCGCCTTTCACGCATCAGCCGCACCATATCCCGGACGGCTCGCTTTTCCTCCTCGTTGAGTTCCTTAAAATCACCGTAAAATGCCACATCTACCTGTTCGAGAATGTCGGAGCCGTCCTCCTGGCCTAAAAGCTGTCCTACGGAAATGCCAAAATAAGAGGCGATCTTTTGGGCGGTTTCCGCATTGACGCTTTTTTTGCGACCCATTTTCAGGTCCGTCACCAGGCCTCTGCTCAGGCCAAGGTCATTGCAAAGGCGTCCCGGACGGATCCCACGCTGGGTACAAAGCTCCTCAATTCGTGCGTACAGGTTTTCCATACTCATATTCCTCTCTATATCTGATTCGGTGTCTATCTCTATTTTAGTACTTGAACGGGTACTTGTCAACAGAATTTTCAGATTTTTCCACATTCCTCCTTTCTGCAAGAAGGATAACAGACAAACGGTACAATAAATTGTACCAAATCATAAAAACACTATCTTTTTCGGTAACTGCTGGGGGATACCCCCTTTGTTTTGCGAAAGAGTCGGCTGAAATAAAAAGGATCGTCATAGCCAACCATTGCGGCGATCTGGGAAACCGGATAGTTCGTATTTTCCAGGAGGTTGACGGCGTTGTTGATCCGCAGGGCGGTGATATACTGCTTCGGTGACTGCCGGGTATAGGCTTTAAAGCAGCGCAAAAACCAGCTTACACTCATGCCAATGCTGCCGGCATAGTTCTCAATGGAGATCTGCTGATCCAAGTTGTCGGTAAAATACCGGATGGCCTGCTCCATTTGTTCCCGGAATTTCTGTTCTGTGTGGGATCGATCAGACAGACCCTCACGCCAGATCAGGATCAAAATCTGCCGCAGGTACATTGCCAAAAGATCCTGAAAGCCCGGCCCGCAGTTTTTCAGCTCCCGGATCATAGCCTGAAATAGCCTGCTGCAGGCATCCACCCGTTTGCATTGCAAAGCGCCCCTAATCCGGTATTCCTCCAAAATATGCTCCACCTGTCCGCCGGTGAAATGGACCCAGTAGATTTCCGGTTCGTCCTGGCCGTAGTACTCATAATGCTGAGGCTCAAAAGGTCGGTACAGGATCATACTGCCTGCATGGACCGGCTGCCGGTTACCGTCGATTTCAAACCAGGCAGTTCCGGCTGCAACATACAAAAGCTGATAGTCCTTCCGGCCCTGGGGGCGGCGTGTATGAAAGCAATCCTCGCCGGAAAAGCGGTAGCAGCCGCAGCTTCCCACAATCAGAGGCTGAGAGCTGTCGGAAAACGGTAAAATGGAATTGTTCAGGTACGATGCGTCAAAAAACATGGATCATCCCCCTTTCGGTTATACCCATTGTACCATTTTGTCCAGGTTTTGTCTAATCCTGTTTATGGTATTTTTCAAAAAATCGGATTACAATGGATTTAAAACCGATGCTGGTTCGGCAGAAAGGAGCAGTCTATGCGTCACTATGAAAATCTTTCCCTGTTCTACGAAAATCGCTTGCCCCAGCGATCCTACTATATTCCCTATGAGAGTCTGCAAAAGGCTCTTGGCGGCAACCGTTTTGAAAGTACATACTTCCGGCTGCTGAACGGAAACTGGGATTTTGCCTTTTATTCCCGGGATTTTGATCTGCCGGAGGACATCCGGGATGTGCCCTTTACCGACAGGATTCCAGTGCCTTCCTGCTGGCAAAATCATGGCTATGAGCAGCCATGCTATACCAATATCCACTACCCCTATCCTGTGGACCCACCCTATGTTCCCGACGAAAACCCCTGCGGCATTTACCGCACCGTCTTTTCTTTGGATGAACACTGGTCTGCACGGCAGACCCGGATCGTCTTTGAGGGTGTCTGCTCCTGCCTGTATCTGTATGTCAACGGAGAATATGTGGGATTTTCCCAGGGGAGCCATCTGCAGGCGGAATTTGACCTGACAGCCTTTGTGCACCCCGGTGAGAACACGCTGGTGGTAAAGGTTTTAAAGTGGTGCGTGGGCAGCTATTTAGAGGACCAGGATTTCTTCCGCTACAACGGCATTTTCCGGGATGTGTATCTGCTGTCCCGGGAGGAAAACTGCCTGCATGACATCCGCGTGGAGGCTGACTGCAAAACCGTTACCTGCTCTGCACCGGATTATCAGATTTATGATGCGGATGGGCGGCTTGCAGACCTGTCGGACCCCATTTTGTGGAATTCGGAGCAGCCCTATCTGTACACGCTGGTGGTCCGTACTGCCACAGAGTACATCCCCTTCCGGGTGGGTATGCGGCAGATCTCCGTCAGTGACAAAGGGGAGCTTCTGATCAACGGATGCAGCGTGCTTCTAAAGGGCGTGAACCATCACGATACCCATCCTGTGACCGGCTACACCATGACAGATCAGGATATTCGCAAGGACCTGGAGCTGATGAAGTCCCTGAATATCAACTGCATCCGCACATCCCACTATCCGCCCACCCCGGAATTTTTGTGCATGTGTGATCAGATGGGCTTTTATGTGGTGGTTGAATGTGACAATGAGACCCACGGCTTTGCCAACCGGTCTACCAAAAACTATTCGAAGTTTAACGGGTACGACAGCACAGACCCCGTTTGGCCCTGTACCGGGCCGCAGTGGAAGGCTATGCACCTGGAACGGATCCGACGCACTGTGGAAAGGGATAAAAACCACTGCAGTGTCATTATTTGGAGCATGGGCAATGAGGCTGCCTACGGTCCCAACACGGAAGCCATGCTGCGCTGGACGAAGGAACGGGACCCTTCCCGGCTGACCCACTACGAAGGCTGTGCCGTCGTAAACGATCAGGCCCCGGTGGATATGCGCAGCCGGATGTACCCTTCCCTGGAGAAACTGACGGAAATGGCCCGGGATGAGGATCCCCGGCCGGTGTTTCTTTGCGAGTACAGCCACGCTATGGGCAACGGCCCCGGAGATTTGGCCCAGTATATGGAGGTTTTCCGCAAATATCCCAAAGCCATCGGCGGCTGTATTTGGGAATGGGCTGACCATGTGGCCATTGTGGACGGCGTGCAGAAGTACGGCGGTGACTTTGGAGAGCTGACCCACGACGGAAACTTCTGCTGTGACGGCCTGGTATTTGCCGACCGCAGCTTTAAATCCGGCACCTACAGTGCCAAGGAGACATATGCCCCCTTCCGGGCAGAGCTGAAGGGTCGGGTCCTGCTGGTGACCAACGATTATGATTTCCGGAATTTGGTTGACCATCCGATCGTGCTGACCCTGACCTGTGACGGCAGCACCCTGCACCGGCAGGCCGTGACCCTGGATATTCCGCCCCATCAGACGGCAGAGTTTCCCTTGCCGGAAAGCTTCGTTATCCCGGAAAGCTGCATGTTAGGCTGCTACCTGTCGGTGTCGGTAGGGGACGGGGATGATTTTGTCGGCACCCGGCAGCTTGCGTTGCCGGTGAAACGGCTGCCGGTGAGCTGCGGCGCAAAGCCCTTGGCCCTGACCCAAACCAAAACCCATATAATCGCCCAAGGTCCCGGATTTCAGTATACTGTCAGCAAGCTCTACGGCCACATAGACAGCATATGCATCCACGGGGAGGAGCAGCTTGCGGGTCCTATGCGCTGGTCTGTTTGGCGCGCGCCTACCGATAACGATGTTTCCTATGAGAGCAGTTGGAGAATTCAGCGGTTTCATCTTGCCGGAACCAAAATCTATGAGACATCCGTGGATGGAAATACCGTTACGGTCAGAGGCAGCCTCTGTGCCCTGTCCAGAAGTCCCTGGCTCCACTTCACCCAAACACTTTCCTTCTTCTGTGACGGCAGCGTTTTCCTGAGCATTACGGCAGACAAAGCGGAAAATATCTGTGACTATCTGCCCAGGTTCGGCCTGGAATTTGCGGTTCCCAAGGAAAATTTGGCCTTCCGGTATTTTGGACACGGCCCGTTGGAAAACTATTGCGATATGCACGCCCATACCCCGGTGGGGCTTTACGACAGCACAGCCCGGGAGGAATATGTTCCCTATGTAAGACCCCAGGAGCACGGCAATCACTATGGCGTCCGTCAGCTTACCCTGGGGGAAACGCTGAAGTTTACGGCAGATGAGGACTTTGAGTTCCAGGTCAGTCAGTACAGCCCCCAAATGCTGACCCAGGCACGGCACACCGATGAACTTTCCGCAGACGGCAAAACCTATGTCCGGGTAGACCATAAGGTGTCCGGAATCGGCTCTGCAAGCTGCGGTCCGGTGCTGAACGAAAAATTCCGTTTCAGCCAGCATCATTTCTCCTTTGATCTTGTGATCCAGCCTGTATCATAAAGAACACACAAGGATGCCTGATTGAGAAAACGGCATCGTACTTGTAGGGACCGGCCTCCGGACGGTCCCTACAAGTGGATCTTGCGCACTTTCGTAACAATGACACACGGATGGGATTCATGAAACAGAGAAACCGCCCATAGACAGAGAACCGTCCCCTGCCTTGTCTGGTATCGAGTTGACGCTATAAATGATATATGGTATAATACCGGTGGTTCAACAAACTGAGACTTATCGGAGGCTAAAAAATGAATAAAACTTTGAAAAAGGTGATTTTACTTGCAATGATTGTGGGTTGTTGCGGAACCCTTTTGCTTACATGGGTAGACTATAGCGGAGTGCAAACATTAAATGGAACATCAATATTGACGGGAAACGCAATGCTAACATTGCTGATATTTGGACTGTACGGTGTTAGCGTGTTGTTTTATGAAAAAGCACCAACGGTATTCTTTCACACAGGTTTATCCGGCTTGAGCATGCTTTTTGCAATTATGCTTTCTAAATTTGAGATGTGGGGCAGATTTGGTAATCATTGCATTGGACCGTATGTTGGACTGTCTTCTGCGTTATTGACGATTGTTGTATATGTTCTGCTAAATATGAAAGATCAAAAAAGCTAGTAGGATGACCAACGTCACTTAGGGGAGGGAATACTCGACCTTAGCCCGTTCGGGCTGACACCTTTCCCAGAGGGAGTGTCCGCATAGATTTTCAGGCTCGTTGCACAAAAATCTTTCTTATTCGTTTATGCATAGAAACAAAATCAGCCATCGAAGTCCAATTTTGTTTCGGACACCCCGGGAGGGGTGTCCCTACGATAATCCCGCAACTGCTCGATAAACTACAGCTTTGTGGGGGCACCGACAATTATCTGAAAAGAAGTGCGGCTTGAAGGCTTTCGGCTCGTGCAAAAAAACACCCCGTCCGGTGGACGGGGTGTAGTAGGTTGATGAATGATCAACGCTTGGAGAACTGAGGTGCGCGACGGGCAGCCTTCAGGCCGTACTTCTTTCTTTCCTTCATTCTGGGGTCACGGGTCAGGAAGCCTGCGGCCTTCAGAGTGGCACGGTACTCGGGGTTGATGCCCAGCAGAGCACGGGAGATGCCGTGACGGATCGCGCCGGCCTGGCCGGAAACGCCGCCGCCTGCGACGGTGACAACGATGTCGACCTTGCCCAGCATATCGGTGCTGACCAGGGGCTGACGAACGACCAGCTTCAGGGTCTCCAGACCAAAGTAGTCGTCCATATCACGGCCGTTGATGATGATGGAACCGGTGCCGTTTTCGTACACGCGAACACGGGCAACGGAGGACTTACGGCGGCCGGTGCCGTAGTTATACTTTCTTGTGCTCTCGTACATAATCTCTTACCTCCAAATTACAGGGTCCATGCGTCCGGCTTCTGAGCTGCGTGGGGATGCTCCTCACCCTTGTACAGGTGCAGGCGG
>JAFQIL010000005.1 GCA_017397565.1 Oscillospiraceae bacterium | reverse complement strand
TTTGTCCTGCGAACCCGGGGATGGGGGAATCTGAATGTCGCAGATAAAATTAAGTGGATGCGGCTGGGCGCCAAAGGATATCGTATGAATCAAGGTTTTGAATTTTTTACGAAGGAACAGAAGCCTTGAATAAAAGGAAAAACTGTTGGACAGAGGTGATCCTTTGAAAAAAATTTTAGTTGTCAATAAGGGCTTAGCCATCGGCGGTATCGAAACGTCCCTTGTGAACATGGTAAATGTACTACAAAAGCATTATCAAGTGGATTTGCTGGTTTTTGATCCTGTAGGGCCTGTAAAGGATAGGCTGGATGAAAAGGTAAAAATCATACAGCCGTCCTGGCGATTCCAGGCTTTGGGAATGCCATTAAAGAGGGTGATCAGAACAAAAAAACCTTCCTTTGTAGCATTTCGGTTATTTGCAACCATATGGACAAAATTATTCGACAACCGTCTTCCCATTGATTTGGCGATAAAGCATCAGGAAATATTACAGGGTTATGATCTTGCTATTTCCTTCCACCAAGAAATGAGAAGGCATACTGTAGCAAGTGGATTTTCCAGATTTATAGACCGGTGTGTAGTTGCGAAGCAAAAAGTCGCGTGGCTGCACTATGATAGCGCGGCCTTGGATCTGGACAGCGCGTTTAATAATCCTTTTTACGCAAAAATGGACAAGATAGTATGCGTATCTCGTTCTCTTAGAGATGGGTTTACAAGAAAGTTTCCACAATTTTCAGACAAAACAGAATACTGTTACAATTTTTTGAATTTCCAACAGCTGGAAGAGGAAAGCTTAGAAAAGCAAAAATATGCATATCCGACAGATAAAACCATATGTTTTTCGGCCTGCAGACTAGCCAAGGAAAAAGCTTTGGTTCGGGCAATTACCTGCTTAGCGCCAATATTTAGAAAGCATCCGGAATTTATGTGGTTCATTGCGGGTGAGGGTCCGGAACGGGAAAATATAGAAAATGTGATTCAAAAAGAGAATCTTCAACAACAGATTATTCTTCTTGGGAATCTGAGCAATCCCTATCCCTATATGCGCAATGCAGATCTGCTTATGAATGTTTCTTATCATGAAGCAGCGCCCATGGTGTTTATAGAAGCCAAGGCGCTGGGTGTCCCCGTTTTTGCAACAAGAACATCTTCTGCAGAGGAGCTTTTGTCAGATCCTGATTGCGGCTTCATTTGTGATAATACAGAAAAAGGAATCTTTGATGCCTTTAAGTATGTAACAGAGAATCCCAATGCGATCCAAATTAAAAAAGAAAACCTAAGGAATTTTCAAGCGACTAATGAGCAATCTTTAAAGATCATTCAGTCGTGGATAGAAAGCTAAATAAAAACACAAGAAACACCCCGCTGCCGGATCCGGCAGCGGGGTGTTTGTTTAGCGAACATATTCAATAACGACGCGGCGGTTGGGCTCGGTGCCGGTGGAATGGGTGGTGATGTTCTCCATATCCTGCAGCGCAGAGTGGATCACATGACGCTCGTAAGCGTTCATGGGCTCCAGGGTGGTGCGGCGGCGGTTCTTCAGAACCTGCTGAGCCTTTTTCCGGGCGTAGCGGCTGAGGCTGTCCTCACGCTTGCGGCGGTATTCCTCAGCATCCACACTGATGCGGATCCGGCTTTCGGTACCACGGTTGATGGTGTAGTTACACAGGTGCTGCAGGGCATCCAGGGTATCACCCCGGCGGCCAATGAGATAACCCAGATCTTCACCGGTGAATTCCACATAGTAGTTGTTGCCCTCGCCCTTCCAGGCGTGGGGAACAGCATCGGAATTCATGTGAGCCAGCAGGCCCTTCAGGAACACTTCAATCGTTTCCTCCACAGAGCCGGGCTCTGCGGGAGCATAGGTCTTGGGCTCTGCCTTGGGTGCTTCGACTTTCTTCTCGGCCTTGGGAGTGCGCTCTTTCTTGGGCGCGTCTACCTTCTTTTCGGCTTTGGGAGCTTCGGGCTCCTTAACTTCTGCCTTGGGTGCTTCCGGCTTGGGCTCCTGCTTCTTCACGGGAGCAGCCTTGGGCTTGCTCCGGGAAGCGGAGCTCAGGGCTACCTTGGGAGCGGGATCCGGTGCTTCATAAGTTACCTGGATCTTGGCAGGCTGGGCGCCCAAACCCAAAAAACCGGACTTTGCCTGGGCCAAAACTTCCACGCTGACACTGTCCCGGTCCAGACCCAGCTGGGTCAGAGCCGCTTCAATGGCCAGATCGATGGTTTTGCCGGTGGCAACAATGGTTTTTTCCATGGTTTATTCCTCCGTAGATTCTCTGCTGTAACGGTTGGGATCATAAGCCCGACCTTTGCAGTGGGGACGGCTGGGGATACCGGACATGGGGAGATTTTCCTTTTTAGGCTCCTCGATCTCGATACCCTTGGACGCCGCATATTCTCTGGCAGCAGCAGCCTTGGCGGCAGCTTCTTCCGCCTGCTTTTTCTGCTGCAGCTTCTTCTTGCTGGTGTTTGCGGTGATGCCATCAGGGTTAGCGGCCCGCTTTTCTGCACGCAGGCGCTCCTTTTCAGCTTCCAAAGCTTCCTGAGCCATGAACTCCTTCAGACGCTCGGCGTCTTCGGCATCATAGATCTTGCGGTACTTGTTGGTCAGATAGACATCAATGACGATAGAAGCAAGACCCTGAACCAACCAGTACAGGCTGAGGGCTGCGGGAACGGTAAAGCCGATCCACAGGCTCATGGCAGGACCCATCCAGGTCATGACCTTGTTATTGCTCTGGGACTTCTTGGCGGCTTCTTCGTCTACAATACCGTTTTTGTCGGTAACAACGGAGTTGTTGAGTTTTTTGGTAATAAAGGTGTGCAGAACCTGGCTGGCGGCAGACAGTACGGGAATCAGGAAACCGCCGATGTGGTTCCAATCCCAAATCCATTCGCCGCCGAACAGACCCAAAACAGCGGGATCCTGAGACAGGTTGATGCCCAGGAAATTAAACTTCAGACCTTCCAGAGCCTGGCTGCTGATGTTGGGAAGGGCATTTTGGATCTCGTTGGCCAACCCCCCGATTTCAGGGGCTACCAACAGCTGGGAATAGAAAGCGCTGTTTTCACCGATCAGACCCGGACGGGCAGCCTGAACGATATTGGTGATAATGCTGATCTCTCCGGCTTCCAGATGCAGCATATACTGCAGGGGCTCCCGGATGACCCAGTACACAGGGAACAAAAACAAAATGGGCAAAAAGCTCCACAGACAGCCGCCACCCATGGAAACGCCCTCTTGCTTATAGAGAGCCTGGATAGCTTCGTTCTGTTTTTGCTGATCTCCGGCATATTTTTTCTGCAGAGCCTGGACCCGGGGGGTGATACGGGACATTTTCATCATGCTCTTCTTACCCTTGGCAGTCAGGGGCAGAAGGATCACCTTAACCAGAATGGCAAACAGGATCAGGGCAATGCCGTAGTTGGAGGTCAGCCGATTCAGGATATCCAACAGATATCCAAAGGGGACTGCGATCAAATTACGGAACATGGACTTCCTCCTTGTGGATGTCACTTAACGGGGTCGTAAAGGTCACCTTTATAAAAGGGATTGCATCGCAGCAGGCGCTTAAAGGCAAGCCATGAGCCTTTCAGGGCCCCGTATTTTTGGATGGCTTCTTGTGCGTATTGGGAACAGGTGGGTACAAAACGGCAGGAGCTGGGTCTGTGGGGAGAAATGTGGCGCTGATAAAAGCAGATCATTCCGAGAAGAACTCTTTTCATAAGATTTCTCCTGTGTTCAAAATCCCGGCTTTTTCCGCCAAGGACAGATAAGCAGCGGTCAATTCCGCGAAGGGAACATGGATGGCCTTGGTTCTGGCAACCACCACAATATCCCATCCGGGCGCGAAAAGAGCTTCGTTTAGCCGGTAGACTTCCCGCAGGCGGCGGCGGATGTGGTTACGCACATGGGCTTTGCCCAGCTTCTTGCTCACGGTAATACCCACCCGATTGGTGTCGGTTCGGTTCTTCCGAACATAGAGCACAAGACAGCTGTTTGCGTGGCCGCTGGTCCGATAAAGCCGCTGAAATATGTGATTAAGCTTCAAACTGCTGGAAAATTTCATAGTATCTCCCCCCAGGAAATACTCAAAAAGGCGATAAAACCTCTCAAGATCCAAAGCTGGCTCGAAAAAAAGGGAAGCGGGGCGAAATTCCGGTTCGCCCCGCTTATAGCTCCCGTTTTCGCATTGAGCGATCGTTTGCTGTTATGCACCCGAGACACGACGCATCAGGCGGACAGAACCTTGCGGCCCTTTGCACGGCGGCGGGCCAGAACCTTACGGCCATTGGCAGTAGCCATTCTCTGCCGGAAACCGTGAACCTTGGAACGGTGACGGTTGCTGGGCTGGTAGGTACGCTTCATGGGATACACCTCCTCAAAAATCAATAGCTCGACAGTCGATATACGACCGCAGCGGAACATATTAACGACCATAATTGGTCATGCTATGGTATTATAGCCGAAAAAGTCAATAAGGTCAATAACTTTTTTTACAGTTTGATGATTTTTAACTGTGAATTGTGCCAATTCCCGTTTATCGGGCTGTAGGGGACGGGTTCCCCGTCCCTTACAGCGGCGCAGCCGCTGAGCTTCCCCCGGCGGGGGAAGCTGGCAAAAATCTTTGATTTTTGACTGATGAGGGGATATTTTAATTTGTTTCCCCTTCATCCGCCTCGCATTCGCTCGACACCTTCCCCCCAGGGGGAAGGTTTGTGGGACGGGAAACCCGTCCCCTACTCCCCGATAAAGGGCAATTTTACAGTTAGCTCTCTTGGTTGCGCTTTTTCATCAGCTCCCGCATACGGATGGCGTGATCCAGCTCCCGCTTGCGGATCCGCAGGCTCTTGGGGGTGCATTCCAAAAGCTCATCGTCTGCCAAAAATTCCAGGCACTGCTCCAGAGAGTAGATCCTGGGAGTGATCAGACGAATGGCATCGTCAGAACCGGAGGCACGCATGTTGGTCAGCTGCTTGCGCTTGCAGACATTGACGGTCATATCCTCATTGCGGCTGCAGATGCCCACCACCATGCCGGCGTATACCGGCGTGCCGGGACCGATGAACAGAGCGCCACGCTCCTGAGCGGCGCCCAGACCGTAGGCCACGGCTTCACCGCTTTCATGGGCAATGAGAGAACCGGTAAGCCGACGCTCGATCTCGCCTTTCATGGGTGCGTAGCTGTCCAAAACGCTGGACATGATGCCTTCGCCCCGGGTGTCAGTGAGGAACTCACTGCGGTAGCCGAACAGACCACGGGAAGGGACCAAAAACTCCAGACGGTAGCGGCTGCCCATGGGTGTCATGCTCAGAAGATCACCCTTCCGGCGACCCAGCTTTTCAATGACTGCGCCCATGCATTCTTCCGGCACGTCAGCCACCATCTTTTCGATGGGCTCACAAAGCTTGCCGTCAATTTTCTTGGTCAGCACACGGGGGGTAGATACGGCAAACTCGTAGCCTTCCCGGCGCATGGTTTCCATGAGAATGCTCAGGTGCATTTCTCCACGACCGGCAACATTGAAAGAATCGGTGCTGGCCTCGGTAACATGAAGGGAAACATCCTTCAAAAGCTCCTTCTCCAGCCGATCCCGGAGGTTCCGGGAGGTGACGAACTTACCTTCCCGTCCGGCAAAGGGAGAATCGTTGACGGAGAAGGTCATTTCGATGGTGGGATCGCTGATTTTCACAAAGGGCAGAGCCTCCGGGGTGTCCAACGCGCAGATGGTGCGACCGATGGTGATATCGGAAATGCCGGAAAGGGCCACGATCTCACCGGCGCTGGCTTCCTGAATGGGCTTTTTGCCCAGTCCGTCGTATTCGTAAAGAGCCACGACCTTGGCCTTCTGACGGATATCGCTGTGGTGATAGTCGCAGATGGTGACCTCCTGATTAACCTTGATGGTGCCCCGCTCTACCCGACCAACGGCAATCCGGCCCACATACTCGTTGTAGTCGATGGAGCTGACCAGCAGCTGCAAGGGGGCATTTTCGTCACCGGTGGGGGCGGGAATATAATTTACGATGGTCTCAAACAACGGGGTCAGATCCTTGCCTACTTCGTCCGGGCCGTAAGCGGCAGTGCCCTGACGGCCGGAGCAGAAGACGGTGGGACTGTTGAACTGCTCATCGGTGGCGTTCAGATCCAGCAGCAGCTCCAAAACCTCATCCATGACCTCTTCGATCCGGGCATCGGGCTTGTCGATCTTGTTTACAGCCACAATGACCTTATGACCCAGCTCCAACGCTTTTTGCAGCACGAACCGGGTCTGGGGCATGGGACCTTCCGCGGCATCCACCAGCAGGATAACGCCGTTGACCATTTTTAAGATACGCTCTACTTCACCGCCGAAGTCCGCGTGACCCGGGGTGTCGACGATGTTGATCTTGGTATTTTTGTAGTGAATAGAGGTGTTTTTTGCCAAAATGGTAATGCCGCGCTCCCGTTCCAGATCACCGGAGTCCATAACACGGTCCACCGTAGCTTGATTTTCCCGATAAATACCGCCCTGCTTCAGCATTTCGTCAACCAATGTGGTTTTGCCGTGGTCAACGTGGGCGATGATGGCAATATTGCGGATATTTTCCTGAGTAGCCATAAAAGAAGCCTTCTTTCTTCTCCAAAGTATCAAAAAATTTCTCTTAACCTTAAAAATATACCATATGCACAAAGTATTTGCAATATTTTTGGCAGAAATTCCAAAACTTTTTGCAGGCAGTGCCTGCGGACAATCTCGGGACTGGTAGTCGGGCGATACTCGTTACGCATCTCGTTTTGCCCGATTCCTTACCTGGTTTGAATGTTCAAACTTTCGTTTGTTGGGGATTGGCGTAAAACTTCGTAGGGCGGAGTCATGACTCCGCCGATCGCTTCCGAAAGGATGAAAGGTTCTTGTTTTGCAAAAAACCGCCGATAACAGACCAGAAACTGCGTTAAAAATTGCAACGGGTCGGCGGACTCATGAGTCCGCCCTACGCACAACGAATTTACAAACTGCCCGGGAAATGGCAATTTTCGGGGCGGGTCGTGTGAATATCGGTAGAAATAACACAGGTTGACATAATTAGTTACAAAGCGGGTTATGCAGGGAATTGGGTAGACATAAGTTTTCCACACTATCAACAACTTTTTCCACAGGGCGAACAAAAAATACCCCCATAAAACCGGGTTTTACGGGGGTATTTTCAATATCACTCGAAAAAATCAGTAAATTTTCAAATTTTCAACAGGTTTACAGAACACCGCTGTCAAACAGTACCTGTGCGGCGAACACCCGTTGATGACCGGAGGCATTATCCCCCGGACGGGAGGCATCCAAACGCAGGACACCGTCAGGATTTAATTCCCAGTTCAGCGCCACAGTTTCTCCTTCCCGTGCCTCGGAAAGGTAGCAGACGGTAAACTCCCTGGGGGTGTGGCAGCTATGGAAGGAGGCGTCCAAAAGATCGTCAAGCCAGTCTAAATACCGGGCGTTGTTCATATGGCCGTTGACGTCCAATTCTGTGTAACAGACGGTGCGCATGGTCATATTTTGGAGCTTTCCCGGAGGCAATGAACCGGGAACGGCCAGCTCGTTGCCCCGAAGCGTGCCTTCTACCAGCACGCCGCTTTTTCCCGGAAGCACCATGGCCCGGCTTTCCGGATCCATCAGTACCCACAGGCTAATGGAACGAAACAGCTCGTTTCCCTGCTGATCGTAGGCGATGGTGGAACGGGGATAGGCCACCCGGGTGGTGGGCATGGGCCAGGTTTCCAGGGTTATGGTTTCCCCGGCGGCGGGAAGCCGGGAAATTTGGACCTGCTGTCGGGTAATGACCCAATAAAGGTGGGTGTTGGCAAAGTCCGCTTTCAGCAAAGCGCTGTGATCCCCGGCCACCTCTTGCGCCAGACCCAAAAGATAGGAGCATTTCAGGCGGTTAAACCGATCAGTGGCAAATGTGGGAATGGTAAAGGATTTTTGATAATAAGGGAGCATCTGCGTACCTCCTGTTGTGTGATCAGCCGGTGGCTTCTCCCAGGGTAAGCGGAACCCGGTAGTATTTACCGGAACGGTAAATGATGGCTTCCAGAGTGTCTCCGGGTTGGTGGCTGTAAAGGACGGTTTCCAAAGAGGCCTGGTCGGGGGTGTCAGTTCCCTCCAGCTTTATCAAAATATCACCGACCGCCAGTCCCTTTTTGGCAGCATCGGAGCCTTCCAAAATTTCTGTGACCAGCAGACCGGACGGGATCCGGTAGAACTGTCTTTCCGTTATAGAGGTTTCCCGGTAGGTAAAGCCCAGTGCCGGACGGCCGGATACATAGCCTTGGGCGATGAGCTGATCCACGATCTGCTTAACGGTGGTGCTGGGAATGGCAAAGCCAAGACCCTCTACACCGGCACTGTCGGTAAACGCACCGATTTTCATGGTGTTGATACCGATGACCTGACCGTAACTGTTCAGCAGAGGACCGCCGGAGTTCCCGGAGTTTAAGGCGGCATTGGTTTGGATCAGGGTCAGGGTCCTGCCGCCGGTGGTAACGTTGCGGTTAATGGCGGAGATGATGCCGTCGGTCATGGTGCCCCGCAGCTCAATACCCAAAGGATCTCCGATGGCTACAGCGACATCGCCCACCCGCAGGCTGGAGGAATCTCCAAACTGGGCAGGGGTCAGATCTTCGGCATCCACCCAAAGCACAGCCAGATCGGAAATGGGATCCGTGCCGACGATCCGGGCGGTCAGGGTTCTGCCGTCAGTCAGCAGAACAGAAATGGCAGTGGCGTCCTCCACAACATGGCTGTTGGTGACGATGTAGCCTGTTTGCGTCAGCACAACACCGGTACCGCTGGCACTGCCGTCCTCCAGAGTACAGCTGATGGAAACCACGGAATCGATGGTTTTGCTGTAAATTTCCTGCAGGGAAAGACCTGCCTGCTGGGGTGTGTTTTCCGGGGCTTCCGGGGTGGGCAGCAGCTCCACAGTTTC
This sequence comes from Oscillospiraceae bacterium, assembly GCA_017397565.1. GTDB lineage: Bacteria > Bacillota > Clostridia > Oscillospirales > Oscillospiraceae > Faecousia. Next base: position 18,924 of record JAFQIL010000005.1, on the reverse strand, counting down.
ATCCTGTAAAGGTACGGAAGGTATGCTGGAAAGCGCGTCTTCCGCAGCCGTTGAGGGATTGGGGTTGTTGTGGAAGGTCAGATCCGAGGGGGACTGTTGCCGCTGCCGGATATTCATAAAGCCCAAAGTACCGACAATACCGCACAGCACGATCACTGCGCTAAGCAAAACAGCGATCAAGCCGCCCCGCTTTTTGGGGGGACGGGTGGAACCGGTACGAAAGGAGTCCTGTTCCCAGGGCGTGTTGTTGTAGTTTTCCATAAAAAACCTCGAAGCAAAATAATACTGGGTAAGCCAAGTTCCGTTTGTCGGGCAGCCGATGGCTGCCAATTGACAATTGAAAATTGACAATGGACAATTAAGGAGTCGCCTTTGGCGACATTTTTTAAATCATTTCCGAAGGAAATACCACAATTATCAATTATCCATTATCAATTGTCAATTCGTGCGTCAGCACGCAAAATGGCAATTTATCGGTCAGTTTACCAAGGGCAGGGTGAAGGTGAAGGTGGTGGTATCGTCCCGGCTGGTGACGGAAATGTTTTCTCCGTGACAGTCGATGATAGTCTTGACGATATAAAGCCCCAAGCCCCAGCTGTCCCGGTTCAGGGCCCGGGATTTGTCGATTTTGTGGAACCGGTCAAAGACCAAAGGCAGCTCCTCCGGTGGGATAGTCTGTCCCTGATTACGGATAGAAATATAGGCCTTGCTGCCGCCTTCCCGGAGCGTTAGGGTAAGCTGTTTGCCTTGGGGACAGAACTTCACCGCGTTATCCACCAAATTATAGATCACCTGATGGATCGCATCCTGGCTGGCCAGCGTATAAACAGGATGGTCCGGCATATCCACCTGGACATCCAGCTGTTTTTCATTGATCTTCTGTTCAAAGGAGATCAGCACCAGTCCCAGGCTTTCGCAAAGGTCAAACTGAATTTTTTGTTCCTCAGGGACGGTTTGCTGATTCTGTAGCCGGGAGATATCCAGCATACTGCGCACCAGCCGATTCAGTCGTTTGGTTTCCGTACTGACCAGGGACAGATAGTGTGCCTGCTTTTCCGGGGGGATAGTGCCATCCAAAATGCCGTCTACATAGCCGGCAATGGAGGTCATAGGCGTTTTCAGTTCATGGGAGATGTTGGCCACAAATTCCTGCCGCTGATATTCGCTTTTTTGCAGAGAAGATGCCATGTTGTTAAAAGCCAGGGCAAGCTCGTTGATCTCCTCGGTGTGGTTATTGCCCACCTCTACCCGGGCGGTTAAATCTCCGTGGCCGAAGGCCCGGGCGGTTTGCGCCATGGCTCGCAGGGGCGCAGACTGCCGCCGGAGGAAAATGATCATAAATATGATGGTGATCACCACCACCAAAACGGAGACAAATAAGAATATATCAGAGATCCGCTCCAGTATGGCGGCGGAAATGTCAATGGGAGAGGAAACGATGACGATGCCCAGGAGCCTCCCGTTTTCCGGGCTGCGCACCGGGGTGGAGATCACATAGCGCTCTTCCGGATAAAGCCCTTCGATAATGCCGGTGTGGGTACGTCCGTTTTCCTTCAAAATTCTTTTCAGATACCCTTCGTCCAAAACAAGGCCGGTATGCTCACAACCCAGGGGAGCCTCGGCGCACATCAGCAGAACACCACTGCTACTGCAGATAACAGCATCGGTATCGGAAACCGAGGTTGCCACGGTCAGGGCGATCTGAAAATCCCTGCCGCTGAAATGGCGGTCAGAAAAACCGGTTTCCACCAGATCCACAACGGTGTCGGAGGTGCTTTTCAGCTTAGACAAAGTACGGTCTGTCAGATAATCCCGCACAAAATACTGAAAGACAACACCGATGATCAAAAGGGCAGACAGCAGAACCACAGCCAGAGCGCAGAAGGTACGGCTGAAGGAACTTTTCATGCGTCGGTTACCTCAAATTTATAGCCAACGCCCCAAACAGTTTTCAGTCCCCAACTGTCAGATACGCCCTCTAATTTTTCACGAAGGCGCTTTACATGGACATCCACAGTACGGGAGTCACCAAAATAATCAAAACCCCAAACCTCATCCAGCAGCTGATTGCGGGTGTAGACCCGGTTGGGAGAGGAGGCCAAATAGTACAAAAGCTCCATTTCCTTGGGCGGTGCTTCCATTTTCTTGCCCTGAACCGTCAGTTCAAAGGCGTCCATATCGATGATAAGGTTATCAAAGATCAGGCGTCTTGCTTTGGCTTCCGTACCGCTGCTGACGGATCTGCGCAGCACAGCTTCAATGCGAGCAAGAACTTCCTTCATTTCAAAGGGTTTGGTAATATAGTCATCGGCACCGGCCTTCAGACCGTGGACCTTGTCGTCGGTTTCACCCTTGGCGGTGAGCATGATCACCGGAGTCTTGGACTCGCCCCGGATAGCGCGGCAGACAGCCCAGCCATCCATCACAGGCATCATCACATCCAGCAGCACCAGATCCGGCTGGATAGCCCGAAATTTGGTCAGGCCCTGACCGCCATCCTGGGCAATGGTGACGGCATAGCCTTCCTTTTCCAGATACATTTGCAGCAGCTCCGCAATGTTGCGGTCGTCTTCTACGATCAAAACAGAAATCGCCATAATACTACCTCCAAACTTCGATTCTTTCCTTTTCTATCATTATAGCCGATTTTGACCGTTTGTCATGAACAATTTTTAAAGAGTTTCACCCTAAAATGTTAACAGCCAAAATTTACTTGCTTATTTGCGGTGTTGCAGGTATTATAGAAGGACAGAAAACAAAGTTCGAAAGGAGTTCTTATGCTGGAATTTTTGAAGGCCGTACTGTTCGGCATTGTGGAGGGCATCACCGAGTGGCTGCCCGTATCCTCCACGGGACATTTGATATTGCTCGATGAGTTTGTAAAGCTGGATGTTTCCGAAGCTTTCTATGAAATGTTCCAGGTGGTGATCCAGCTGGGTGCGATCCTGGCGGTGATCGTGCTGTTTTTCCGGAAGCTGAATCCCTTTGCCCTGAAAAAGGATCGGGCAGAAAAGCGGGATACCTGGAATTTGTGGGCCAAGGTGGCGGTGGCTGTTGTGCCTTCTGCGGCGGCAGGTTTTCTGTTAGACGATTGGCTGGATGAACACCTGTATAACTTTGTTGTGGTGGCCATTATGCTGATTCTTTACGGCGTAGCCTTTCTGCTGGTAGAACGGCGAAACGGTAAAAAAACAGCGGCTATCCAAACCGTCTCCCAAATCGACTATCGGACTGCGATCCTCATGGGCGCATTCCAGTGCCTGAGCCTGATCCCCGGCACATCCCGATCCGGCGCGACTATTTTGGGAGGAATCTTTTTGGGCGTAGCCCGTCCTGCGGCGGCGGAGTTTAGCTTCTTTATGGCGATCCCCACCATGCTGGGCGCCAGCGCATTGAAGCTGCTGAAGTTTTTGGGAGAAGGCGTTCAGGCTACCAATACGGAGATCATGGTGCTGATCGTGGGCTGTTTGGTGAGCTTTATTGTGAGCCTGCTGGTCATTAAGGGACTGATGGAGTTTGTCCGGAAAAACAGCTTCCGGATCTTCGGCGTGTACCGCATCGTTTTGGGCGGGGTGGTACTGCTGTACTTTGCCATCAAAACTGCATTAGCGGGATAACCAAATCAAACACCCCGGGAACGGGCTCCGTTCCCGGGGTGTTTTAGCACGAAATTGCCATTTATTGGGCTGTAGGGGACGGGTTTCCCGTCCCTTATAGCGGCGAAGCCGCCCTCGGCTCCCCTTGTCAGGGGTGGATTTCCCCGCTAGCGGGGAAAATGTCCGCAAAGCGGACAAAAGGGGCGCGGGCCCGGTAGGGCTGGCAAAAATGCCGTAAAAACGGCATTTTTGACTGAAGGGTAGTCGTATCTCTCCCTCAGTCAGCCTGCTTAGGCTGACAGCTCCCTCGTCAGAGGGAGCCTTTTGGGTGCTCTAACCAACTCCCCGATAAACGGAAATTGGTGAGGGGCAAAACCGTCTCCTGAGATAAAATCAGCCGTCCCGGTATTTCCGGGACGGCGTATTTTTATTCTTTTTCTGTGGGAACTGCGGTGATAATGGGCTTTCCGTCCCGGTCCAGCAGCGGGGTCAGACCGCCGGCGTAGCCGCTGGCATGGAACAGGTAGTTGACACCGGTCTTCTGATCCACCCAAATTTCATTGGAGCCAAAAGCACCGTCAGAATAGACTTTTACAAACCGTCTTTCGGCCATGGCGTTATTCCTTAATTCCTGCGCTCAAGCCGTTGGCCAAGCCTACCAAGCCCTGCATTTCGGAGGGAATGATGATCTTGGTGGCCTTGCCGTCGGCGACCTTTTCCATGGCTTCAATGGACTTCAGCTTGATGACCTGCTCGTTGGGGGCTTTTTCATTCAGCATACCCAGGGAGTCGGCAAGTGCCTGCTGCACCTTCCGGATGGCTTCGGCTTCACCTTCTGCCTTCAAAATAGCAGCCTGACGCTCGGCTTCAGCCCGCAAAATGGCGGCTTCCTTTTCTGCGGAGGCCCGCAAAATGGCAGATTCCTTTTCACCTTCGGCGATCAGAATGGCAGACTTCTTCTGTCCTTCTGCCTGCAGAATGGCCTGACGGCGGTCACGCTCTGCCTTCATCTGCTTTTCCATGGAGGACTGAATATCCGCGGGAGGCAGAATGTTTTTCAGCTCAACCCGGTTGACCTTGATGCCCCAGGGGTCGGTGGCTTCATCCAGGATGGCACGCATCTTGGTGTTGACCACATCGCGGGAGGTCAGGGTCTGGTCCAGCTCCAGATCGCCGATGATGTTACGCAGAGTCGTTGCGGTGAGGGTCTCCATGGCAGCCATGGGCATTTCCACGCCGTAGGCATAGAGCTTGGGGTCAGTGATCTGGAAGTAGACAACGGTATCGATCTGCATGGTAACATTGTCCTTGGTGATCACAGGCTGGGGCGGATAGTCCAAAACCTGCTCTTTCAGGCTGACCTTCCGGGCCACCCGGTCAATAAAGGGAACTTTGAAGTGCAGACCAACGCTCCACACGCTGCGGAAAGCACCCAGTCGCTCAATAACATAGGCCTGGGACTGCTGCACGATGGACAAATTGGAGATGATCAAAATAAAGAAAAGCGCAACGATGCCAAGAATGACGATAATAATGGGATCCATAATATTTCCTCCTGTTACATAGTGATTATACGGTAGATTCTTCCTGCACGGGGGTAACGAAGGCTTTTACACCTTCAACATGGTCCACCCGGACCAGTGTGCCTTCCGGGATGCTTTCTCCGGTGGTGCTTCTGGCGGTCCATTCCAAACCGTTCAGCTTAATTTGTCCCTGGGCGGCAAGATTATCCACCCGGGCGGTGACATAGCACCGGGTACCAATGTTGGCGTCCACATTGGTGGGAGAAATCCCGGGCTGCAAGAATTTTTTGGTAAAGGGCCAAAGGCCGGCCAGCAGAGAAACAGACACCACCAGGAACAGCCCCACCTGCAGCCACACAGGTCCGCCAAACATACTTGCGACGGCAGCAACCAGCGCACCGGCGGCAAACCAAAGGCTAACCAGGTGGATGGGACAGGCCGCCTCTACAATGAGAAACACAACCAAGAGAACTAACCAAATGATAGATGACAGATCCATATAAGCTCCTCCTTTCTGTTTGGTTGTTAATATTAGAATATCAGAAAACAAAGATCCGGTCAATTGACAAAATGTTAAAAAATCGCATTATTAACCCATAAAAACAGAGAAAACACAAGAAAAACCATAAAAATCAACATTTTATCCTAAAAATTAGAAAAACACAGGCAAAAGACCATACAATTGCGCAAAATGGTCTTTAGATGTTGGCAAATGGTCACATAACCACGAAAACAAAAGGGACGATATTTTCGTTATTTTTCCATAAAAATCGCAAAAGCCGGTATTTTTCAAAAAGAAAAAACCGGCTTTTGTGCAATATTTTCGGAGTATAGGAAATAAAACCGGCAAAATTTCTTATTGGCGGAAATTACTTCTCCTCATCAGGGGTGAAATCCAAAGTGATCGACCGGACACCGGGACGCAGCTGGGTGGTCTTGACACCGGCAGCAGCCAGCATCCGCTTGGAGGCCAGGGTGGCGGGCGTGGTGGCATACTTATCGGATAAGTACAGAACTTCCTTCACACCGCTTTGGATGATGGCCTTGGCGCACTCATTGCAGGGAAACAGCGCCACATACAGCCGGCTGCCCCGAAGGTCCCGGCCGTTGGCGTTGAGAATGGCGTTGAGTTCTGCGTGGACGACATAAGGATACTTGGTCTGCTCACCGGTGCGATCCCAGGGGAATTCGTCATCGGAGCAGCCCTTGGGCATGCCGTTGTAGCCGGTGGAGATGATGATGTTGTCCTGAGAAACGATACAGGCACCCACCTGGGTGCTGGGGTCTTTGCTGCGCTTGGCTGCCAGCATGGCAATGCCCATAAAATATTCGTCCCAGTTGATATAGTCGGTGCGTTTCATAGCGTACCTCCAAGTGTTTTTCTTTAGGATACCATAATGGGCAAAGGTATGTCAATGGAAAAGTCAAATTGCCATTTATCGGGCAGGCTGCGCCTGCTAATGAATAATGAATAATTGCGGTATTTCCGAAGGAAATACCGCAATTATTCATTATTCATTATCAATTATTCATTCGTGCGTCAGCACGATAAACGGGAATTGGCAAAAATAAAAAAGCAGGCAGCACCCGGTGGGTGCTGCCTGAAGCTTAGTCAAACAAATCTTTAATTGAATCAAAGAACTTTTTCCGCTTGGGGGAAGCCTCCAGGGTACCGTCCAGCTGACGCAGCAGCTCTTTTTGCTCTTTAGTCAGCTTGGTGGGGGTCTCTACCACAACGGTAAACTTTTGATCGCCACGGCGACGGGGGTTGTTTATCGAGGGAATGCCTTTATCCCGGAGGGTAAAGACTGTGCCGGTTTGGGTGCCTTCGGGCAGGTCAAATTCTACCTTGCCGTCCAATGTGGGAACCTGAATCTTAGTGCCTAAAGCTGCCTGGGTGAAGGTGATGGGCACTTCACACAAAACAGTATAGTCACGACGGGTGAAGATGGGATGCCGGCGGATGCCGATCTCTACCAGTAAGTCACCGTTGGGACCTCCGTTTGTGCCGACGCAGCCCTCGCCCCGGACACGGACGCTCTGTCCGTGATCCACACCGGCAGGGATCTTGACTTTGATCTTTTGGGTTCTGCGGACCTGCCCCTTACCCCGGCAGGTGGAGCAGGCGTTTTTGATGATCTTGCCCCGGCCATTACACTGAGGACAGGTGGTGGTGGACTGCATCTGCATACCCATGAAATTCTGGGTGGTACGTACCTGACCTGCGCCCCGGCAATAGGAGCAGGTTTCTACAGCACCGTCAGCCGAGCCGGTGCCGGAACAGGCGCTGCAGTTTTCGATGCGCTGGGCACCTACCTCCTTTTCGCAGCCGAAGGCAGCTTCCTCAAAGGTCAGATCCAGCCGGGCACCTACATTTTCGCCCCGGCGGGGTGCGTTGGGATTGCTCCGGGTACTGCCGCCGCCAAAGAAGGAGCCGAAAATATCGCCTAGGTCGCCAAAACCGCCAAAGCCGCCGAAACCGCCGCCGTAGCCTCCCTGACCGGCTCCGTAATTGGGGTCTACTCCGGCGAAGCCAAACTGGTCGTAACGGCTGCGCTTTTCGTCATCGGAAAGAACCTCATAGGCTTCCGCGGCTTCCTTAAACTTTTCCTCCGCTTCCTTATTATCGGGATTGCGGTCGGGATGGTATTTCAGCGCCAGTTTTCGATAGGCCTTTTTTATTTCTTCTGCACTGGCGCCTTTTTGGACACCCAGCACCTCATAATAATCGCGTTTGTTGTCTGCCATAGATTGTCACCTCAATTTTGCGGCTTTGCCGCAAACCCTCCCCCTGGGGGGAGGGTGGATTTTGCGAAGCAAAAGACGGATGAGGGGCGGAAGCTCCGCCCCTTTGGTGAAAGATTAGTCAACAGTCTCGTAGTCGGCATCTACCACGCCGTCATCGCCGGGCTGCTGTGCGCCGGGCTGACCCTGGGGATTTGCCTGCTGGTACAGCTTCTCGCTGACCTTGTAGAAGGCCTGCTGGACTTCCTCGGTAGCAGCCTTGATGGCAGCAAGATCGCTGCCCTTATTGGCTTCCTTCAGCTTGTCAACAGCTGCCTGAATGTCAGATTTCTCGCTGTCGGAGATCTTGTCGCCCAGCTCGCCCAAGGCCTTCTCAGTCTGATAAACAGTCTGATCGGCAGCGTTGTGGGTGTCCACCTCTTCCTTCTTGGCCTTATCCTCGGCAGCAAACTGCTCAGCTTCCTTCACAGCCTTGTCGATATCTTCCTGAGAAAGGTTGGTGGAAGCGGTGATGGAGATGTTCTGCTCCTTGCCGGTACCCAGATCCTTGGCGCTGACATTTACGATGCCGTTGGCGTCGATATCGAAGGTAACTTCGATCTGAGGTACGCCACGGGGTGCCGGAGCAATGCCGGAAAGCTGGAAGCGACCCAAAGTCTTATTGTAAGCCGCCATCTCACGCTCGCCCTGGAGCACGTGAACCTCAACGGAGGTCTGACCGTCAGCGGCGGTGGAGAAGATCTGGCTCTTCTTGGTGGGGATGGTGGTGTTGCGGTCGATGAGTCTGGTGAATACGCCGCCCATGGTCTCAATACCCAGAGACAGGGGGGTTACGTCCAGCAGCAGGATGTCCTGCACGTCGCCGGTGAGAACACCGCCCTGAATAGCAGCGCCCAGGGCCACACACTCGTCGGGGTTGATGCCCTTGAAGCCTTCCTTGCCGGTGAGCTTCTTAACAGCTTCCTGGACCGCGGGGATACGGGTAGAGCCGCCAACCAGCAGAACCTTGGTCAGATCGCTGGCTTTCAGACCGGCATCGGACATAGCCTGGTTCACAGGCTTCAGCGTCCGCTCCACCAGGTCGGCAGTCAGCTCATTGAACTTTGCCCGGGTCAGGTCCACATCCAGGTGCTTGGGACCCTCGGCATTGGCGGTGATATAAGGCAGGTTGATGGCGGTGGTGGTAACACCGGACAGCTCGATCTTAGCCTTCTCGGCAGCTTCCTTCAGACGCTGCATAGCGGCTCTGTCGTTAGACAGGTCGATACCCTCGGCCTTCTTGAATTCGGCAACCAGGTAGTCCATGATCCGCTGGTCGAAGTCGTCACCGCCCAGACGGGTATCACCGGCAGTGGCCTTAACCTCTACCAGACCGTCGCCGATCTCCAGAATGGAAACGTCGAAGGTACCGCCGCCCAGGTCGTAGACCATGATGGTCTGCTCGCCTTCCTTGTCCAGACCGTAAGCCAGCGCGGCTGCGGTGGGCTCGTTGACGATGCGCTTTACTTCAAGGCCTGCGATCTTACCGGCATCCTTGGTGGCCTGCCGCTGAGAGTCAGAGAAGTAAGCGGGAACGGTGATAACGGCTTCTGTAACGGTAGTGCCCAAATAGCTTTCCGCGTCAGCCTTCAGCTTCTGCAGCACCATGGCGCTGATCTCCTGGGGAGTGTAGCTCTTGCCGTCAATGTCTACCTTGTAGTTTTCGCCCATGTGGCGCTTGATGGAAGCGATGGTGCGGCCGGCGTTGGTAACCGCCTGACGCTTAGCCACCTGACCGACCATACGCTCACCGGTCTTAGAGAAAGCAACCACAGAGGGTGTGGTTCTGCCGCCCTCGGCGTTGGCGATGACAACAGGCTCGCCGCCTTCCAAAACCGCAACACAAGAGTTGGTTGTACCCAAGTCAATACCAATAATCTTACCCATAATAAATTCCTCCATATATAAAAGTTAAATTGTTTACAAATTAGTTTGCCACTTGCACCATGGCGAAGCGGACGACTTTATCCCCCAGCTTGAAGCCCTGCTGGAAGACCTGGCTGATGACATTCTCGCCCAAGCTCTCGTCATCGGTGTGCATCACCGCATTGTGAAGATTCGGGTCAAATTCTTCTCCTACCTGACCGAAGATCTCCACGCCCAAGCTGCTGAGAATCTTCACCAGTTCGTTCATGGTCATTTCCACGCCTTTTTTGAAGGCGGCATCGGCTGTTTCCTGATTCAAAGCCCGCTGCAGGTTGTCATACACCGGCAGAAGCTTTTCCACGGCATCGGATTTGCCGTTTTGATAGCTTTGCTCCTTTTCCTTGGCGGTGCGCTTACGGAAGTTGTCGTATTCCGCAGCCAGCCGCAGGTGTGCGTCATGCTCAAGATTGTACTTTTCCTCAAAAGGGTTAACTTCGGGGGCTGCCTCAACGGCTTCCTCCACCGGAGTTTCTACCGTTTCCTCTACGGGAGTTTCCTTTGCTTTTTTTTCCTTCTTAGCCACGGTTTGGCCTCCTTATTCCTGCTTATTGGGTTCAGCCAACTGGGGCTGTTCCGGCTTGGCAAACATTTTGCTCAAACTCTCGGCAAAATAGCTGAGCCGGGCGGTGACCTTGGCGTAATCCATCCGGGTGGGACCCACCACACCGATCATGCCCTGCATGCCGTCGCCAATGTCAAATTTGGTCATGACCACAGAGGTGTCTTTCAGCTCTTGGGCCACATTTTCCGGGCCAACCAGTACCTTGGTGCCGTTTGCGTTCTGCATCACCGCCGGGAGGTTGCTGAGAGCTTCCTCATCTAAAGTGGTAAGCATTTTCTGCGCCTTGTCGATGTTACGGTACTCCGGCTGCTGCAGAAGTCTTGCCTGACCGGCTACGGACATATTGGTGCTGCCGCTGCGGCTGAGGGTCTCGGTGGTGAAGTCGATGATCACCGGCACCAACGATGCCGCCGCCTCCGCGGAATTCATGATCCGTTCCAGAAGTTCGGCGGTGATCTCCCCGGCTTCCAGACCGGTTACGGTGGCGTTGAGCACCGCGCCCAGCAGCTTCAGGTCGCTTTCGGTGATGTGCAAAGGCAGCTTGATCAGCTTGTTGACCACCTCATCGGTGGACAGCAGAAGCACCAAAATGAAGCTGCCGCTGCCGGCCAGGATCAGATCAAACCGTTTTACCGTAACGCCGCCACGACGGGAAGCTACGGAAATGGCAGGAAGATCGGTAGCCTGAGAAACCAGCTTAGCCACCTTTTCCATCATTTTGTCTACCCGCTGCATCTTTTCTTCGATGGCGGTGTTGATGGAGTGGGCTTCGTCGATGCTCAGGCGGTAGTCTGCCATCAGCTCATCTACATACAGCCGATATCCGGCAGCGGAGGGAATCCGCCCGGCGCTGGTGTGGGGCTGCTCCAAATAACCCAGGGTGGTCAGATCCGCCATCTCGTTACGGATGGTGGCGGAGGAGTAATTCATATCGGGAAGCTCTGCGATGGCCTTGGAGCCGACAGGCTCAGCAGTACGGATATACAGATCGACAATGCTGCGCAGAACCTTCTTTTTCCGTTCGGTCAATTCCATAGCGGCCTCCTTTCTTAGCACTCGCATCTCCTGAGTGCTAAGCACACTATACACTAGAGTGCTAAAAAAGTCAAGGGGGAGGAATATAAATTATTTTTGAACAAACTATGGAATTTATGCAACGGACGAATTTCTCAGGATTTCTCCCTGCCGATGTGGTATTTTAGAAGCACCAATTCCCGTTTATCGGGCAGCCGATGGCTACCAATTGACAATTGAAAATTGACAATGGACAATTAAGGAGTCGCCAAAGGCGACATTTTAAATTATTTCCGAAGGAAATACCACAATTGTCAATTATCAATTATCCATTATCAATTATCCATTATCAATTCGTGCGTCAGCACGAGAAATGGCAATTTGTTGGCGTCGTGGGCTCTTGACGAATTTGTTTGTGTCGGGTATCATACCAATATACATATAAAAAGGGGGGCAGCCCATGGAAGACCGGGAATATATGCAGCAGGCGCTGGCGCTGGCTAAAGAAGCGGCAGCGGAAGGCGAAGTGCCTGTTGGCTGCGTCATTGTCCGGGACGGACAAGTGGTAGGCCGGGGACGAAACCGCCGGGAAACGGGAAAATCTGCTCTGGCTCACGCGGAAATTGAAGCCATCGGGCAGGCCTGTGAGAATTTAGGTGGCTGGCGGCTGTGGGACTGCACCTTGTACGTGACTCTGGAGCCTTGTCCCATGTGCGCCGGTGCCATTGTCAATGCCCGGATCCCCCGGGTAGTATTCGGAGCCTCGGATGCCAAATGCGGTGCCTGCGGCTCGGTGTGTGATCTGTTTGCCATGGATTTTAACCACCATCCCCAGGTGTGCAAGGGCGTGCTGGAAGAAGAAAGCGCCCGGGCGCTGACGGATTTTTTTGAAAAACTGCGGCAGGAATTGCGGACAAGACCAAAATGGAAAAAGCCAGAAAGAGAAGGCGCGTTGTAACATACAACGCGCCTTGTCAATTGCCATTTGTCGGGCAAAGGAGGTTTTTTATGGAAAACAACAGGCGGGTACTGCGGACAGGGGCCATAGTGGTGGCGGCAGCCGTGTTTTTACAGCTTTTAAGCTCCGGGGTTTTGCAGCCCCTGACCCGGCTGCCCAGCAAAGGCTGGCCCTTAAGGGCGCTGGTGTTTTTGCAGACCGGACGGTGGGTGCGGCTTCCGGAACAAAATCTTTCCGCAAACACGCCAACGGAGCCGGTTGCCACCGCGCCAACCATACAAATACAGCCCACCAGGCCCCAAGCCCCATCCTTGTCTGTGACCCGGGAAGACATGGCCTATGTCGAAGTGTCTTACAGCTGTCAGTATCGACCGGATCTGGAGCAGCTGCTGACAAAGCCCCTTTCCTGGGAGCTTCGGAGGCCCGAGCCAACGGTACTGATCCTCCACAGCCATGCTACGGAATGCTATACCCCGGCTAACGGGGAAGAAATTGTTTTTTCCGGGGACTACCGTACCCGGGATCCCGGACAGAACATGATATATATCGGGCAGCAGGTGGCGGGGCTTCTCCAAGCAGGCGGTGTGGGCGTGATCCACGACACGACCCTCCATGACAGCCCTTCTTATGAGACCGCCTATACTTCTGCCAGGGCGTCCATTCAGGAATATTTGACCCAATATCCTTCCATCCGGCTGGTACTGGATCTGCACCGGGATGCTTCCGGTGGCGGCGGCGCCCAGATGGTGACCACCGCCACCGTAGGCGGGCAAAAATCTGCCCAGCTGATGCTGGTAGTAGGCACAGACGCAGGAGGCAGCCGCCACGATAACTGGCAGGAAAATTTAGCCTTGGCACTGAAGCTGCAAACGGTGCTGGAATGGGAAAATCCCGGACTTTGCCGGGATCTCAATTTCCGAAGTCAACGGTTTAATCAGGATCTGACTCCGGGAAGCTTGATTGTGGAAGTAGGCGCCGCCGGAAACACCCGGGCAGAAGCAGCTTTGGCTGCCCGGGCGCTGGCGCAAGGCATCCTGGCCCTGGCCAATGGAGTCAATACAAGCTGATTCCCCAGACAAATTGCCATTTTGCGTGCTGACGCACGAATTGATAATGGATAATTGACAATTGTGGTATTTCCTTCGGAAATGATTTAAAAATGTCGCCTTTGGCGACACCAAAATTCTCCATTGTCAAATTTCAATTGTCAATTGGCATGGGCAGTTTCTACAAAATGCCCCACCATTTGAGGGATTGGGTTTCCCCAATGGCCCGGGCGGTTTCGGAAAGATGGACGCAAACACAGGCAAAATCCCCGGCTTGGGAAGCCGACAGCAGGCGCAGCTCCCGGAACAGGGCGTGCATCTGTTCTATGGGCTCATGGTCAGCAACAGCGGCAATACTGTCTTTATGGCGCTGCCAACGCTTTTGGGCAGTAAAGGCAAGCTTTTGTGCCTGCGCCCAGTCGCCTTCCGCGGCAAGAACGGCAGCCTGATCCAGCTCTTCTGCCAGCTTTTCATGAAAGGGGACGATGCCAAACCAAAGGGCGATGCTGCCAGCCAGCAGAATCAGCAGCAGCCCCACACCGATCCAAAGTCTGGTCATTTGGCATCCTCCTTTCCCAGCCAAAAGATCTGCTCCCGTCCGTCAACGGTCAGCAAAAAGGTGTCCCGAACGGTGGCACTGCGGGCTTTCAGGACCTTTTCCACCCAGGCAAGATCCTTCTTGGCAACCGGCAGGTTTTTATGAAACAGGTGTCCGTCGGCAATAATGGTAACAGGAAGGCTCTGCTTTTCTGCCCGGATGCCGGCTTCCTTGGCGGAAGCCGGGCGGTATTTGGGAAAGGGGAAGACAGAAAGCTGTCCGTTGGTCTCCAAAATGGCGTACTGGACGCTGGCAGGATCCAAAACATCCTTTTCCCGGAGCTGGCCGGTGAGCTCATCCAGCGAGATCCGGGTACGGCGCAGATTCTGCCGTAAGATCCTTCCGTTTTCAATGAGGATCACCGGCTTGCCGCACAGAAGCCTTCTTAGGCCGACGCTGTACATGGAGACCGCCGACAATACCAGCTCTGCGCCCAGCACCGTCAAAATGGGGATCAAACCGGAGTAAAGAGGGATGTCCCCGTCCTGCATGGGAATGGAAGCCAGGTTGGCCACCAGCATGGTCACCACAAATTCTGACGGCTCCATTTGTCCCACCTGCCGCTTTCCCATGAGCCGAATGACGAAAATGAGGATCAGGTATAAAATGATGGTGCGGATATAGGATAAAAGCAAGCAGATACCCCCTTTTGGTGACATTAGGGTGTCCGAAAGGGTGGGGAAATATTCGGAAAATTGCCATTTCTCGTGCTGACGCACGAATGGATAATGGATAATGGATAATTGACAATTGTGGTATTTCCTTCGGAAATGATTTAAAAATGTCGCCTTTGGCGACACCTTAATTGTCAATTTTCAATTGTCAATTGGCAGCCATCGGCTGCTCGATAAACGGGAATTTGAACATTTATACAAGGTAACGAACCGGGCGGTGTGCAGAGTAACGAAAACCACCAGACAGCCAGTCCCGAATTGCCCGCGGGTGCAACCCGCCCGAAAAAAGGCTTTACACCATTGTGACTTTCGGGTAAAATGAAAATACTAAGGAGGTGCGTATCTTGAAGGAGGATACCAAGCAGATCCTGGAAAACATGGAAAAGGAATTGATGCGGGAGGCCCTGCTGGAAGAACAGGAGGCCGGCCCTGCCTTTGAAGATCCGGATGTTTTGGAAACCGGACCGGAACCAAAGGTTTACAGCAACTTTGCCAACGATTACGGCGGGGAGCTTGCCCGGTTTGCGGAAAGCGGCGGCCAGCTGCAGGAGGAAAAAGAGGAAAGTGTGATCACCATTTTGATGCTGATCGCCAGCATTTTGAGTTTGAGCATTATCTGTGTGATGCTTTATTGGCTTCATGCCTGGATGTGATATGGAAAAAGATACAATGCCATTGGTGGGGCGATTTGCCCCCACGCCCTCAGGACGGATGCACCTGGGAAATGTATTTGCGGCACTGCTGGCCTGGCTTTCGGTACGAAGCCGGGGTGGCGAGCTGGTGCTGCGGATGGAGGATCTGGACACCCAGCGCACAAGTCCGGAGTTTGCCCGGATTTTGCGGGAGGATCTGACCTGGCTGGGACTTACCTGGGATCGGGAGACCCCGGCGCAAAGCACCAGAAGCCGGATCTATGATGCTTGTTTTGAACAGTTGGCGGGGATGGGACTGCTATACCCCTGCTACTGTACCCGCAGTCAGCTCCATAGCGTCAACGCGCCCCATCTTTCTGACGGTACTTATATCTATCCCGGTACTTGTCGGGATCTGACGGAAGCTCAGCGGCAGAGCTTTTCCCGGAAACCTGCCTGGCGGCTTCGTGTGCCGGACCGGGAGTATGCTTTGGAAGATAAGTGCTGCGGAAGCTTCCGCCAGAATCTCAACCGGGAGTGCGGCGATTTTTTGGTGCGCCGGGCAGACGGCGTGTATATGTACCAGCTGGCGGTGGTGGTGGATGACGGGCTTTCCGGTGTTACGGAAGTAGTCCGGGGAAGGGATCTTTTGGAATCCGCCCCACGGCAGATCTATTTGCAGGAGCTGCTGGGCTTTGAGAAGCCGCAATACGCCCATGTGCCCATGCTTCTGAGCAGCGATGGCCGACGGCTCAGCAAGCGGGACAGGGATCTGGATTTGGGGCAGCTGCGAAGCCGTATGAAACCGGAGCGGCTCATCGGCTGGCTTGCCCATGCCGCAGGTCTGCTGGACAAGGAAGAATCGGTGTCAGCCCGGGAATTGGCGAAGGAATTCTCCTGGGAACGTGTGAAAAAAGAGGATATCTTTGCGAATACCGACTGTTTTTGCCGATAACCCTTGCGAAAAAAGAAAATAAGAAATATAATAAAATAAAAAATACTTAAGGGGGACGACCCAATGAACAAAAAACCCGTTTTGGTCGTGATGGCCGCCGGTATGGGCAGCCGTTACGGCGGACTGAAGCAGATCGATCCTGTAGGCAGCTGCGGTGAGGCCATTTTGGACTATTCTCTGTTTGATGCCCATGAAGCCGGCTTTGAGACCGCGGTCATTATTATTAAGGAAGCCATCCGCAAGGATTTCATGGAAACCGTGGGCAAGCGGCTGGAAAAGTGTCCTATGGAGATCCGCTATGCCTATCAGGAGCAGGATAAGATGCTGCCTGCGGGCATGACCATTCCCGAAGTCCGGGGCGCCAAGCCTTGGGGCACCGGTCACGCGGTGCTGTGTGCCGCCAAGGAGATCGGCGATGCTCCCTTTGCGGTGATCAATGCTGACGATTACTACGGCAAGTCCGCTTACCGTACCATGTATCAGGCTCTTTGCGGTCGGGAAGATACGGATAAGGCAGAATTCTGCATGGTGGGCTATCAGTTGGGCAACACCGTCACCGATGCCGGCAGCGTGGCTCGTGGCATCTGCGATGTGAATGCGGAAGGGTATTTGACCAACATCGTGGAGCGCACCCGGATCGAAAAGTATGACGGCGGCATCCACTTTACGGAAGACGGCGAAACCTGGGAGGATCTGGCTGCGGATACGTTGGTATCTATGAATATGTTCGGCTTCACCCCCAGCCTGCTTTCCGCTTTGGCAGAGGGCTTCCCGGAATTTTTGGAGAAGGAAGTGCCTCTGAATCCTGCCAAGAAGGAATATCTGTTGCCCACCATCGTCAACGGCATGCTGCACAGTGGCAAGGCTCGGCTGCAGGTGCTGTCTTCTGCGGATAAGTGGTACGGTGTCACCTATGCGGCAGACAAGCCCATGGTGGTGGCTGCCCTGAAGGAAAAGACCCAGGAGGGTCTGTATCCTGTAGGCCTTTGGAAGTAAATCACATCCCCCGGAGCGAGACGCTCCGGGGGATTCTGTTTGCTGGAGATTTGTTAATTTTCGTTTATCGGAGAGTTGAGTAGAATGCAGCGGCGCAGCCGCTAAACCTTCCCCTTGAGGGGAAGGTGGAAAAAATCTCTGATTTTTGACGGATGAGGTGGTCTGCGAAGCAGAAAAAAGTTTTTGTAACGGCTGCTATGCAGCCTACACCTCATCAGGCATTTGCTCGTTCCTCGCAAATGCCAGCTTCCCCTCAAGGGGAAGCCTTTGTCAACAGCTCAATGAAATGGCAATTTATCGGTGTGGAATGGGTTTCCTCTTGGCAGACAGGCTTTTTTGTGATATACTGGCGAAAAACAATCGGGAGGAGGTCGCTGTGATGAAGAAACTAAAACAAATCCTTGCCTTGAGCCTTGCGGTGCTGATGCTGTCCGGCTGCGGCACCGGGGAATCGAAACCGACGGAAGGAAACATGGCAGCAACCAAGCCGTCTGCGCCGGTGTCCAATACCCAGCCGACAACGCAATTGCCGCAAACTTATCCTACGACACCCATGGAACCAACCCTTCCTCAGCCGGAGGCAAACCCCTATGATGCGGAAGATTTTGTGTTTGAAAACGGATTTTTGACCTGCACCGCCACGGAAACCCTGGTGGGTATCGATGTTTCCGTCCATCAGGGCGTGATCGACTGGCAGCAGGTGGCGGCGGCCGGGGTGGAGTTTGTTATGATCCGGGCGGCCTACCGGGGCTATAAGTACGGACAGGTCAACCCGGATCCCAATGCCTTGGCAAATATTCAGGGCGCCCGGGATGCCGGCCTTTTGGTGGGTGTTTATATCTATTCTCAGGCCATCAATGTGAAAGAAGCTGTGGAAGAAGCGGAGTTTTTGCTGCAGATGCTGGAGGGGACAGAGCTGGATCTTCCCATCACCTTTGACTGGGAGCGCTATAGTGATGAGGCCCGCACCGCCAATGTCAGCGGCAGAACCGTGACGGAATGTGCCGTTGCCTTTTGTGAGGCCATCCGCGCCGGGGATCGGGAGGCCATGGTCTATTTCAATGCCACCCAGGCCTTTGAACAGATATCCCTTTCCGCGCTGATGGAATATCCCTTCTGGCTGGCGCTTTATGATACGGAGGCGGTGTTCCCCTACCGGGTGCATATGTGGCAGTACAGCAATACCGGCAAAGTACCGGGCATCGCCGGCAGTGTGGATTTGAATATTGGTTTCTTTACGAAAGATAGTGTGTAAGCATACAATTGACAAGTGTAGTTTATACAGTAGGGCGGGGGCTGGCTCCCGCCCTTTCGATTCCCGTAGGGGAAAACTTTGTATTGTGTAGGAATTCGGATTACCGTCTACAGCCCTACGGGCCGCATCCGGCAATCCGGGGAATCTCCCACGGGGCTAAAAACATGCCACCGGCATGTTTTTGCACCAGTCTGCGGACTGGTGCCGCCCCTTTCGATTCCCGTAGGGAGCAAAAAATAACACCACCCATTTGGGTGGTGTTATTTTTTGGTGACCCGTACGGGAATCGAACCCATGTTACCGCCGTGAAAGGGCGGTGTCTTAACCGCTTGACCAACGGGCCTGGTAGCGGCGACCTGACTTGAACAGGTGACAGACCGGGTATGAACCGGGTACTCTACCAAC
>JAFQIL010000032.1 GCA_017397565.1 Oscillospiraceae bacterium | reverse complement strand
TCGGAGAACATCTTGATGGCTTCCAGAACTTCCATCTGCTTGTCCTGCATGCCCTTGACGACCAGGAACAGGGGGTCGAACCACAGGTCGTCGGAGGACATACCCAGGCTCAGACCGCGCTCGAGCATGTTGTCGCAGTGGACCATACGCTCTTCGTTGTCCTTGGCGATACCGTCAGCGGAGCACAGAGCGATACAGATAGCGTCGTTGGCAGCAGCCAAGTCGATGTAGCCGATACGGGAGCCGGCGTCAGCAGAGTTGACGATGGGCTTACCGTTGGTACGGTTGTAGACCTTGATACCGGCTTCGATAGCACGCATATTGGCGGTATCCAGTGCCAGAGGAACATTGTTGAAGTTCTCCTGCAGCAGCTTGACAGCCCACATCATGCGCTCGGGACCGTCCTTCTCAGCAGGTCCGATGTTGACGTCCAGATAGGTAGCGCCAGCCTTGATCTGCGCAGCGGCACGCTCCAGGATGGGTGCGGGATCACGCTCGTCCATAGCCTTGCGGATGGGGGGAGCGATGCAGTGGATGCGCTCGCCGATAACAACGAAGTTCTTGGACTCAGGGTTGTGACCCTTGTAGGAAACGCCCATGTCCACGATCTCGATCTTGGGAACACGAGTCTCAAGCAGCTCCTCGAAGGAAAGCTCCTTGACAACTTCCTGAACGGTACCGGCCTTGGCGGCACGCTCAGCCTCAGCAGCCTTAACGCCAGCTTCGTACTCCTTGTCCTTCAGGTACTTGGGCAGCTGAACAGCTTCCAGAGGACCGACGACAACGTTCCACTCAGGCAGCTTCTCCTGGATCTCGCCCTTCATAACAGCAACCTTACCGGGAATGATCAGGGTACGGTTCTTGATCTTGCCCGCGACGTCCAGCTCTTCAAAGGTCTTCTTGATGGTAGAAGAAGACAGCTTACCGGCAGCCCAGGCAGTCAGAACAGACATACCGGAAGCGTCGGTAATGATCAGGTTAACAGGCTGGCCGGAGCGCTCCAGCTCGCCGGAGACCAGGAAGTAGGTTAGAGCGAAGTCAACAGTCAGAGCGCAGGGGCTGTTCTCATCAGCGCCGTTGATGGGGTAGATCTTAGCTTCTACCTTCATGGGCTTCTGAGGATCGGTGAAGATGTTCTGACGCAGACCGTACAGAGGCAGAGCCTGTGCGTAGGTCATGGTGTCCATAACGATGATGGAAGCGTACTTCTCCACGAACATGGAAGCCAGGGCAGTCTGCAGACGGCTGTCGTCCTTAGCAATCTTGGTCAGGTTCACGATGGAGGGATAACCGAAGGTACGGTCTTCCTGCTTCAGGGCAGTACGGCGGACATTGACAGCATTGGCCAGAGTCTCCTTGGCGTTCTTGCCGGTGACATCCAGCACCAGGTTCTTGTTGCCCTTGCCTTCCAGAGCCTTCACGGTGTCGTACAGGTCGGAGATGTTCTCGGCCCAAACGCCCAGAGCCACGCCGGCAGCAGCAGCGACTTCGCTCATAGCTTCCCAGTTAGCGGGAGTAGCGCCATCCAGGATGGCATTCTTGCCGGCAACAGCCAGTGCAGCCTTAGCGCACTCAGCATCCCAGCATTCCAGGACCAGAGCGCGGCCGGTAGCGGCAGCCTTCTGAGTAAGAGCGGCATAAGCAGCAGCATCGGTGCCCTTGTTGGCAACGAATACCATTTCTACGTACATTCTCTCACCGATACGCTCGTAGTCGATCTTCAGCATATCAGCAAGCTTTGCGTCTACTTCTTCAGCAGACATCTCGGTGTCAACGGAAACCGCAAACAGGTTCTTGTTGACCAGAGTCTTCTCGTGACGGAACAGAACAGTCTCGCCGCCCAGCTTGTGCTCACCAACGGTGATGGTCTTCATCAGGGGAGCTGTTGCGGAGTTCAGAGTTGCCAGAGCTTCCTCAGAGAAGTAGGGGCACTTGTCCAGAGACACTGCGCCCTGTGCCACCTTCATGCAGAATGCCATACAGGTGGGGCTGCCGCACTCCTTACAGTTCTTCTTAGGAGACAGCTTAAAAATATCAAGACCTTTCAAAGCCATTGTATGTATCCTCCTTCTTAGCAGAGTTCAGTAATGAACTTCTTGATGACAGCCACGGAAGCGGGGTGACGCAGAACAACTGCATCGGCACCGCCGGTCAGGTCAGCTGCAGCGGTAGCGACTTCCATGGAGATGGCACGCTCTTCCATGCAGCCCCATGCGGGCTCATCCTCAACGGATGCGGTGGACTCCTTCACGCCCCAGGTGTCGTTGCAAACGGCAGCCAGGATGGGCATCTGCAGGTCAGCATCAGACTGCTGCAGAGCGGCCAGGCGAATACGGTCGAAGGTGGATGCGGCATACTCGTAGCCGTAGCCAACAGCGGCAGTACCGATGTCCATAACAACGTTTTCGGGATTGACATTCAGACCCTTCAGCATGATGTTCAGCTGCTTGGCCAGGTTGATGTCATCAGCAGTCTCGGCGCCCAGCTTCTGTGCGCTTGCCAGAGCAACGGAAGCACCGACGGTCTTATAGTTTTCGTTCTTAGCGGACATAAACAAAGCGTTCTTACCAGCCAGAGCCTCGGCGATGGCAGGCAGCAGCTCGTTGTCCTTCTCCACGTTCTTGCAGCCCATAACAACGATAGGCATGGAAATGGCTTCGGCAACAGCCTTTGCGTCAGCGACACAGTCGGCAACGCTTCTGTCGGCACCGTTGGGATCTGCGCTGACGAAGTTCAGGCAGATGAAGTCGACACCTTCCAGGGCCTCAGCCTTCTTGGCACGCTCAGCCATAGTGTTGCAGCCGGCGTAGAACTCAGTAAGACCGGGAACAGTCCACTCGGCAGCAGCGTCAGAGATTTCCACACCGATCTTGGGCGCATTTTCGATGGCCGCATCGAAGGTGTAGAAGGGCAGCACATTCTGTCCGCCGATGACGATTGCCTTGTCACCGGTGCCCAGAGTCACGGCATTGATCTTGCCGCTAAAGGGCTGCGTCTTAGGAACAAAAGACATGATTGGTTTCCCCCTTGTAAAAATATAAATGATTTTATAATAGTGAACAGAGAAACGCCCTTCCTCCGCAAAGAGGCGTGCACTTCCCTTTCATTATACGGATTTAAAGGCCAAGCTTCTCCATAACGCCCTTCAGGGCCTGCTTGACCGGGTTGGACCGGGGCAGCTTGCTGGAGGGCTCGCCGTCGCAGTCGCAACGATAGACAGCTTCATCCTGCGGCAGAACTCCCAACAGCTTCAGACCGTACTTATCGATCTCCGCCTTGACACCACTATCCAGCTCCCCATTGGGTGCACGGTTAATAATGATGCCCATTTTCCCGGGATTCAGCTCCATTTCTTCGATCATTTCGGCAACTCTGGCTGCCGCCTGAACGCCCCGGCGGGAGCAATCAGAAATCAAAAGCATGGTATCCACATGGGGCAGTGTGCCTCTGGCTACATGCTCAAGGCCTGCCTCATTGTCCATCACGATATACGAATAATTTTTTGCGTACTTGTCCACCTGTGTTTTCAGAATGCCGTTGACAAAGCAATAGCAGCCCTTGCCCTGGGTGCGACCCATAACCAGCATATCGTAGTCATCTTCCTCCACGATGGCGGAGTTGAATTTATACTCAGCGTAATCTGCCTTTGTCATGCCGGAAGGAAGAGTCCCCTTCAGCTCGGCCTGCGCCATCTCTTCCCGGATGGCACCCAGAGAGGTTTCTACCTCAACACCCAGCACCTCGTTCAGGTTGGAGTTGGCGTCTGCGTCTACAACCAGAACCGGACCGGTCTTCTTGCTGCACAGATAGTCAATAATCATACCGCAGGTGGTGGTTTTACCCACGCCGCCTTTGCCGGCTACTGCGATGGTATGCGGTGTTGCCATAACAGAATACTCCTTTTCCGTACCGGGGAATGCTGCACTCCCTGAAAATGAGCGCACTGCACCCATATCGATACAAGTATATCTTACCACATCCGCACTATAAATTCAACCACATTTTCTGAGAAAATTCTCATTTTCCCAACAGACTTTTTGTCCATAAAGCCTATGCCTGAAAAACAAAATGACCGCCGCTGCGGTTTCGCAGCGGCGGTCGGTTATGTTTTTAGAAGAATCTCTTCTTGCCGGTCAGTACCACAGCCAAGCCTGCAACAGACAGGCCAAGCAGCAGCATGACAGGTGCGATCATCGTAGTATCGCCGGTCTTGGGAGGCTCCTCAGGAGTTTCCAGTGCCTTCAATGCGGTTTCCGCATTGGTCAGCTTCAGCAGAATCTGGGCGCTTACCATTGCCTTCTGCTCGGGAGTCAAAGCATTGTAAGCAACCCGGGCAGCTTCAATAGCAAGCTTGCTCTCCAAGGTCACAGTACCGATGGCTTCGATCTTGGCAATTGCTGCATCAGCAGCGGCCTTATCGGCAGCAGCCTTATCAGCAGCTTCCTTCTCGGCAGCCTGCTGATCATAAGCGGCTCTTGCAGCGGTCAGAGCAGAATAGTTGGTAACCAAAGCCTTCTGGGTATCGGTCAGGGCAGCGTAAGCAGCCTCTGCGTCCTCGATAGCTGTCTTGCTCTCCAAGGTCACGGTGCCAATGGCAGAGATCTTAGCAATGACGGCGTCCGCGGCAGCCTTGTTATCGGCGGCTTCCTTCTCCGCAACCAGCTGATCGTAAGCGGCTCTTGCAGCCAGCAAGGTATCATGGTTGGTAACCAAGGCCTTCTGGGTATCGGTCAGGGCAGCGTAAGCAGCCTCTGCGTCCTCGATAGCTGTCTTGCTATTCAGGGTCACGGTGCCAATGGCAGCGATCTTAGCAATGACGGCATCCGCGGCAGCCTTATCGGCAGCTTCCTTTTCCGCAACCAGCCGATCATACTCTGCTCTTGCAGCGGTCAGCGTGGCATAGTTGGTAACCAAATCCTTCTGAGCATCGGTCAGGGCAGCGTAAGCAGCTTCCGCAGCTTCGATGGCAGACCTGCTGTTAAGCGTCACAGTACCGATGGCATTGATCAGATCCTTTACGCCGTTGGCGGCAGCCTGATCAATTTCTGCCTGATCCGCCACAGCCTTCAGTTCTTCGTAGGCTTCCTTTGCGGCAGTCAGTACATTGTAGTTGGTAACCAACGCCTTCTGCTCAGCATTCAATGCGGTATAGGCGGCTTCCGCAGCATCGATATCAGCCTTGCTCTCCAGCGTTACAGTACCAATGGCATCGATTTTGGCGATCACTTCGGCAACAGCATCCTGCAGAGCCTTCAGGGCGGTTTCTGCGGCGGTCAGGGCTGCGGCATTTTCCACAGCAAGCTGCTGGTCGGCAGCCAGAGCATCGAAGGCGGCCTTTGCCTGAGCAATGGCCTCTGCATCGGAGAGGGTAACTTCACCGATGGCTGCGATCTTAGTCTCAACGGCATCGATCTGGGCCTGCAGCTGGGCGATCTCGGCTTCGGCAGCAGTCAGCGTATTCAAATTCTCAACAAGATCCTTCTGATCCGGAGTCAGGGCATCGTAAGCATTCCGAACGGTGGCAATAGCGGCAGCCTTGCTGTAAGTAACAGTGCCGATGGCTGTGATCTGATCGTCTACCGCCTTGGCGGCAGCCTTGTCCTGTGCCAGCTTGTCGGCAGCAGCCTGCAGCTGGGCGATCTTGGCTTCTGCGGCTTCCAACACTGCCAGTTTGGTAACATACCGCGCTTCGTCTGCATTCAGAGCAGCGTAAGCGGCACGGGCAGCTTCCACTTGAGCCTTGTCAGTCAGCTTCAGTTCATTTTTAGCAGGCAGGGCAATGATCAGAGCGTCCACCTCAGCGGCAGCGGCCCTGTCGGCAGCTTCCTTATCGGCAGCGGCCTGGAGCTGGGCGATCTTGGCCTCCGCAGCTTCCAAAACATCCAGCTTGGTGACATACCGCGCTTCGTCTGCATTCAGAGCAGCGTAAGCGACACGGGCAGCTTCCACTTGAGCCTTGTCAGTCAGCTTCAGTTCGTTTTCAGCAGGCAGGGCAATGATCAAAGCGTCCACCTCAGCGGCAGCAGCCTTGTCGGCAGCTTCCTTATCGGCAGCGGCCTTCAGCGTATCGTAGGCAGCTCTTGCATCAGTCAAGATCAGGTGGTTTTCTACCAGATCCTTCTGATCTTCGGTCAGATTATTGTAGGCTTCCTCAGCAGCCACGATGGCATCCAGGCTATCCAGGGTAACTGTGCCGATGGCATCGATGAGGGCATCTACGGCAGCGGCAGCAGCCTTGTCAGCAATTTCCTTGTCGACGGCTTCCTGCTTTGCCTGGGCCAGCGCTTCCTCAGCAGCAACCAGCACATCCAGGTTGGAGACGCGCTTCTTCAGCTGGGGAGACAGAGCCTCATAAGCCTCACGGGCGGCCTTGATGGCAGCTTCGTCTTCCAGCGTCACATCACCGATGGCAGTAATGGCAGCTTCCACAGTGGCATCAGCATTGCTGGTAAGGACAAAACGGTCAACCTCGGTAATGTTGTTGCTGAGCTGAGTGCCCAGGTTGTAGGTGATCAGAGTCAGAGTGTTTTCCGTGATCTCGATCCGGGTCATATGGCGGGTATTAGCAGTATCGGTAATTACCTTGTAAGCTTCCGTATTGTACTTATCCGCATTGACCTGAGAAGCGGAGCTGGTAGCAGCGGTTACATGAAGGATACCGTCAGCATTACTAAAGGCATCTGTTGCCTCGGGATTCTGGATCACATAGGAATCATTGTATGCGCCATTGTCCGTACCGGGCTTCAAAACATAAGTACGGGTGTAGCAATGGTCATGACCGGAAAGGATCATATCCACGCCTGCTTCGTACAGCTTCGGCACCAGAACAGAACGCATTTTGGCATAAGCTTCTGCCTCTTCTCTGTCAGGATCCTGGTGATAGCTGGAGCCATAGGGAGACTGGTGGTACAGCGCGATGGTCCAATTGAAGTCCTGATTGGCAGTTTCCGCCAAAACCCGGTCAATGAAGGCCAGGTGCTCAGCAGAATTATCAACACTTGCGTAATAGGTGTTGGTGTTCAAAACCAGGAACAGAACATTGTTATAAGTGAAGTAGTAGTCTGCGCTCTGCAGGTACTTTTCGGGCTGGGCAGTGTAGGTAGCGCCATAATAGGTACCGGTTTCGGGGTTAATAAGCATATTGGGGTGGTTGAAATGCTGGTCATAGATAGCATAGCTGTCGGCATCATGGTTACCCAGGACAGTAACTGTGGGCATGCCCAGCAGTACATCATGGTTGGTGTAGGCATCCATCTGAGCCTCATGACCTGCATACTCACCCAGGTGGGTATTGGTTTGGTCACCGGCAGACATCAGGAAGTCTGTGCCGGCAAACTGGGGTGCTGTGATCAGCTGGTTCAGCGTCCGATCCCAGTGCTCATCATCTTCCTTCAGATGATCCAGGACCAGGCTATTACTGCCATCATCACTGCCGTAACCACGACCGATCTGGGGGTCGCCCACAAAGGCAAAGTTGAATTCCTTGCCGTCCTTGCCGGTCTTAAAGCTCTTCAGCTCGGTCACATCCTCGCCGTTGATGAGCTGATAATAATAGACAGTGTCCGCCGCCAGGCCGGTGATGGTGACCTTATTGCCCACATAACCGGTCTTAAAGGAATCGGTTCTGGTGGCAGTTACGGAAGCAGCGCCGTCAGGCAGCTGACCGCCTACCAGTTCACTCTCCTTGGCAAACTTGATCACGCCCACAGTTTCGTCCTTGGAGAACCATGTGAAGTTCATCTGGGACTTGTCAGCGCCAAGCTGCAAAACGATGTTGGTCTGGTCGGGCTCGGTGGTATCCAGCTGCTTTTCAACATAAGCCTGTCCCTTTGCATGGGAAATAGACACATTGGATACTACCACATCAACGGTTGTGTCTTCGGCACCGTTATAGGCAGCAATGTTTACACCTAAGGGAGCGCCGGAGGATTTAGAACCACCAGACTGCTTGGTGCTTTCCGCAGTGGCCACCAGTCGGCCATTGACAAAGAAGTTTGCTGCGATGTCATTGCTGTAGACATTCTCGGGGTAGATATACTCTACACGGACATGATACTGGCCATTTACCGCGTCACCTGCATCAGCTGTCACAAAGCTGCCGGCATCATTATCCCAGTAAACCAGCTTCATATCGCCATTCTGCTTGCAAAGTCCAACAAAGAAGGCCTCACACAGGTAGGTGGAATTCGCTACTGTGGTGGGATCCTGGTCACGGATCGTTACGCCCAAGCCGCCACGGCAGAAGGTTCTGGCTGCGCTGGTGGAACTGCCGACAAATGTAGCATTGTCCGGCATCTGGTTAACCTTCACATCGAACTCGAAAATGGTAGCAGTTTCGGGAAGGCCTTCCAGCTTATAGTTAAAGGTGGAAATGCTTGCCAACTGATATTTCGTCACATTAGAGCCGTTTAAACCGTCGGTGCTGACCAGGCTGACAGCCCGCTTATCAAGGGTCTTATCCACAACCGCGCCGTAAGAACCGGACAAAACAGCTGTAGCATAGTCGTTGGTGCCCAGCACCAGTGTGCCATTCCAGATCAAATCGCCCAGGGTAAAGGTCAAGGTATAGGCTTTATCTCCCTGGAGGTCCAGCGCGCCAACAGGGATGGCATACTCGTTGCCGCCGGCGCCCTTAACGGCGTTCAGAGACTTGCCATCCACAGCTACGGCGGTCATTTCGCCCAGGTCCTCGCCTGTGATAGCCAGGTACAGATTGGTCAGGTCCCATACAGCGCCCATCTGGGTGGTGGGAGTGAAGGGAATATTCATCCGGTAGGAAGACTCGATCTGACCGTCCAGAACGATTCCGCCAACCGCGTCTGCGAAGAGATAATCGTTTCTGGACTGAACAAAGAGGCTTGCGATCTTTGCTTCCGCTGCTGCCAGTGTGTTCAGAGTTGCCTCTTCCACATACGCCTTCTGGGCAGGTGTCAGAGCATCGTAAGCTGCCCGGGCAGCTTCAACAGTTGCCTTGTCCGTCAGAGCCAGCTGGCTAACAGCAGGAAGGTTCGCGATTTGACTTGCCACCAGTGTAGCAGCAGCCTGATCCGGACCCTGTCTGCCTGCTGCATAGGCAGCCTTCAGAGCAGCCAGAGCCGCAGGATTATCGTAGGACACAGAGATGTTAGATACGGTAACATTATTATCCAGTTTAGAGGTATACAGTCTGACACCCTTCGTGGAACCCGCCATTTGGGTAGTACCACAGGATACTCTAACATTGCTTTGTTCATCGATCAGCTTTCCGTTAAGATAATACTTTGCGGAAACTACGGAATCGTGAGAAACTTCTCCATTGGCGTCAGGAGCATAGGTGTACTCTACCCGAACATGGTAGAAACCGCCCACTGTTTCGGACAAAAGCACATCGCTGCTGGTGAAAGAACCGGCACCGTCGCTTACAGCGCTCTGGAAATAGAATTTCCCAGTGGTCTTATCCTTTGTAAAACCGAAAACAAACGCTTCTTTCGGAATAGTTCCGTTCAGCGCAACAAGCTCATCCATCACCTGGATGTTGACACCCATGGTAACATAGCGAACATTCTTACCAACAGATGCATCAAGGGCATAGCCAGCGTTCAGAGAAACGATGTCAATGTCAAGCTCAACAACCGTGGTGTTATTCAGGCTGGGAGTCAGAGAAGACCCATCCGCTGTCATATAGGAGTTTCCAGCTGTCTCGCCCCCGAATGTAGCGGCATAGGCATTATCTTCCACAGTACTTGCAAGATTACCGCTGACGGTAATCTCATGTTTTGTATAGCTGTTGTTATCAAAGATCAGGTACAAGGTCTGCTCTTCAGCCGTTTCGGTCAGCTTTACCGTCAGGGTGTTCACGCCCACATCCAGACTGGGGACATCGGCATCCATCAGCGCGATCCGGTACTCTGCATAGCCGGGGTCTTCACCCGCTGCTGCAGTCACGGCCTTGTCCGTAATGACAGTAGCATTGAGCTTCAGCTCAGCCAGCTCCGCCGCGCTGTTGACAGACAGATACAGATAGGTCGCATCCCAAGCTGCGCCCATCATCACACTGTCAGACAGAGCCACAGTCAGAGGATAGGTATTGTCGGCAACGCCGTCAACATTTGCGCCGCTTGCCTGATAGACTGCACGCAGGTAGGTATTCCCATCACCTACCGCAGGATTCGTCTCAGCAGCAGCTGACCGCATGGGGAAGCCTCCGGCAGGAAGCAGACCCACGATCAGCGCCAGCGCCATCAGAAACGCGCTTACTTTTTGAAATCGTTTCATACTTTTCACCTCTCAAAGGATCTAACGGATATATGCTAGTATTTTCACATATACACATTTATGTAAAAATTATATCACTCAAATCCATTTGTGGAAAGAACTATTTTCTTGTGATTTTTGATAAAAATAAGGGCTCTATTTTGACAAATACTCCATAAATCAGGATAATTCGTAACAAATTCACTGATTTTTTGTGTTTTACTTCACCTTCCGGTGCAATTCACAAATTTTCTGTATTCACTCCCCCCGCACCAGATAAGGCTGCCTGCAAATTGCCATTGATCGAGCAGTTGCGATAGCGTGAAGGATCCCCTGACGAGGGTTGATTTCCCCGTTAGAGGGGAAAATGTCCGCGAAGCGGACAAAAGGGGCGCGGGCTCGGCAGAGCTGTCAGCCGACCAGGCTTACTGAGGGAGAGATACGACTACCCCTCAGTCAAAAATGCCGTTTTTACGGCATTTTTGCCAGCTCCCCTGACAAGGGGAGCCACGGGCGGCTGCGCCGCCGGTTTTTACGAAACTCCCCGGCAAACGGGAATTGGCAACGCTCCCCCTTGTCCAAAAAATCAACCTGTGGTTTACTTTTTATAATCTTTCAACGAGCAGATGATTGAAATTCCATAACAAAAGGAATATACTGTTCTTAGAAAGTGTCAAAGGATGTGATATTTTGTTCAATCCCCAGATATTCCGCGCCAATCTCCGGGCTGCCAGAAAGAAATGCAAGCTGTCCCAAAAGGATCTGGCTGAAAAGCTATACATTTCCACCCAGGCCGTTTCCAAATGGGAACGGGGCATCGCTGTGCCGGGACTGGAGCACATTTGCTGTCTTTCCAAGATCTTGCACACATCTGTAGATGATCTGCTGGGCGCCGGAAAGGATCGGGAGGCTTCTCTCATCGCTGTGGACGGCGGCGGCACAAAAACTGAATTCGTGCTGATCTCCCTGTCCGGCAAGCTGATCAAACGGCTGGTCCTCCCCGGCTCCAATCCCAACACCTGCACCATCAAAGGAACGGTTGAGATCCTGCAAAACGGCATCGACACCCTTCTGCAGGAGGACAACCAGGTTTTGGGGATCTACGTAGGCGGCGCAGGCTTTTATTCCAGCGGCAACGGCGCTGCCATTGAAGAGCTGCTTCGCAAGCATTATTCCGGGATCCCGGTGCAATGCGAGTCGGATATTATGAATGTATTTGCCTTTGCCGCAGATCCGGACAACGCTATTGCGGTCATCAGCGGCACCGGAGCTGTGGTCTATGCCACCCGGAAAGGTGCGCTGCTGCGCTGCGGCGGCGGTGGCTGGCGGCTGGAGCTGCTGGGCAGCGGTTACGATTTGGGTCGTGCCGCATTGTTGGCTGCCATGGAGGATCGGGACGGCACAGGTCCGAAGACCATGATCACGCAGCTGGCAGAAGAAAAGCTGGGCGGCTGCGTTTGGGACAGTATCCAAAAGATCTATGGAGAAAATACATCCTACATCGCTTCCTTCGCGCCGCTGGTGATCCAAGCCTGGCAGGCAGGAGATGCCCTGGCTACAAAAATCGCGGAAGAAAACTGCAATCGTTTGGCGCAGCTGATCCGCATCGCCACGGAAAAGTCCCCGGATGCCACCGAGGTGATTTTAGGCGGCAGTCTGCTGACCCAATGTACCCCCTTCCGGGAGCTGCTCACCGGTCAGCTCAGTAAAAAGCTGCATCCTTATATATTAGAGCAGCCTCAGATCTGGGGCGCTTGCCTGCGCTGTGCTGCTCTGGCTAAGGTCCCTGCTCCCGATGTTCAAAACTTTATGATACAATATATACAGGAGGATTAAACTATGCTTCGTACTGAACAAAGAAACGAAAACACCATGAATCTGGACAAGATGTCCCCCCTGGAGATCGTCCAGGCTATGAACCGGGAAAACGCTTACAGCGTTGCCGCCCTGGAGCCGGTGCTGCCTCAGGTCGCCCAGGCTGTAGATGCCATCGCTGAGGCCTTTGCCGTAGGCGGACGGCTGTTCTACTTAGGTGCCGGTACCTCCGGCCGTTTGGCAGTTGCTGACGCGGCAGAGTGTCCTCCCACCTTCGGTGTTCCCAAGGGCATGGTGGTGGCCATCATCGCCGGCGGCACCCACACCCTGCTCAACGCCAGTGAAAACATCGAAGACGACCCCGAAGGCGGTATTAACGAGCTGAAAAATCACGGCATCACCGGTAAGGATGTGGTTATGGGTATCTCCGCCTCCGGCGGCGCTGCCTTTGTATGCAAGGCTGTGGAGTATGCCAAGTCTCTGGGTTGTGTCACTGTTGGTCTTACCTCCAACCCCGGCACAAAGCTGACTCAGGTTGCAGACATCGCCATCGCCCCGGATACCGGTGCGGAGGTTCTTACCGGTTCTACCCGTCTGAAGGCAGGCAACGCCCAGAAGATGGTCCTGAACATGATCACCACTGCCGCCATGGTTCGCAGCGGCTATGTCTATGAAAACCTGATGATCAACCTGAAGCCCAGCAACATCAAGCTGCGGGATCGGGTGGTTCGGATCGTTCGGGAAATTACCGAGCTGGAGTATGCCGCCTGTGAGGAGCTGCTGGAGCGGAGCAACTGGGTCATTAAGGACGCCATCCGTCTCTGGAAGGAGAGCTGATTATGGATAAGCACGAGCGCATTGCCAGCTGGTGGATCCACTGGCCGGATCTGCAATGGCCGGACAGCGACAACTTGGACCGGATCAAGGCAAAAGCAGAAGGTCTCGCCAAGGCAAATGTTTCCGCTGCCATGCTCTTTGGTGCCCACTTCCGCTGGGACTGGCTGCCGGTGTTCCCCCTGCTTCACGATTACATTGCCACAGTAGCCGAGGAGCTGCATAAATACGGTGTCAAGCTTTTTGACCACCACAGCGTTAATCTGGTGCATCGGTACTCCACCCGGGAGGAAATGCGTCATGTGATGCTGGACAGCGGCCCTCACCTGCCCTTCTCCCCCACCTTTGAGGCGGCAAAGACATGGCAGTTCCGGGGCAAGTACTTAAACGACTGGCGGATGATCGATGTGCAGACCCGCAAGCCCCTGTGGTTTCCCCAGTATACCGCGGAAGGCTTTTGTCACCGCAATCCCGAATTCCGGGAGGCTTATCAGGAATATGTGAAGTATCTCATTGCCGAGACCGGCATTGACGGACTCAGTGCGGATGATGCCGTCTATTATATGCAGTACAACGCCTGTGGCTGTGAGCATTGCCGGGCCGAGCTGAAGCGCCGCGCCGGTATCGATCTGCCTGCGGCAGATGACACCTCTTTCTGGGGCAACTTTGACAACCCTGCCTGGCGGGACTGGGTGGATCTGCGGTTTGATTCCGCCGGTGGATTCTACGAGGGGCTTCGCAACATCCTGCCGGAAGGCTTTATGCTCACCGGCTGCGGCGGCAGCTCCGCCTCCTATGGCGCTCTTTCCGGCGGCACCGACGCCCGAACCCATCTGCGGGGCTGGAACTACGTTAACATGGAGCTGTCCGGCAACACGCCCCCTTACAAGAAAGATCCCCTCACCGTCAACGTTCCCATTCCCCAGCGGCTGGTCAACTCTTCTCACCATCAGGCTGCTGCCCGTGAAAAGGGTGTCGGCGCATTTTGCACCGGCTTTGCCCACAGCACCGAGGCTGCCAACCATGTTTGGGCCACCTGCAAAATGCTGGGCGCGGATGCCTGGATCGGCACACTGAAGGATCGGCTGGGTCTTCCCTGGCACATCTTAAATACCATTCCCGATGAACAGGATATCGTAGGACAGGCCTTTGGCTTTGAAAAAGACCACGGCGAGCTGTTTAACGGTGAAGTAGCCGGTCAGTTGGGTGTCTATTTCTCTTATGAGACCCGCAACCATACCTTCTACGGCAATCTGAAAGACGGCTATTATCGGGATTATTGCGACATTCTGCGGCTGCTGTTCCGCAACGGTATCTGCCCTCACACGGTATTTGAATTCCCGGAAAACCCGGATAAGTACTCTGCGGTATTCCTGTCCGGCGCCGTCCGGATGACGGAAGCTGAGCAAGCTGCTATGGACAAGTATCTTGCCAATGGTGGCAAGGTAGTCGCCATTGGTCCTTCCGCTGCTCCCGGCTGTCGGCATAGCTGGGTCATCCCCAACAGTGCTCAGGGCGCTTCCATCTTCACCACAGTGCCCGACGGCATTCATGTCAAGGAAGCCGAGGTCCTCACCCAAACCAAAATCGAAGACACCAAGGATCCGGATATCTGGCAAAGCCCCAAAGAAGGCCTGTATTACCATCCTCACCGTTTGGGCGACACCAACCGGGAAGCCGTTTTGGATTTTGCCCACCGGTTTGCCAGTCCCATGCCTGTCAAGGTGACCCAATCTGAGGGATATCTTTGCACCATGCTGGAGGACGAAGCCGGTATCACGGTACAGCTGCTGGCTGAGGATTACGATGTGGATATCGACCATAAGCTGGATTCCATCCGCCATCACCGGAGCCGGGTCAATCTGCTGACCACCATCGTTCCTATCGGTATCGATCGCACCGTTCGGATGGAAACTGCAGTTCAGCCTACGGTTTACACACCTTTCCAGGAAGAACCCACTGCGGTGACCTTGGTCGATGGTGTCTGCACCGTGACTCTGCCTGAAAACTGCAGCTATGCCATTTTGCGTTTTCCTACGAAATAACAGACAAACCTATTGATTCTATGAAACGGATGCGTTATCATAATGGTAACGCATCCTGTTTTTAAGGAGGATCCTGAATATGAAAATCATTCGTTGGGGCATTGCAGGCCCCGGCAATATTGCCAACAAATTTGCGAAAGCCGCATTGAACACCGAAGGCGCAGTTTTGGCCGCCGTCGCCTCCCGTTCTTTGGAGCGGGGACGCAGCTTTGCCGATACCTACGGCATCGAAACGGTTTACGGCAGCTATGAAGAATTGGCCGCTTCCGACCTTGTGGACGCGGTATATGTATCCACCCCCCACCCTTTCCACAAGGCCTGCGCGGAAATCTTTTTGAATGCCGGTAAGCATGTTTTGTGCGAAAAGCCGCTTTGCGTCAACGCCACACAGGCTAAGCAGCTCCGGGACTGCGCCCAAAGAAACGGTGTGTTTCTGATGGAGGCTATGTGGACTCGTTTTCTGCCTGCTATCCAGGAAGCACAAGCTGTGGTTGCCCGTGGTGAAATTGGCAAAATTTTGGGGTTGGAAGCAGATTTTTGCTACGGCTTTACCAACGAGGACCGGAAAATTTACAAAAGGGATATGGCCGGTGGCGCATTGCTGGATGTAGGTGTCTATGCCCAGCACTTTGCTTCCGCCTTTTTGGGAGATGAACCCAAATCCATTACCGCTGTTGCCAGATTGCAAAACGAGGTAGATCGGCACACCCATGTCATTATGACTTACGAAAACGGAGCTATTGCCAATCTGACCTCTGCTACCGACGTACCAAAGCCAAGCACCGGCTTTGTTTACGGTACAGGAGGTTACATTGAATTCCCCTCTTTCTACAACGCCCAGGAATTTATCCTGCACGCTGGCAATACCACAAAAAAAGTACAGCTCCCCTCTCTGGGAGACGGCTTTGAAGAGGAGATTTTGGAGGTCTGCCAATGCATCCGGGAAGGGAAAACAGAAAGCTCCGTTCTGCCCCTTACCAAGACTGTAAAGATGCTGGAGCAGATGGACGAGGTCCGCCGACAGATCGGTGTTTCCTATCCCTTGGATGGAGAATAAATTTTTCAGGATATTTGTATAAGCCCCTTGTTTTTTCCCCGCATTGCGGTTATAATAGGTCAGTAATTGCAACAGGAGGTCATATTATGGCTGTTAAAATTGAAAAAGATACTATTATCGGTGATATTTTGGACATTGCGCCTCACACTGCGCCCTTGTTCTTCGCCATCGGCATGCACTGTCTGGGCTGCCCCTCTTCCCGGAGCGAAACTGTGGAAGAAGCCTGCATGGTTCACGGCATCGAGTGCGAGCCTTTCCTGGCTCAGCTGAATCACTTCATCGAGGCTTACGAAGCCAGCGAAGCCGAAAAGCAGTAATAAAACCGGCTGTGCCATCCCGGATTCTGCCGGGATGGCACTTCTTATTTTGGGGAGGAAACTATGAAGCTTCCTATTTCTGACCGACTTTTGGCCTGCGCTGCCTTCGTTTCCCCCGGAGACCGGGTGGCAGATATCGGCTGCGATCACGGCTATCTTTCCATTCATTTGCTGACAACAGGCATTGCCGCATCCTGCATTGCATCCGATATCAACCGGCAGCCTCTGCTCAGTGCTGTCCGCAACGCGGAAAAGTACGGTGTACGCAGCAAAATGGAGTTTTTTCTTTCTGACGGTGTGCGCAGCATCCCACGGGATTTTGATACCATGGTTTGTGCCGGTATGGGCGCGGATACCATGGTTTCCATTTTGGAGTCCGCCCCTTGGCTGCAAAGCTCCCGGTATCGGCTGATCCTGCAATGTCAGAGCAAAACGCCCCTGCTGCGGCGTTACTTAAGTGAACATGGCTGGCGGATTACGGAAGAATCCGTTTTGCGGGACGGAAAATTTCTGTACACGGTTATGGAAGTCACTTATGCGCCGGAGCATCCCCGGCTGACGGAAGCGGAGTGTTACCTTTCCCCTGCCCTGCGGAAAAATCCGTCCAAGGATGCGGCGGCTTACTGCACGTGGGTAATCGAGGGTGTGCGGATCGCCGCAGCCCACAACAAAGAGAAACAGCAGCTTCTTGCGGAGCTTTTGAAGTTGGATCGGTAAATTGCCATTTCCCGGGGAGTTTGTAAATTCGTTGTGCGTAGGGCGGGGTCATGTAAATCAAGGAGTAATTGCCCCCGGCAATTATTTTATTTTGATTCGCTGTGCGGAGCACCACCCCGCCGACCCGTTGCAATTTTTAACGCAGTTTCTGGTCTGTTATCGGCGGTTTTTTGCAAAGCAAGAACCTTTCCGCATTTCGGAAGCGATCGGCGGAGTCATGACTCCGCCCTACGAAGGTTTACGCAACTCACCAACAAACGGAAGTTCAAACATTTAACCCCGGGAACGAACCGGGCAAAATGAGATGCGTAACGAATACCACCAGACAACCAGTCCCGAGATTGTCAGCGGACACCGTCCGCCCGATAAACGGAAATTGGAACAGGAGGAATATTTTATGACTACTGTTGGCGATATTTTAGCGTATTTGGAGACCGTTGCGCCGCCGGAATTGAAAATGGACTGGGACAATGTGGGTCTGAACTGCGGCAGCCGCAGCACCCCGGTTACCAAGATTTTGGTAGCGTTAGACCCCTTTGAGCATGTGTGCGCTGAGGCCGCGCAATGGGGAGCGGAGCTGTTGGTTACCCACCATCCCCTGATCTTTCAGCCCATTCCCACGGTCACGGATGATGCCGCCATTACCCGGGGACTGATGGAGCTGATCCGCCACAACATCAGCCACATCTGCGCCCACACCAACCTGGACTGCGCCCCCGGTGGCGTAAACGATACACTTGCCACGGTTTTGGGGCTTACCAATGTGCAGCCTCTGGGTGCTTATGGCGGTATGATGCGTTGTGGTGAAGTGCCGACCCAAGAGTTGGAAGCTTTTCTTGCCTTTGTCAAAGAAAAGCTCCGCTGTGACGGTCTGCGTTATTGCGACGGTGGAAAGCCGGTTCATAAGGTCGCCGTTGGCGGCGGAAGCTGTTCTGACGGCCTTTATGACGCTGTCTGTGCCGGCTGCGATACATTCATAACATCTGATGTAAAATATAACGGCTTCTGGGATGCAAAAGAGCAAGGTCTGAGCATCATTGATGCCGGGCATTTTTACACAGAAAACCCCGTTGTCAGCGTACTTGCCGCCAAGCTTGCGGAGAAATTCCCGAAAATCCAGGTAAAAATCTCCGAAACCCATGCCGACTGCATGAAATTCTATTGATTTTTGCCGATTTTGGTGCTAAAATAGATGCGAATTTTTTCATACTATCTCTGAAGGGAAGAAATAAATATGTCCGGACATTCCAAATGGCATAACATCCAAAAAACCAAGGGCGCACAGGACGCAAAGCGCGCTGCCGCCTTTACCAAGATCGCCAAGGAGCTGATCGTCGCCGTGAAAGAAGGCGGCGGCATCACCGATCCTGCCAACAACTCCCGTTTGGCTACCGTTATCACCAAGGCAAAGGCCGCCAATATGCCCAATGACAACATCAAGCGTTGTTTGGAGAAGGCTGCCGGTGCCGGCGGCGGCGACAACTACGAAACCATCACCTACGAAGGCTACGGCCCCGGCGGTGTTGCTGTCATCGTAGAGACCATGACTGACAACCGCAACCGTACCGCAGGCTCCATGCGCCACCACTTTGATAAGTTCGGCGGCAATTTGGGCGCTTCCGGCTGCGTCAGCTGGTCCTTTGACAAGAAGGGTGTGCTGGTCATCGACAACGAAGACGGTGACTATGAGGAAGATACCGTTATGATGGACGCCATGGACTGCGGCGCTGACGATTTTGAGGCCGAGGAAGACTGCTTCACCATCTACACCACCCCCGACGATTTCAACACTGTGGCAGAAGAGCTGGGCAAGAAGTACAGCTTTGCCTCCGCTCAGATCGAAATGGTGCCTCAGAATTATCAGAAGCTGGAAAGCGAAGAACACATCAAGCTGATGGAAAAGCTCATCGACATTATGGAAGATGACGACGATGTTCAGAACATCTGGCACAACTGGGAAGAGTAATAAAACGATAACTGCGCACCGAATGTTCGGTGCGCAGTTCTTATTTCTCAATTCTTTGGTAGGGTGTAGTCTACACCGAAGGCCTTACAAAGCTCCTCCAGAGTTGGCGCGTATTCGGTGTTGATGAGTCTGAAGCTGCCGCCACGGTCTTCTTCCACAGGATCAAGGGTAATGAAACCATTTTTCTCACGGATTACTTTATAGGTGACCAAATAGGGCTCAAACTCGTATACATCGGCACTAAGCCAGGTGATATAGAGCATATCGCCTTCCAGGGCATAGCTGAAGTACTCCGAGGGGAAGCCCATGCCGGGTACTGTCCACTCCGTGGCAGGACCTCCGATTTCCACATCCCAGTTTGTCCATTCATAGCCTCCGGAGTCGCCCATGCCGTTTTCATAGAAACAATAACCAAAGGTAGAAAGATTGGCATGTTGGAAGCCGTCCATTTTCCAATCTTCCCGTCGGACACTCTCCCAGTTTCCCAAAAGCCAGTCGTTCTCGCCAGGGGTGATTTCTCCGTAGAAGCGGCAAACATAATTGTCTTCATAGGCTTTGCGCAAGCCTATTTTAGTGTGAGGCGATGGGTTATGAACGCCAAACACATATTCTTCTCCATCGATGATGGACACCAGTGTGCCGTATTTGAAGTAATAAACTGTAGAGGCGGTGGTTTCATAGTCGCAGACCCAATAATCTCCCCGCTTTCCGGTGTTGAGATAATACTTGGTATTACCTTTGAGCATATAAAGGTAATACCCGGCACCCACCCGTTCCACATAAAAGTCAGGGGCAATCTCGCCGGCCAAGGTAGTATTCAGGTATGGCTCTTGCTTTGTGCCGTCCAGATAATACACCGTATTGAAATTCACTTCCTGAAGCATACCAAACTTGTAGGGTTTGCCGGGAATCAAATTATAGGTAACGCTCAGTTCCTTCGCGGCTGGTTCGGTAGGCGCAGAAGATGCAGGTGTCGAGGTCGCAGGCGGTGTGCTGCCGGTAGGTTCTGTGGACATACTTTGGCTTGGGGTAGTACTTCCAGACATCTGTTCCGGCTTTTTACAACCAGCCAAAATCGACAAAAGCATACTTGCCGCAATCAGGCCCAACATCCATTTTTTCTTCCGCCAACAACGCATAAACTTCTCTCCTCTTGTTCCGGCGCATGCCGATTTTTCCTCATTATAATCCTTGACGCAAGAAATGTCAAAAATAATAACAAAAAACCGGTGTACACCCGTGGGCGTACACCGGCTTGCAACACTTATTCCGCAGTAAAGACACTGCCTGCTTTCAGGCAGCCGGTGACAGTATCGTCAATGATCGTTCCGGAAATTGCCGTGACTGTATATTGATCAGCTGCCGTTCTTTCCATTTTTAAAATACCGACAGTCATGCCATCTTTTACGGTAATCTCCACGGTGTCTCCCTGTTCTACGTACTTCATATCCCGGGTAGTGCCAAAGCCCATATGATAATACTTTTTCCCTTCAAACTCATACAAATTTCCTGACTCGTTCTGCAGATAGTGATCCTGCAGTTCCTTGTCCAGGCT
Source organism: Oscillospiraceae bacterium (assembly GCA_017397565.1). GTDB lineage: Bacteria > Bacillota > Clostridia > Oscillospirales > Oscillospiraceae > Faecousia. The sequence continues at coordinate 4,087 of JAFQIL010000032.1, read as the reverse complement.
TTCCAGCGGACCGTAGTAGCTTACCTCGATCTCAGGACCCCACTCGTGAAACCACAGACTGATCACGCCCAGTTCTTCTGCTTCAGCTGAAAGGCCCGCAGCCGTCCAGCTGCAGCTAAGCAGCGGCTTGTAATTGGGCTGCGTTTCCGAGCAGGTGCTGCACACGCCCCGGACATAATTATGCTGGTGCGCATTTTCTTGCGGTTTTGCATCGGCGCAAGCCCACAGCATCAGGCTTAACGATAAAAACAAGCAAAAAAGAACAAGTTTTTTCAAAATATCCACTTCTCCTATTTGTAATTAGTCACAGTATAGCCTATCCCACAGCAAATAGCAAGCAGGAAATACATCGCGGTTGCTATAAATAAAAAGCATAAAAAGCTGCCCTGCTAAGCGAAGCAGGGCAGCTTTGCTATTTTATTATTCTACTGCCTGGAAGACTCCGTTGACCTTAATGCAGCTGGTGATGATATCATCAAACAGAATGCCGGTAACTTCCATGATCGTGTACTTATCTACAGACTTTCTTTCCAGAACCAGGTAACCGACATTTTTGCCGTTGACCACCTGGATGGTTACGGTGTTATCTTCCTCTTCGTAGGTGAGGGAGCAGGACTCGCCGAAGCCCAAGTAATAATACTTGTCTCTTTTATACTCGATGAGGCTATCGGGATTCTTCAGATACTCTTCCTGCTTCGATTCAGGCAGCTCAGACAGCAAGCCCCAAAAATCCGCACGGAATTCCGCACCTTCTTCAGAGATACGAAGCTCAATCACATCCAGTTCATTCTCGGCGAAGGTCACGCCCATGGTCTGCCAAGTGCTGGTGCCAAAAGCCTTATAGCCGGGCTGATCCTCCTTGCAACGGGTGCAGACGCCCTGGATATAATCGTGGCCCTTCGCTCTGCCGTGAGTCTCACCGCAGTTAACGCAGGTCTTAGCGGTGGTGCAGTCCGCATCCAGGTAGATGTGTGCCTGAGTCTTAATAGCCTCTGTGTATGTATCGTTACACTTGGTGCAAGTAAAGGTCTTTTCGCCTTCCTCCTGACAGGTTTCCACCTTGGTTACTTCTTCTTTATAAGTATGCTCACAGGCTGCGGCAGGTGTAGATCCGGTGGTTGCGTTGACAGGCTCCTTCGGTGTGCAGGCGCATAAACTCACCAGCAGTACTGCCAGCAAAAGAACAGCTAAAACCTTTTTCATGCTTTTTCCCTCTTTCAATGATAACAATTGGTTATATCGGCATACAAACCGATTATGTTGAACCCATTATACAACAAAATTTATTATTACGCAAGCAAAAAATACAAGCTATTTGATAAATTTTTGCAAAGTTTTGTTATTTTCCTATAAAAACATATAAAAAATCGGCCACACCTGCCGAATTACCGTCACCGCGGTGATCACCAACCCCACCAGTGACAGGCTCATTAATAAAAATGCCGTCCATTTTAACATAGCTTATCCCTCCCCCGTAAGAGAAAGAATACCGCCAGTTCCATAGGATTTGCTAGGGAAAATCGGAATCTTTTTGGCAAGGTCCGTTATTTTTCTGTGGCCCGGCAGAATTTCCTGATCAAGCAGGCGCTCTTTTTGCGACAGGTCCTTTGTGCCTTGATTTTGTATCGAAATTAAGATATAATATCATATATGTAAATATTTTGTATTCAGAACCCTTTTTGTTTTGAATGAGAGGTGCCCTATGCAAAAGAAATTTGATTGGAAAAAACCAGAACATTTTTCTATTCTCGTATCCTTCCTGGCCGGTTTGGCTGTACATATGTTTGGTCTTGTAAACACCATGCATAACCCGGACGACATTTCCATGCAGCCCGGCGGTTTCGGTGTAGGACTATCTTCCGGACGGTGGTTTTTGGAATGCTTGGGAAGACTGTGTGCCAAACTGCTGGGCGGATACAATTTACCATGGCTCAACGGCATCCTGTTCCTTGCATTGATCGCGGTTTCTGTTGGATTCCTGGTTTCCATATTTGATGTTCAAAGCCGCAAAATCGCTGCCGCCATCGGTCTGATCTTCATTACCTACCCATCGGTTACCGCTACCATGATGTATCGCTTTACCGTTGTTTATTACGGATTGGCTATCTTACTCGCCATTTTGGCAGTATGGTTTTTGGTCAAGTATCGGTATGGTTTTTTCCCTTCTGTGTTGTGTACCGCTTTGGCCCTTGGCATCTATCAGGCATACCTTCCCCTTTCCATAAGCCTTTTGGTTTTATATTTGCTCAAGCATGCGCTGCAGCATAGTGAGTCTTTCTGGCATATTCTGCGCCGGGGGCTCTATTTTTGCGGTGCGATCATCCTGGGTGTATTGCTGTATGTGCTGATCCTGCAAATTTTCCTGCGGATAACCCAGGTCGAATTAAACAGCTACCAGGGTATCAACGAAATGGGAAAATTGTCTATTAAAACAATTCCTCATCTGCTCAAGCGTACGATCCTTACCTTTTTCCGGCTGCCGAAATACGATTATGCCGGCTTGGCACAAACCAAACTGTTAAAGATTGCCTATATCGTTGTGGGGCTTTCCGTGCCGCTGATTACCGCATTCCTTGCCGTTATCAAGAAAAAAGGGATCGGTCAAAGCTTTATTTTGCTTCTGCTGGTACTAATTGCCCCGGTAGCCGTTAATTTCATCATGATCATGTGTCCGGACGGAAACATCCACACCCTTATGGTCTACGCTTTCGCCGTTGTTCCCTGCGTTCCGCTGGTCCTGACTGAAGCAATTCCCCCCTTGGCCGGGATTCGCGCTGTGCTTAAATCTGCTTTGGTTCGTACGTCCGCTTTTTTTGTTGCCGTAATCTTTATTTGCAACTCCTATATGGCCAATGTAAACTACACGGCAACCTACTATACCAACCGGCAGGCAGAAAACTATTTCATGTCCATGGTCACACAAATCAAGTCAGCAGAAGGCTTTGACGCGGAGAAGAAATGGGCAGTTATCGGGACGCCTCATGACCCGAATTTGAACAATGCGTGGCAACGATTCCCCAAATATGAAGGCCATCCTAACGTTTCCGATTTGACTTCCACCTATCTTTGGTGGTTTTGGGCATATTTATATGGTGGTTATCAGCCTCCGCTGGCCAACGCCGAGGAAGCTCTGCAGCTCCAAAGTAATCAGGAAGTTATCAATATGCCCTGTTGGCCGGCTGAAGGATCTATCAAAGTTGTGGACGACTATATCGTAATCAAATACTCTGAATAAGCTTTCCGCCTTCACAAAGTTTGACCCCTGTTTTCCTTGGACGAAAACAGGGGTTTTTGTACAAGAAAAACATCCCGGCTCGTTTATGAGCCGGGATGTTGATTGTTGGGGTATATAAATTACTTCTTCAGGCTTTCCTCAACAGCGACAGCCACAGAGACAGTCATGCCGACCATGGGCAAGCAATGCGAAGCATTGCCATCAGAATCTACGCAACCTGCCGGTGGCAGGTTGCCACCTTGCCCATGGAAGCAGAAAAGTTCCGAATTACTTCTTCAAAGATTCTTCAACTGCAACTGCGACAGACACAGTCATACCGACCATGGGATTGTTGCCTGCGCCCAGGAAGCCCATCATTTCCACGTGGGCAGGGACGGAGGAAGAACCGGCAAACTGTGCGTCGCCGTGCATACGGCCCATGGTATCAGTCATACCGTAGGAAGCGGGACCTGCAGCCATGTTATCGGGGTGCAGGGTACGGCCGGTGCCACCGCCGGAAGCCACGGAGAAGTACTTACGACCGGTCTCCATGCACTCTTTCTTATAGGTGCCGGCAACGGGATGCTGGAAGCGGGTGGGGTTGGTGGAGTTACCGGTGATGGAAACGTCAACACCCTCGTAACGCATAACAGCAACGCCCTCACGGACATCGTCACAGCCGTAGCAGTTAACGGCAGCGCGCTCGCCCTTGGAATAGGCAATGCGATCCACGATCTTCAGCTCGCCGGTGTAGTAGTCAAACTGGGTCTTCACATAGGTGAAGCCGTTGATCCGGGAGATGATCTGAGCAGCGTCCTTGCCCAGGCCGTTCAGGATAACACGCAGGGGCTCCTTACGAGCCTTGTTGGCGGA
>JAFQIL010000077.1 GCA_017397565.1 Oscillospiraceae bacterium | reverse complement strand
CGCACGAATTGATAATGGATAATTGATAATTGACAATTGTGGTATTTCCTTCGGAAATGATTTAAAAATGTCGCCTTTGGCGACTCCTTAATTGTCCATTGTCAATTTTCAATTGTCAATTGGCAGCCATCGGCTGCCCGACAAACGGGAATTTGAACATTCAAACAAGGTAACGATTCGGGCGGTGTGCAGAGTAACGAATACCGTCAGACTCTCAGTCCCGAAATTGCCAGCGGGTGCATACCCGCGGGAATTTGTCCAAGAAAATAAATTTTCAAAAGCGGTAGGCAAATTGGAACAAATGTGTTATGATATTTTATATATTATTCGTTTGAGGTGACATCCATGGAAGAAATTCGTCCCGAAGAGGAAATCCGGGAGCAGAACATCCCGCAGCAGGAAGTCCAGGAGCAGCCGGTTTATACGCCCCGTCCCGGCTGGCAGGTTTGGGTCGCAAGAATCGGCGTAGGCATTGTGCTCATTGGCTTTATTCTGTACTGCCTGCACATCGCCGGTATTGGCATATGAGAATTTTAGGAATCGACCCCGGCTATGGCATTACCGGCTTCGGTGTCATCGAAGCGGAGCGGGGAAGAAGCGTGCTGCTCCAATGCGGTGCCATCACCACCCCGGCGGGCATGGATTTTTCCGCAAGGCTGGAGATCATTTATGAGGATATGCGCCAGCTGCTGGAGGCCACCAAGCCCGATGCTGTGGCCATCGAAGAGCTGTTTTTCGGTCAGAACGTCACCACCGGCATTGGCGTTGCCCAGGCCAGAGGTGTGGTTCTGCTTGCCATCCGTCAGGCGGGTCTGGAGGTTACTTCCTACAAGCCCATGCAGGTCAAGCAGGCGGTAGTAGGCTACGGCAATGCCACCAAGCATCAGGTGCAGGATATGACCAAGCGGCTTTTGGGACTTTCCGCCATGCCCAAGCCCGACGACGCTGCCGATGCCATCGCCATCGCCCTGTGCCACGCAAGAAGCTCTACATCACTGTTGGCCAATGCCCAGCGGCAAATTGACAATTGACAATGGATAATTGACAATTATGGAGAACCTATATGAACCCTATTGTTCAAAATAAAAGCTTTGATTTTGCTGTAAGAATTGTAAATTTGTGTAAGTACTTGCAAGCTGAACACAAAGACTACATTTTAAGTAAGCAGTTATTACGAAGTGGCACCAGCATTGGTGCTAACATCTCCGAATCGCAGCAAGCACAAAGTCGGCCTGATTTTATCAATAAACTGAATATTGCGTTAAAAGAAGCCTGTGAAACAGACTATTGGCTTCGTTTGCTGCATAAAACAGAATTCTTGACCGACGAACAGTTTCTTTCCATCTTTTCTGATTGTCAAGAATTGGAACGGCTTCTGACTACCATTATCAAAACGACAAAGGAATAATTGTCAATTGTCAATTATCAATTGTCAATTTCTACAGCATTGAGAGGTTGCTTATGATTTATTATGTTTCCGGTCCTGTGACCGTTTTGGAGCCGGGTCTTGCCGTCATCGAATGCGGCGGCGTGGGCTACGGCTGCCGTATAACAGCCTATACTGCCGGGCAGTTGAAGCTGAACCAAAACGCCCGGCTTTACATCACCGAATCCATCCGGGAGGACGCTTTCGACCTCTACGGCTTTATTTCCAAAGAGGAGCAGCGGTGCTATGAGCTGCTGACCTCCGTCAACGGTGTTGGCCCTAAGGCTGCCGTATCTATTTTGGCGGCAGGCCCGCAGAATTTCACCCTGGCTGTTATGACCGGGGATGAAAAACTCCTCACCGCCGCTCAGGGCATCGGCAAAAAGATCGCCCAGCGGATCATTCTGGAGCTGAAGGATAAGATCGGCGGCAGCTCTGTGGAGCTGGACTTCTCCGGCCCGGCGGTAGCTGCTCCTGCCCAGCAAGGCGGAAATGTGGCCCTTGCCCGGGCTGCCCTGCAGGAGCTGGGCTACTCCCCGGCAGAGATCCAAAACGCCCTGAAGGGCGCCGATCCCAACGCCGCCACCGAAGAGCTGATCCGCCACGCCCTCCGCGCCATGGTCATGAAAGGATAAAATATGAGTATCGAATTTTCTCAGGAACTGGATACGCCCATCATCTCCCCCACCTTTGCGCCCCAGGACGCAGGGGAGATCGGTCTGCGCCCCAAGCTGCTGGCTGACTATACCGGTCAGGAAAAGGCCAAGGGCAATCTGTCTGTTTATATCGAAGCCGCCCGGCTTCGTAACGAGCCGCTGGATCACACCCTGCTTTACGGCCCTCCCGGCTTGGGTAAAACTACCTTGGCCGGTGTCATTGCCAACGAAATGGGTGTCAACATTCGCATCACCTCCGGCCCTGCCATCGAAAAGCCCGGCGATTTGGCCGCCCTGCTGACCAACTTAAATCCCGGCGACATTCTCTTTATCGACGAGATCCACCGGCTAAATCGGGTCGTAGAGGAAATCCTCTACCCCGCTATGGAGGACTTCGCCATCGACATCATCGTAGGCAAAGGCCCCAGCGCCAACTCCATCCGGCTGGACCTTCCCAAATTCACTCTGGTGGGCGCTACCACCCGGGCCGGTCAGCTTTCCGCGCCGCTGCGGGACCGGTTCGGTGTCAGCCTGCGGCTGGAGCTGTACACCCCGGAGGAGCTGGCCCGGATCGTCACCCGGTCAGCAACCATTTTGGGAATGCCTATTGAGCCCAGCGGCGCTATGGAGATCGCTTCCCGGAGCCGTGGTACGCCCAGAATCGCCAACCGCTTTTTGCGCCGGGTGCGGGACTTCGCCCAGATCATGGGAGACGGCACCATCACCAAGGCAGCCGCCGACATGGCGCTGCAGCGGCTGGAAGTGGACGAGCTGGGACTGGACATGATCGACCGCCGGATGCTCACCGCCATCATCCGCAACTACGGCGGCGGTCCTGTGGGACTGGAGACCCTGGCCGCCACCATCGGCGAGGAGGCCATCACCTTGGAGGATGTTTACGAGCCGTATTTGATGCAGCTGGGCTTTTTAACCCGGACGCCCCGGGGCCGCTGCGTCACCGCTTTGGCATACAACCATCTGCATATTCCCTTTGATGGGCAAACTCAGTTTGATTTGGGCTGATTCCCCGATTTTTGTGCAAAAAAAGTTTGTATATTCGCATTTTTTTGTAAAGTTTTTGTAAATAAACCATTGACAACCATTTTGCCTTTGTGTATAATGCATCTTGTGGCATAGCCACCATTATCAACAAAGCTCCGCGTTACAGCCAGACAATTTGGTGGGTTTCCACGGGGTAGAAAACCAAAGAGAGGTAAAAATCCATGTACGAAGACAAGACTTTAGTTTGCAAAGAGTGCGGCAACGAGTTCGTGTTCACCGCCGGTGAGCAGGAGTTCTACGCAGAGCGCGGCTTCCAGAATGAGCCCCAGCGCTGCAAGGCTTGCCGTGATGCTCGCAAGAACGCTACCCGTGGCCCCCGTGAGTTCTTCACCGCTACCTGCGCCCGTTGCGGCGGCGAGGCCAAGGTTCCCTTCGAGCCCAAGTCCGACCGTCCTGTGTTCTGCAGCGAGTGCTTCGCTCAGATGCGCGCCAACGGCTAATTGCAAATGAACAACAGGGCAGGAACTCCTGCCCTGTTTGTTTTGTGTGCGTGTTTACATAACATTATATTTGCCCAACAAAATACTATTTCTCGGGCAGGCTGCGCCTGCCAATGGATAATGGAAAATGTATAATGGATAATGATTGTGTCGCCATAGGCGACGATTCAAAATCATTTCCGAAGGAAATACCACAATTATCAATTATCAATTATCCATTATCCATTCGGATATCTGCCCGATAAACAGGAATCTTCTCAATTCTCTTTCCGGTTTTCCATACGCCCGGACTGAACCACCGGGGGTTTGGGGTCTTTCATCTCCCAGCCGATAGGCTTTTTCTCCTCCTGCCGCATCCCTTTCCCTCCTTGCTGCTTTTTTGCCCTTATTTTTACCCGGCAGCCGGGTTCTATCCAAATTCCCCTTGCGTCCAAAGGGATTTCGCAGTAAAATAAACAAAAAAAATCACGAGGTGCTTCCATGACCAGAAAGCTATATTATGAAGACTGCCACCTGCGGCAGTTTACCGCCACCGTCACCGGCTGTAACCCCACGGAAAAAGGCTGGCAGATCACCTTGGACGCTACCGCCTTCTACCCCGAAGGCGGCGGTCAGGCCTGCGATTTCGGCACATTGGGAGATGCCCGGGTGCTGGATGTCCGGGAACAAAAGGAACAGATCCTGCATCTGTGCGACAAGCCTCTGTCTGTGGGAGAAACCGTCACCGGCACGCTGGACTGGGATCGCCGGTTCGACCTGATGCAGCAGCACAGCGGCGAGCATATCCTCTCCGGTCTTGTCAACCAAAAGTACGGCTTCCACAACGCCGGTTTCCATGTAGGCAAGGAAGTGATGGAGATCGACTTTGACGGCATGATCCCCCCGGAAGACATTCCCCTGCTGGAGCTGGAGGCAAACAGGGTCATCTGGCAAAACCTAAGCATCCATTGCCACATCCCCGACCCGGAAGCTTTGGCTGAGGCCACCTACCGCAGCAAGCGGGCATTGCCCTGGCCGGTGCGGCTGGTACAGATCCCGGATACCGACAGCTGTGCCTGCTGCGGTGTCCATGTGGCAAGCACCGGAGAGATCGGTCTGATCAAGATCCTCTCCTGGACAAAATTCCACCAAGGCGTGCGTTTGGAGCTGGTTTGCGGCAAGCGGGCATGGGATTACCTGCAAAATGTGTTCTTCCAAAACCGGCAGATCTCTCAGGCGCTTTCCGCAAAGCCTTTGGAAACCGCCGGGGCAGTGAAAAAGCTGCAGGATGCCCTGACGGAAGAAAAATTCCGCAGTACCGGGCTACAAAAGCAGGTGTTTGCCGGGATCGCAAAAGATTATGTAAACCAAAAGAATGTGCTGCACTTTGCCGAATCCTTAGAACCGGGGCAGGTGCGGGAGCTGGCGGACGCCATTGCCCAAAGCTGCAGCGGCTGGGCCGCGGTGTTCTCTCCCCGGGAGGGAGGCTACAGCTATTGCCTTGCCAGCCGGGAAGAAGATCTGCGGCCGCTGGGCAAGGCCATGACTACCGCCTTAAACGGACGGGGCGGCGGCAAGCCCAATTTCCAGCAAGGCACCCTTTCCGCGGAGGAAGCCGCCATCCGCCACTTTTTTGAGGGGATCACACCTGATAGATAAATTGCCATTTATCGAGCAAAAGCCCTCCCCTTTGGGGAGGGTGGCCGAGCGTAAGCGAGGTCGGGAGAGGTAGTGAAAAAGTTTAATTTTTACCGAAACTTAGCGAGAGGGAATCTGGGTTTTAACCTCTTCCGTCACGCCTGGCGGCGTGCCACCTTCCCCAAAGGGGAAGGCTTATCTGCCCGACAAACGGGAATTGGCAACACCAAAGGAGCAAACCGCCCCGGAGATGATCTCCGGGGCGGTTTCATTCCCATCATTACTTTTCGTTCTTATAAATTTCCTTGAAGTACTTGTAGGTATCCACCTTCAGCTCACCGCAGGCGGCCTCGTCACAAGCCACGATTCCATCGGGGTGCAGCTGCAGCGCGCTGATGGTCCAGGCGTGATCCACGCCGCCTTCCACACAGTGGCGCAGAGCCCGGGCCTTATTGTGGCCGCTGATCAGCAGCAGAACCTGCTTGGAATCACACACGGTACCCACACCCACAGACAGAGCCGTCTTGGGCACCTTGTTGGGATCATTGTCGAAGAAACGGGAGTTGACAATGAGGGTATCCTCCGTCAGAGCCCGGACACCGGTACGGGAGACCAGAGAGGTGAAGGGCTCATTGAAAGCGATATGGCCGTCCACACCGCTGCCGCCCAGGAACAGGTCGATGCCGCCGTAGGAAGCGATCTTGTCTTCATACCGCCGGCACTCGGCTTCCAGATCTTCTGCCATGCCGTTGAGAATGTTGATATTCTCAGCAGGGATGTCGATATGGTCAAAGAAATTGCTGTGCATGAAGTACCAGTAGCTCTGGTCATGCTCCCGGGGCAGGCCAACATACTCGTCCATATTGAAGGTGACCACATTCTTAAAAGAAACCTCACCGGCCTTGTTCATCTCAATCAGCCGCTTATACACGCCCAGAGGGGAAGAACCGGTGGGCAGGCCCAAAATAAAGGGACGGTTTTCCTTGTGACCGTTGATGGCGTCGGCAATATGCTGCGCAGCCCAGGCGCACATCTGATCGTAATCATTCTTAATAATAAGCTTCATAACATTCACACTCCTGATCTTAGTTGCGAGAATAGCTTCTCTCTGTGATGTATTATACCGCTTCCGACCGGTCTTGTCTATCTTTTTTTCTGAAGGCCATGTGGGAAAATCAATCCTGTTTTTGTATAATTAACCTACCGCACTCCCGGAAAATTGCCATTTCTCGTGCTGACGCACGAATTGATAATGGATAATGGATAATTGATAATTGTGGTATTTCCTTCGGAAATGATTTAAAAATGTCGCCTTTGGCGACTCCGAAATTCTCCATTGTCAATTTTCAATTGTCAATTTGCAGCCATCGGCTGCTCGATAAACGGGAATTTGCCATTCTATGCAGACCGCTCCGGTTTTTTGTCCCGGGCCATCAGCGCCATCACGGTAGATAACGGCTCCGCGCCCCGGTTTACCACGGCATCCACCGCCTGAATGATGGGCAGCTCCACGCCATAGCGCTGAGAAAGCGCCACCGCGGCAGCCAGAGCATTTACGCCTTCTACCACCATGCCCACCCGGGCAACCGCTTCCTGGGGCGCAACGCCTTGTCCCATCAGCATACCTGCCCGGTTATTCCGGCTGTGGCTGCTGGTGGCGGTAACGATCAGATCACCAACACCCGCCAGACCGTAAAACGTCTCCTCCCGACAGCCCATGGCCCGACCCAGCCGGGCGATCTCCACCATACCCCGGGTAATGATGGCCGCCTTGGCATTGTCACCAAAGCCAAGACCGGCAGAGATACCCGCCGCCAGAGCGATGATATTCTTCAGGGCGCCGCAAAGCTCCACCCCCAGCACATCCGGGTTGGTATAGACCCGCATACAGGTGTTCATAAACACATCCTGCACCCGTTCCGCCGCTTCCGGATCGGCGCTGGCAGAAACGATGGTGGTAGGCTTATCCAAGGCCACCTCCTCGGCGTGGGTTGGCCCGGACAGCGCAACCAGCCGAGTCGTGGTATTTCCCACCCTTTGCAGCTCATCTTCGATAACCTGTGTCAGTGTATACAAGGTTTCTGCCTCGATACCCTTGGCAACATCCACAATGATCTGCCCTTGGGGAATATAAGGCGCTGCCTTTGCCGCGGTGGCACGGACATATACCGAGGGTACAGCAAAAAGCAATATCTCCTTGTTTTCACATACCTGACGGATATCCCCGGTAAAGAGGATCTCCAAGGGGATCTCCATGCCGGGCAAATTGGGATGCCGCCGGTTTTTTTGCAGCTGTTCCACCTCCTGAGGCAGCGCAGACCACACCGTCACCTGACAACCACTGCAGCAAAGCATCCGGGCCAGCGCCATGCCCCAGGTTCCGGCCCCCAGTACACCGATTTTCGTCATCACACATCGTTCCTTTCCGGGAAGCAGATTTTTTCTATCATACCATACCGATTCATCAGACGCAAGAAATTCTTGTCACGTTAAATTGCCATTTATCGTGCTGACGCACGAATTGACAATTGATAATGGATAATTGATAATTGTGGTATTTCCTTCGGAAATGATTTTAAAAATGTCGCCTTTGGCGACTCCGAAATTCTCCATTGTCAATTTTCAATTGTCAATT
>JAFQIL010000076.1 GCA_017397565.1 Oscillospiraceae bacterium | reverse complement strand
TTCCGATATAGAATGTGCCGTAATCAGAGTAAACCAAATAATCGTATTTTTTACCGCCATATCCATATTGAACTGCCGAGGGGGTATAAGATACTCCGTTTTCCGTATAGTATGCCGCAAGAGCATTTATTGATTTGGAAGTAGCAGACAAAAGCTGTTGGAATGCTTGTTCTCCGTGCCGGTTAATATACGCATCAACAAACGCACAAGCAATTCCTTCTGCAACAGCAATATCATTGGATGTAGTAAAGTTTTCGTTAAAGCACAAATAATTCAAATCGAACGTATCATTAACAGAAGGATTTGAAAATTTGCTGTCGTAGTTGTTCCAACTATAATTTTTAGCTAAATAATTAGCATAGCCAAAAGCTGTTCCGTAATGTGTTGCTTCACCGTAGGCAGCAAGCAAAACATCTGTTATATATTCAACCGACTTCCAATCTTGAATGGAGCAATAAAGCTTGTGCTTACTTATGTTCTTGTAATTATATCTGTCATTTGCGAAAATATATATTTCAGGAACAACTTCATCTAAGGTCAAGTTTGACAACACCATATCCGTTACTTCTATGCAAGCCTCACGATCTTTGTTCTCGATGCTTTCTTCAAAAAAGTATTTTGCAGACTCGGTTTCTGTTGTGTCCATATTCAATCTAAAAGCATATTGAGTCGTTGGCTCGGAATATGTGACATCAGTGGTAACATAGTTTCTTTCAATTGGTGTAGTTGCTGGTTGTGTATCTGGCTTCACTGCACATGATGTGAGCAGTAGCATCATGGATACGACAAGTGCAGTTATCTTCTGAATCATTTTTCACATTCCTTTTTCGAAATAAAGTTCACCATACCAAAGTGGCTAACGGAGGGAGAGATTATTAACAGTCAAATCTATGTATTCGCATACACCACGAAAGTTGCGGTCAATATCCAAATTACAGATTCTGATTACTGTCAGTTTCATGCTCTCCAAATTCTTTGTACGAAGATCATCCTTTTCTGCTTGCTCGGTGGTATAGTGTCCACCGCCATCAAGCTCAATAACCAATCCAACTTTTGCACAGTAGAAATCCACGATATAATTCCCAATTGCTTTTTGCCGTTGAAACCTTATTGGGTAACTTCTTAGAAATTCATACCATAGTTTTCGTTCCCATGGCGTCATATTTCTTCTAAGAATTTTGGCCAAGGGGATATTCTCTTTGTTGTACTCTTTCATTTTCTCTCCCCCAGTCAAAAATCAAAGATTTTTGCCCAGCCCCCTCGTCAGAGGGGGCCTTTGGTGCGGTGCGTAACTGGTAGCCAAATTCAACTTTTTCAAACATTACAATTACCCTCATAAAATTGGAAAGTGCTTAATCAATGGCAAATTTAAAAGTGTTTTCTGCTCCGAATGAGCCAAATGTTTTTAATGCCATCCGATACATAGCCTTTGCATGGATTCTATCGTGCCATAAAAAACGGCGCATTACTTTCCGCAATGACCAAAGTTCATCATAACTGCCCTCAATGACCGGGTTGTCCAGAAATCCGGCGGATCGCTCCAATCGTTCAAACCCTCTTTTTCGGCAGTCGTATATTGTCCCTTCATTATCAGCCTTAATGCCGATTTCTCCAAAATAATAGGCGTTTACATTCTTCGTATGCTCGTACATTTCCTGTGCAGTTCGTGGCACATTCCCATAAAATGTCTTTCTATAGGGCAAGCAGCTTTCCTTTTTGTTAGGAATTGAAGCGTATAAGGCGTAAAAATCAGTGGCCGATTTCAAAACGAGCGTTTTAAGTTCTTCGTATTCCTCCCGTGAGAAGGGAGCTTTTTCGGAATCGAATAAGATATCAGAATCCGCATCCGCTATCTGCAGATCGCTGTTCTTTTCTTGGATAATTTCAATGTCAGTTGTCCGTTTGTATTCTTTTCCTTGCCATAAGGAGTAAGCGTCTATTTCGGCATGCATTTTCGCCATGGCGACTTCGAGACTGTTGCCTCTTGCGTATGCTCCAATATAATCAACAGAATATAGAAGTGTGTCTTTGCCGTTATGCTCCCATACACATTTCATGGGGTTGCCCTCCGTTAACATAGCGTATCATTTTGTTAAGTACTGTTCAAGATTTGTGGTGTGATTGTATTTTATCGAAGCCTTTTTGTCTTTTTCTATAATAGCATTGTTCAAATCAATTTGATTTAGTGAGGCGATGGCGAAAGCGTAGTGAATCACATCAACCAATTCATTAGCCAGTTGCTCTTTAAAGTTTTCGCAATCAGATGCCTTTCTTCCGTCCCGTTTATTCAGAACCTCTGCAACCTCGCCCACTTCTTCAACCAGCTTCATAAACAAACTGGTATCAATGCCGTGGCTCTTGTAGTGGTCATACAGGTAATTTTCGTAATCTGTAATACTGACTTTCATCATAACACCTCGTCCAATTAAAGAAATTGTGCAACACTATTTTAACAGACTTTAATATGGATTGCAATATTACGAAATATTGCTGTTTAGAATGGTTCGCCAAAGCAAAAATTAAGGCAAAAAGAAAACCCAGAAACCGTTGCGGTTTCTGGGTTTTGAAGTTCTGATGAGAAACAGATTATCTCTTGGAGTTTTCTGTGTACCGTTTATATCGTGTAATATCAGTTGCTGAGGGATGCAAAACAACGTTAAGACGTGCAGTATATGGTGTAAAAATACTGCGGCACACCTACAAGTGATTTGTCTGTTGCTCCCAGAACGGGATATTATGGTTTACCCCAAGTTGCGTATGTTTCTTCCTGCCGTACATTCTGCTGATATAGGGCTGTCGGGCCTATACCAACAAGGATCCATCACTTTGCCAGAGTGACGGATGCTGTGGTTACTCAATTACGAGTTCAAAATTCCTCCTTTTTAATCTGTACCGATTTTCGATACTCCATATTTATTTATGATACCATTCTATAAAGATATGTCGAAAAATATTCAAAAATCGAGATTTAGCCGTTTATGCTCCCAAACCAACACACATAAATGTGTGATTGCTTTGTAAGCATAACCGTCTATGACATTACACAACAGGCATAACAAAAGGGCGAGCCGTTAAACGACTCGCCCATACCAGTTGAATGATTCCACCTGTTATATCATCACATCTATGATGTGAACCTTTTGATTATTCCGCCTGTTGTACCTATATCGGCAAACTGCCAATATCCCAATGAGTGACAAGGAAGACCTTACACTCGTTTGGTGTAATTTATAGTTGGGAGCGCCGATACCTTGCGGTATCTGTTTTATTATAGATTCGCTTGATAAAAATATTACCATAAATTTGCTGATTCTAAATCAGTTCAACATATTGGAATCGGCTTAATCTGTTGGCACATGGGCTTCATCATATTCAACGATAGTTTGAACCCAATCTACCAATATAGCATCTTCGACGGCAAAATAGTCCGCAGTATTACTGCTTAATCCAGCAGCCTTCCATGCCTGTTCAAATGAAATGCTTTCAAGATTGCTCAGGTAAACAAAAGTCGAAACAACAGCCGCATTAGGCATCCTACCGCTTATTTCAAGCCTGTATTTATAGGTCACGCCATTAACCTGCCATGTGCCGTCGGAATTCTTGGTATATGTGTGTAAACTTCCGTTTAGTTGGGCTGCCTCTGTCGGTGCAGAAGTTTCAAAATCAAACACCATAAAAAATCCTACTACCAGCAAAGTCACACTTGCTAAGACAGAAATTAGAATAATTACATTTTTTCTTTTGTGTTTGGCTATCTCATTGTTGGCATATTCAATGATATCTTTTACAACTTTTTCGTTATTTTCTTTACTCATTACTGCAACCCCCAGTTAACAAATCATATAGACTTACATCTAACACTTCTGAAAGAGGAATCAAAATTGTTATATCAGGAAAGGATAATCCTCGTTCCCATTTGCTTATCGCTTTATCGGTAATATGTAAATGTTCGGCCAATTCTTTCTGCGACATATTTTTCTCTTTTCGCTTTTCAGCAATAAAACAACCTGTTCTATGGGCATCCATAAGAATCCTCCTTTCAACTGTAGTATATCGCAAAATAACAAATGAGTAAACCGACTGGTGGTTTACTCACTCGCCTAATCCAACTTCGTTAATCTGTTCGTCAAATTCCAGATTATCGCTGAGTATGATTCTACCAGATTTCGATGCTGATTGCAATATCACAATAATCGTTAAATTAAGGACTTGCGTCAAATTTGCGTCAAATTGGTATTTCATAGAAAAGAGAAAACCCAGAAACCGTTGCGGTTTCTGGGTTTTGAAGTTCTGAATGAGAAACAGATTATCTCTTGGAGAACTGGGGAGCGCGACGTGCAGCCTTCAAGCCGTACTTCTTTCTTTCCTTCATTCTGGGGTCACGGGTCAGGAAACCAGCGGCCTTCAGAGAAGCGCGGTACTCGGGGTTCAGGTTCAGCAGGGCGCGGGAGATGCCGTGACGGATAGCGCCGGCCTGACCGGAAACGCCGCCGCCGGCGACGGTGACAACAATATCAACCTTGCCGGCCATATCGGTGGTAACCAGAGGCTGATTGACGATCAGCTTCAGGGTGTCCAGACCGAAGTAGTTGTCGATCTCGCGGCCGTTGATGATGATGGAGCCGGTGCCGTTCTCATAAACGCGAACACGGGCGACGGAGGACTTCCGACGGCCGGTGCCGTAGTAATACTTCTTCTTGCTCTCGTACATGTGTAGTTACCTCCAATTACGCGTTCCAAGCTTCGGGCTTCTGAGCGGCATGGGGGTGCTCGGCGCCCTTGTACAGGTGCAGACGGGTCATGGCGTTGCGGCCGATGGAATTCTTGGGCAGCATGCCCTTGACAGCCAGCTCCACAGCGTAGTCGGAGCGCTTATCCATCATGATGCGAGCCTTGGTTTCCTTCAGACCGCCGATCCAGCCGGATACACGGTAGTAGGTCTTCTGATCCAGCTTGTTGCCGGTCAGGATGGCCTTGTCAGTGTTGATGACGATAACGTAATCGCCGCAGTCAACGTTAGGGGTGAAGTCGACCTTGTGTTTGCCGCGCAGCAGGTTAGCCACTTCGACAGCGGTACGGCCCAGGGGCTTACCGGCAGCGTCAATGACGTACCACTTGCGTTCCAGGGTCTCCTTTTTCAGAAGAGTAGTGGACATTATGGGTTCCTCCAATTGGTAAAATATTTTGACAAACAGACGTACATACAGTACAATGTGTTCAAATCGCTTGATTCTTATATCACAGATAAAAAAGAATGTCAACGCCTTTTTTGCGGAAATTTACGAAAAATATTATAAACTTCCAAAATCTCAAAAATACTCTCATATTCTCTTAAATTCTAATGTGCCATTTTTCTAAAAAACAGGAGGAATCCGAACATGCAGAAGCTGATGGGACTTGTCCGCCGTTGTGTGGAAGATTATCAAATGATTTCGCCCGGAGAGCGGGTTGCTGTAGGCGTGTCCGGCGGTAAGGATAGCCTGGTGCTGCTGCAGCTCCTTGCCGGACTGCGTCAATATTCCGATTTTGAACTGGAAGCCATCACCATCGATATGGGTCTTGGCATGGATTATTCCGGAGTGCAGACCTTCTGCGATAGCCTGCAAGTGCCCTATACTGTAGTCAATACCCAGATCGCCCCGATTATCTTTGAACACCGCAAGGAAAAGAATCCCTGCTCCATGTGCGCCAAGATGCGCCGGGGTGCGCTGAACCAAGCGATTCTTGAAAGGGGCATCCATAAAATTGCCCTGGGGCACCATTATGATGATGCGGTAGAAACCTTTCTGATGTCTCTGATCTACGAAGGGCGTATCAGCTGCTTCCAGCCGGTAACGGACTTGGACAGAACCGGCGTGATTCAGATCCGCCCCATGCTCTATATTCACGAGAAAACGGTGGATAACTTTGCTGTCCGTATGGGTCTGCCGGTGGTGGAAAACCGTTGCCCTGTGGATAAGACCACAAAGCGGGAAGAAATCAAACGGCTGGTTTTTGATCTGAGCAACACCTATCCCGACTTAAAAGAGCGGATCTTTGGTGCTATGCAGCGCCTGCCCCTGCCGGAATGGGAACCCAAGGGTCGCTATAAGCGCCCCAAAGACACAGAAGAATAATTTAAGGGCTTGTTGCAACGCAACAAGCCCTTAAATTTAACGACAAATCTCAATTTCGATATCTCCGGTATCTGTGCGGATCTCGCATTTTCCACCGGTTGTTGTCTTGGGAACCTCCACATCGCCGGTGTCACTTTCCACAAAAAACACTTTTTCAGAGAGCAACGTTCCTTCTATATCACCGGTATCGGTTTGCAGATAAAGAGTGGCGGCATCGCAGCGTTCCAGCTCGATATCGCCGGTGGATCTTTCAATGTGAAATACTTCCAATGCCGTCACATTTTCCAGAGTGATGTCGCCGGTGCTTCCCGTGGATGTCAGACTGTGACAGAGGACGTTGGAGATCTTGGCCTTGCCGGTAGAAACCTGAACGGAAAGATCACCTGTACAATGCACATTGGAAACGGTGATTTTACCGGTTGTTGTTTTTAGCTTTAAGGTTTCCGCAACGGAGGAAAACAGGGCGATATCTCCGGTGCTTACGGCAATGTCCGCACTTTCAAAGGAAAAGTCCTCCGGCAGACGGATATCTCCGGTGCTTGCCCGGATGGATAGCTTGCCGTATTCTCCCCGGGGCAGATACACCGTGATTTTGGGAGCTTGGAAGGGGATGCCGATATGTTCATACCATTTCCGGTTATCCACAAGCTGAATCACCAGTTCACCGTCTGTTACACCAACGCTGTGGGCAGCTTTTTCCTGTTCGTGACAAATAACATAGTGCTTTCCGTCCTCAGATACCGCAAAAGTGATATCTGCGGTATCGGTGATAATGGTAATATTTTGATAGACTTCCTGAATTTCGTGGCGGTTAGTCTCGTATTTTACCGTTGACAGTTGACGAAAATCCCAATTCAGCATAGACATTGCACCTACCCCAATAATACATCCCAAGAGAATAAGACCGGAAGCGATCCCAAGCCATATTTTCGTTCCTTTACCCATTATGTTACCTCCTTTTTGCGAAAGCACCGTTTCACGAGCAGCACAGCCTTCTTGGTAAGCAGTATGGTGATGCTTGTGACTTTCTTACATCCTAAGAACAGGAGGATAGCAACTCCTGCACATACAAGCCCTGCGCCAATAACTGCCACACCTGAAAGTGGATGTTCACCAAACAGAAGGATAATACCGGCAACCGTTAGAGCAAAGCAGCAGATGGCGGCGGAAACGAAGACGGCCCAGGCGGAGATGATCACAGCCCACAAGGAGGCGTACAGGGAAAAAACCACAGCCAGTGCTGCGATCAGCAAGGAAAGCCAAACAGGAGAGCCCAAAATCAAAAGTGTGATTTCCCAGACCTTCCACCGCTTTTTGGGAACAGCTTCGGAAGGGGAGACTTCATCTGCGATATGCTTGGTGATGGTATCGATAGAACCAATCGCGGCAACAGCTTCCTCTTCTGACAGACCGTCTTCCATCCGATCATCGATCATTTCCCGGTAAAAATTCAGCTGTTCTTCTCTTTCGCCGTTAGATAGCCCGGACAGATGCTGCCCAAGCTGAAAAAGAAATTCTTGTTTATTCATGAGGCAATTCCTCCTTGGTTACAAAACGGTAGATCGTAACGATCTCTTTCCAATCCTCTTTAAAATCTTCGATCCGTTTTCGCCCTTCCTGAGTGATCCGGTAATATTTTCGAAGCCTGCCTCCATGCTCTACAGTTTGCACCGTCAGCATGCCGCAGTTTTCCAGTCGCTTTAAGATGGTGTACAAGGTGGATTCGGATAAAACAACGTAGGGCTTCATATCCTTGATGATCTTGTATCCGTAAGAATCCTCGTCCTGGATTGCCGCAAGCACACAAACATCCAAAAGTCCTCGCTTTAATTGTAAGTCCATGCCATACCTCCTCTTGTGGAATACATCGTAACACGAGGTATATATAATGTCAAGCATTTTTTGTATGACGGTCCTGGGGAAAGGGCATACTTTTCCATGAGGTGATAAAAATGGTAAAAGGTATTTCCCGGCAGGTGATCGTTGTGCCCAGTCCCGACCCTGAGCTTTTTGAACAGGCAATTTTTATTTTGCGGGATGACGCGGTTGCCCAGGGCGTTTCTGATGAGATGCTTTTAAAACAGGCACAGCAGGCGATCCGGGGTTCTAACCGGGAAGGGAAGAAGCGAAAGCTCTATTTGTATGGCCCTGTGTGGGCCTGTGCCGGTGCTGTGCTCACCGGAGCGGCCTGGCTGCTGACGGTGTTTCTGTGACTTGCGAAAACCGACACGCTGTGATATAATTTTCCCAAAATGTAAAGATAAAGAGGAATTATTATGCGCATCGGCAGTCTGGAAGTGAATATGCCTATCATTTTGGGCCCTATGGCCGGGGTGACAGACTGGGCATTTCGTACCGTTTGCGCCCAGCTGGGTGCGAACATTACCGTAACAGAAATGGTTTCTTCCCGTGCTTTGGTATATAAAGATCAAAAAAGCGCCAAGCTGCTGCGAAAAAATGAAGGCAGCCTTTGCGGTGCGCAGATATTCGGCAATGATCCTGCCATCATGGCAGAAGCGGCGACTTTAGCGCTGGAGATCTCCGGCTGCGATTTTTTGGATATCAATATGGGCTGCCCCATGCCGAAGATCGCCAATTCCGGTGACGGCTGTGGCCTGATGCGGACACCGGAGCTGGCAGGCGATATCGTAAAAGCGGTGAAAGATGCCGTCAGCGTGCCGGTTACCGTCAAATGCCGCTTGGGCTGGGATAAGGGCAGCATCAATGTGCTGGATTTTACCAAGCGGATGGAGGCAAACGGCGCGGATATGGTGACAGTCCACGGCAGAACCAGAGCCATGCTCTATTCCGGCGTGGCGGATTGGGATATGATCACCAAGGTAAAACAGAATCTTTCTATCCCGGTGATCGCCAACGGCGATATTACCGGCGCGGACACAGCCCTTCGCTGCCTGAAGCGCACCGGTGCAGACGGAATTATGATCGGCAGAAGCACCTTTGGCGATCCCTGGGTCTTCGGGGAGGTCCGGGCGGCTCTGGCAGGGGAGGAGCTTCCTCAGCGGCCTTGTCTGAAAGACCGGATCGCTGTGGCGCTACGTCAGTTTGAGCTGGCTCAGCAGGACCACGGAGAGCATATTGCCTGTCTGGAAGCTAGGAAGCACTTCGCCTGGTATCTGCGGGGCGTTTCTCACAGCAGCTACTATAAAAATCAAATATCTTCCATGCAAAAAATGGAAGATATTTATCGAATTGCGAAAGATATCGTACAGAATTTGCAATAATTGCCTTGCATGAAATATTCGCCGTTTCATACCCTAACCCAAGAGGTGAGTGGGATGAAACGGCGAATTGTTGCGTTTTTGGTGATCGTCAGCTTCTTTGTTCTGCCGGTTCGGGCAGAGCCCATCCGTTGGGTGGATTTCGGGGTACCTTATGAATCCCTGAAATACGCCATGGACTTGGATATTGCAACCTTTGACCGGGAAAACCATCTGCCGTGGACGAGAGTCTTGGCGGTGGCGGCCTGCCGTACCGGCGGCAAATGCGGCTTATCCTCCGTGAAAAAAGCGGCGCAGGATCTGAAGCTTGGCAAAAGCCCGGAAGAGCTGCTGGGAAGCTCTGCAAAATACTACGGTTATTATCTGGAAGCCTACGAAGCGGTGCTGGGCGGTATGCTGGGAAGCTTTGCTGTGGAGATTGATGGGGTTTGGAAGCCGACCTACGGCTTAAAGGCATTTTCTCCTATCGCTTCTGGCTATGGCTATAGCCATTGTGACGATTTCGGTGTTGCCCGATCCTTTGGCTTTCGCCGGAAACACCTTGGCAATGACCTGATGGGAAGCTTGGGCACGCCCATTGTGGCGGTAGAAGGCGGCGTGGTGGAAGCTATGGGGTGGAATCGCTACGGCGGCTGGCGCATCGGTATCCGATCCTTTGACTCGAAACGCTACTATTATTATGCCCATTTGCAAAAAGACCACCCCTTTGCGGAAGGGCTGCAGGAAGGCGATCTTGTTCAAGCCGGAGATGTCATCGGCTTCATGGGAAGAACCGGCTATTCCGATAAAGAGAATGTCAATAATATCGAAACCGTCCACCTGCACTTTGGTATGCAGCTGGTGTTTGACGAAAGCCAAAAGGAATGTCTTTCGGAAATTTGGATCGATGTGTATGATATCGTGCGCCTGCTATCCTCCCACCGGGCATCGGTGCAAAAAACAGACACCGGCTGGCAGCGTCTTTACCCCTTCCAAGACCTGGACTTGGAAGACTTCCCATATCGTAGGGGCGATCATTGATCGTCCGCCGTCCTTCCACTACTGTAGGGCCCGGCAACCTGCCGCCCGCCAAGCCTTCCCCCTTCTTGTAGGGAACGGGTCTCCCGTCCCACAAACCTTCCCCCTGGGGGGAAGGTGGCGCGCCAAAGGCGTGACGGATGAGGGGAAACACCCTTGACGACCCGTTCCACCTAAGACTTTCCGCTCTCCCTGTCATTACGAACCAGTGCGCACACTGGTGTGGCAATCCCCTTCGTAGGGGACGGGTTCCTGTCTTGGGGATACATAAAAAATCTCAGGAATGCGCCTCTTAAAAAACTGTGCAACATTGACGCGACAAGGGAAGCATGATATACTGAAAATGGAATTAACAGGAAAAATTATTTTTCAACAAAATAAAAATAATGTGTCCGCATTTAGAACTTTTAAACGTTTTTATGGTAGATAGCAAAAATTGCGGTCTATTTTAAGAACGGAGGTGGTTCCGGTGTTTTTTACAACGGGCGGATGATTCTGATGCTGTTATAGAATCTCCATGCGTGTTCTGTTTGCGGATAAGCGATATGTGGTTTTAGATGTCAGTGAATTTTGGATAAAGAGATGTAACTAACTTATCCACTACATGAAATGGAGAAAGACGTACATTACACAATTACATATGTATCTACGGAAGGTTCTTTGGATAGAACATGCTCCTGTGCTGCTGCAATCAACGATTGGCTTTCCTAAAAGGAGGATCAAATGATTATGAAGCGATGTACTGCTCTGATTTGTGCAATAATTATGATTTTTGTATTGGTTGGGTGTGAGGAGATTCCTCAAAACAGTAATTCAAACACCGGCCATTCAAGTGATGGGCATTCGCAAAATGAAACGATCCCCTCCACCACTCTGGAAATAATATATGATGTAATATATTGGGCAGAAAGCGTGGATAAGTTTTTGCAGGATTGGGATAAAGCACAGAACGACAGTTTAAATGAGTTTTGGTATAGTGAGCTTTTGCGTGTTGAACCGGACGAAGCGGGTGTTCACAGAATAGTAGTTCCAAAGCTGCAATCAGATGAATTTATACTTTCCAGCATCCAGTCTTTTGGCGGGACAGTTTCCTTTTTTTATATGCCAAAGGATGCCGAAATGTCTGTATTTTTGCATAATGTTGGTATTGAGGTTATTTGGGTAAAGGATTGGTCTTTTGAAGAACTCACAAGTTTCAATAAAGTAACCAATGGTTGTGCCTATGATGAACGGGCGAATCAATGGTTTATAGACAAAGATGGAGCCTGCGTTATCATTGACTTTCCTGAATCTGTTGTAATAACGGATAGTGATGAATTGAAGCGGTATTTTACCTTTGAGTGGCATTCGATAACTAACTAAGGAAAAACAAAATCAAAGGCAGGGTGTTCGTTCTTGGTGGAAGAATCCTGCATTGAAGAAGAATAACCCTAAAAAGCGCCTGCATTGCCTGGGAAAACCAGACAATGCAGGCGCTATCCTATGATTTAATTGTCTTCCACCAGCAGCGCAGCGGCATACACTACGTTCTTCGGCAGATCCAAAGTCTGGGCCGTCTGCTTAATAGCATCCTTTCGGCTCAAACCTTCTTCCATTAACCTTAAGACCATGGCGGCGGCATCCTCCGGGGTCTTTTCCTCTTTGGGGATCTCCGGGGCACCGGCAACCACCAAAACAAATTCTCCTTTGGGCGGTGTGACCTTATACATTTCAATAGCTTCTGCCAGGGTGGTGCGGATCACTTCCTCGTGAAGCTTCGTCAGCTCCCGGCACAGGCTGATGGGACGGTCACCGCCAAAAGCTTCCGCCATATCCTCCAAGGTGGCAGGCAGCTTGTGGGGAGCTTCGTAGAAAATCATGGTCCGCTGCTCACTCACCAAAGCCTCCAGATGCTCCCGGCGGCTTTTCTTGGCAGTGGACAGAAAACCTTCAAAGCAGAATCTGCCGGTGCTCTGCCCGGAAATACTCAGGGCTGTGATCACAGCGCAGGGGCCGGGGATTGCGCAAACCGTAATGCCGGCTTCGGCACATTGCTTTACCAAATCTTCGCCGGGATCGGAAATGGCAGGGCTGCCGGCGTCAGAAACCAAAGCACAGGTTTCCCCATTTAAGATCCGTTCCAATATGAAATTGCCCTTGCTGGCCTTGTTGTGCTCGTAGTAGCTCACAAGGCTTTTTTTAATACCCAGATGATTCAGCAGCTTCAAGGTCACCCGGGTGTCCTCGGCGGCAATAAAATCCGCTTCCTCCAGAGTTTGGCGGCAGCGCAGAGAAATATCTCCCAAATTGCCGATGGGGGTGGGAACAAGATACAGCATTCCGGCCATAAATCAATCTCCTAAATGGTATATATTACGGTACTGGGGAGTAGGCTCCCCGTTTTGATCAAACAGGCAGATTTCCTCCCATTGCAAACCGGGCTTTGCGCCTTTTTTGCAAGCCAACAGGATCAGGCTCACAGGTCTGTCCGGCTGATGGCGAACAAGCTGCAGCCGCTTCGGCTCTAATTTACAGGCGCAGGCAATACCGCATAGCTGCGCCAGCCGTTCCGGTTTGTGAACGAGAAAAAAAGTCCCGCCAAACTTCAGCGCCCATGCCGCGGCTTGAAACAACTCCTCTACGCTGCAGCAGTCATCCCGCCGGGCAAGGGGATTCGTTTCGCTGGCAGGGCCGCCGGTAAAGTAAGGCGGATTGGAAACGCAGCAGTCGAAGCTTCCGGCAGGAAAACGAGAGGGGATGGTGCGGATATCTGCGCATATACTTTCCATACGCGCGGTAAGTGTGTTGCGCTGAATGTTCTCCCTGGCAGCTTCGTGGGCGGCAGGGTCTAACTCTACCCCTGTAACCCGGCAGCTTTCATCCTCAGCGCACAGAAGAAGCCCCAGCGTTCCGCATCCCGAGCCTAAATCCAAAACCTTAGCGTTTTTAGGTAGGGAAGTAAAACTGGACAGTAGTATACTGTCCGTGCTGAGGGGGAAACACCCTTGGGGGGTATCTAAGATAAAACCGTTATGTAAAAATTCCATACAATTTTCCGATAAAGTAAAATCAGCCTGCGCAGACCGGAAACCAGTGTGCGCAGACTGACCGTGGATTTGGCGAATTAGCCTTCCTCAATAGCTTCAGTGGGGCAGTTGTCGGCGCAAGCACCGCAGCTGACACAAACATCAGCGTCGATGACGAACTTGTCTTCGCCCTCGGAGATAGCCTCTACGGGGCAGTTGTCGGCGCAAGAACCGCACTTGACACAAGCATCAGTAATGTTGTAAGCCATTTTTCTTACCTCCAATATGTTATTTGCACCGAGGTGCAACGCAGTTACGCACCTCTATTCTAGCATTATTTTTGTAAAATGCAATCCCTGTTTTTGAAAACTTCCGTATATTTTTTTTAGAAAGGGGTGAAAATTCCTGGATAGTAACCGCTGATTAAATCGGCAAGAGCTTGTGGCGAGAGATTTTGGCACAAATTAA
The DNA here is from genome assembly GCA_017397565.1 of Oscillospiraceae bacterium. Classification (GTDB taxonomy): domain Bacteria; phylum Bacillota; class Clostridia; order Oscillospirales; family Oscillospiraceae; genus Faecousia. Next base: position 17,368 of record JAFQIL010000076.1, on the reverse strand, counting down.
AGTTCAGAAAACGAAGGAATACTTTGTGTATTTCGAGTTTTATGAACTGAAAAGTTGGGGCAAAAGATCCGCCAATAACCGCAGACGATTTGATCAGCGGTTACGATGAAGGAGGGGTCGCCATGCATTATGACGCCGGTGCGTCCCAATTGATTCTGACTGCGGCCCGGTGGGCACGGGAGCTGGGACACAGTTATGTAGGCAGCGAGCATCTGCTGCTGGCCCTGACTCAGGAGCCGGGATGGACGGGACAGCTGCTGCGAAGTGCGGGACTGGATACGGATCTGATGCACCTGTTTGCCCGGGGTCTCCGGGGCAGCGGTCGGGCAGATCTGCCCTTGCCTCAGGGGCTGACCCGCTCGGCAAGGGGGATTCTCCGGGGAGCGGCATTAGAGGCAAAAAGACTGCAAAGCCGGGATGTAAGCAGTCTGCATATTTTACTGGCGCTTCTTCGACGGCAGGACACCGGAGCTCAGGAGTTAATGACGGCTGCTGCGGCAGACCGGGAGATCTTGTTTACCGGTACGGTAGATTATTTGAAATGGGAGGCCGTAAGGCCTGTAAAAGTCAAAAAGGAGGCGGTTGTTACGAAACTTTTGGAGCAGTTCAGCGAGGACCTTGTGTTAAAGGCATCGGCTATGGAGCCGGTGATCGGCAGAGACCGGGAGATCGATATGGTGATTGGAATCTTAAGCCGGAAGAACAAGAATAATCCGGCTTTGGTGGGAGAGCCGGGAGTGGGTAAGACAGCTATTGCCGAAGGCTTGGCGCAGCGGATGGCCATGGGAAAAGTGCCGCCCCAGTTAAAGGAAAAACGGCTCATCAGTCTGAACATGGCAAATCTGGTGGCAGGCACCAAGTACCGGGGTGAGTTTGAAGAGCGATTGCGGGATGTGCTGGCAGAGATCCGCCGCTGTGGGGATGTGATTTTGTTTGTAGATGAAATGCATACCATCGTTGGAGCCGGCGCGGCAGAGGGTGCTATCGATGCCGCCAATATTTTTAAGCCAGCCTTGGGTCGCGGAGAGCTGCAAATGCTGGGAGCGACGACCTTGACGGAATACCGGAAGTTTATTGAAAAAGACCCTGCCTTGGATCGCCGATTTCGACCGGTGACGGTGGAAGAACCGGATGCTTCTGCCACCATGGCGATTCTGCGGGGGTTGAAGCCGGGGCTGGAACGGCATCACCGGATCCGAATTTCTGAAGAAGCCTTAAAAGAGGCCCTGCGGCTCTCTGTGCGGTATTTGCCGGACCTGTTTTTGCCGGATAAGGCCATTGATCTGCTGGACGAGGGGGCGTCCCATGCCCGGCTGGAGGAGTTAAATCAGGGCAGAGCCACGGCACGCCAGGGCTTGGAACAGGAGCTGCAGGAGGCGGTGCGGGAAAGTCGGTTTGAGAAGGCGGCAGAGCTTCGGGATAAGATGCAGAAAATGGTGGTAAAAACCCCGGATAGCCGTCGCCCCCGGTCAGTGACCGCCGGGGATGTGGCTTGGGCGGTTTCCGCCCGAACCGGGATTCCCGTTGGCAGACTTACGGCAGATGAAAAGGAAAGACTTTTGAATTTGGAAAATATTCTGTCTGACAGGGTCATCGGACAGCAGCAGGCAGTCCGGGCGGTGGCGGAGGCGGTGCGCCGGGGCTTCTGCGGCATCCGGGACGAGAACCGCCCTATGGCAAGTATGCTGTTTACCGGGCCTACCGGTGTGGGTAAGACAGAGCTCTGCCGAACTTTGGCAGAAGAGATCTACGGAAGTAAGGATGCCATGATCCGATTGGATATGACAGAGTATATGGAAAAACAGTCGGTCTCCCGGTTGGTAGGCGCGCCTCCCGGATATGTAGGCTATGAGGAAGGCGGCAAGCTGACGGAAGCCGTGCGCCGCAGACCCTACTGTCTGGTGCTGCTGGATGAGCTGGAGAAGGCCCACCCGGATGTGTGCGGTGTTCTGCTGCAGATCATGGAAGAAGGCGTTTTAACGGATTCTACTGGGCGCAGAGTGAGCTTTAAAAATGCCATTATCATCATGACCTCCAATACCGGCGGACAGCTGAAAGGGGAGGGGCTGGGCTTTTGCCCCCAGGGTAACCCCCAGGTCCAGCAGGGCGCTTTGGAGCAAACCTTTCGCCCGGAGTTTTTGGGGAGACTGGATAAGATCGTCTGCTTTGGTTCTTTGGGACAACAGGATATGCAAGCCATAGCCAATAAATATTTTACCCAGCTGAAGCAGCGGCTGGCAGACCAAGGTCTTCAGCTGCAGCTGCCGGAGGAGCTGGCGGCACTGCTGGTAAGGCAGTGTAAGGGAAAAAGCGGCGCCCGGCAGCTGCGGCATTTGGTACAGGAGCAGGTGGAAGGCCCACTGGCGGAATATTTGCTGCGCAGCAGTCGCCGTTATACCAAGCTTCGGGGTGTGCTGGAAGAGGGAATTTTGTCGTTCCGAAGCCAGGGCGTGTCGGTAAATGGGGCATAAGAAAACAAAAGTTCGAAATCTGTACTTTTTCCCATACTTTCTGGGATTTTCCTAAAAAATATGCGAAAAAAGGTTGATTTTTCTGAGGAATTGTATTATACTGTCATCAAGTGGAGCAAAATGGTTGTAAAGTGGAGCAAAATGGAGGAGGTGAGACACCGTGATCGGAAAATATTCCGCAAAACTGGACGATAAAAACCGTTTGTTCGTCCCTGCAAAGCTGCGCGCGGAACTGGGCAGCGACTTTTTTGTAACCCTGGGGGTAAACTGCGGGCACCGGTGTCTGACTGTCTACACCGCTCCCGACTGGCAAACCTTAAGCGAAAATTACAACGCATTGCCCATTTCCCAGCGTGGCGCAGCCACCAGCTTAATTTTTATGAATGCCGCCCAGTGCGAGCCGGATAAGCAGTTCCGCTTCGGCCTGACCCAGTTCCTTTTGGATTATGCAGGCATCAAGCGGGATGTGATGATCGTGGGCAGAGCCGGCCAGGCGGAAATTTGGGACGCCGCGGAATTCACTGCCTTCGAAGCGGAGAATCTTACCCCGGAAAAGCTGCTGGCATCCTTGGAGGCCATTGGCCTATGAGCGAGTTTTACCATGTATCCGTCCTTTTGGACGAGTGTTTAGACGGCCTGAATATCCGCCCGGACGGCATTTATGTGGATGGCACCTTGGGCGGGGCAGGGCATTCCAGCCAGATCGCAAAGCGGCTGACCACCGGCCGACTCATTGGCATCGACCGGGATCAGGTGGCGCTGAAGGCTGCAGGGGAGCGCCTGGCACCCTACAGCGACAGAGTGACCCTGGTGCATGCCAATTTTTGTGAGATCGCCCGGGTGCTTCAGGATTTAGGAATTCCCGGAGTGGACGGAATTTTGCTGGATCTCGGCGTTTCCTCTCCCCAGTTGGATGACGGTCAGCGGGGCTTTTCCTATATGGCAGATGCGCCGCTGGATATGCGCATGAACCGGGAGGATGCTCTCAGCGCCTATGAGGTGGTCAACACCTGGTCTTTTGAGGAGCTTCGCAGAATTCTGTTTGATTACGGTGAAGAACGGTATGCCCCGCGGATCGCTGAGGCAATTTGCCGCCGCCGGGAAGAAAAACCGATTGAAACAACGCTGGAGCTTGTGGATGTGATTCGGGGCGCGATGCCTGCCGCGGCATTAAGAGAGAAGCAGCATCCGGCGAAGCGCAGCTTCCAAGCCATCCGCATTGCGGTAAATGACGAATTGGGGAGTGTGGAAAAGGTTATGGCTGATGCCATTCCCTGTTTGAACCCCGGAGGACGGCTGGCTGTGATCACCTTCCACTCCCTGGAAGACCGAATTGTGAAAAATGCCATGGGCGATGCAGCCAAGGGCTGTGCCTGTCCGCCCAACTTTCCGGTTTGCGTCTGTGGAAAAAAACCGAAAGTAAAACTGGTAAATCGCAAACCCATTACTTCCACACAGGAAGAATTGAACGCAAATCCCAGAGCCCGCAGCGCAAAGCTGCGTGTTTGTGAGAAAATCTGACAAACCGTAAGTTGTATGATAAGGAGGGAACAAGATGGCAAGCAAACCTGATGTCCGTTATATTAACCGCTATGTTGCAGGAACTGCTGCGCCTAAGCTTGTTCCTCAGACTGCCCCGCAGAAGAAACCGCGACTGCCCAAGCCCCGTACCCGGGCTAAGCAGGAGCTGCTGCTGCGGATCGATCCGGTTGCTATTGTCGGTATCGTGGTTGCTGTGGTGCTGCTCGTACTGATGATCGTAGGTCTGACCCGGTTGAACACGCGGCAGGAAGAACTGTCTGCCAATGTGCAATATCTGGAACAGCTGCAAGGGGAAAATGCGGAACTGAAGGACCTTTATGAGGCAGGGTATGATCTGGAAGAGATCGAGCGAATCGCTTTGGCTTTGGGTATGGTGCCCAAGGATACTCTTGTTCATGAGAAAATCCAGGTGACAACACCTGCTCCTGTAGAACAGCCCAGCCGCTGGGAAAATTTCTGGGACTTTGTGACAGGCCTTTTTGCATAAAGCCTGTCTCGGCCAATATGATTAGGATAGCAGCTGCAATGGGCAGTGAGGGATTCCCTTGCTGCCCATTTCAAACCTTGCAGCCAATCAGAAAGGCCGGTGACTTATGGCACGACGTAAGCGGAAAAAAGAGTATGTCCGTCTTCGGGGGGACAGCTCTCAGCACTTTCGAATTCTGGCAGTCATGGTTCTGCTGGGAATCGCGGCGTTTTTGCCGGTGGCTGTTAAGCTGTACAGCCTGATGGTGGACCAATATGACTATTACTATCAGAAAGCCCTGCGAAACCAAACCCGAACTACCAAGGTTACGGCAAACCGGGGCAATATTTATGATACCAACATGAATCTGTTGGCGGTTTCGGTAGGTGTGGAAAATATTTATTTAGATCCCCATGAGCTGAAACAGTCCAAAGCAGATATGGAGCTGATCGGAAACCGGCTGGGAGAAATATTGGATTTAGACCCGGCATGGATTCGGGAGCAGGCAAAAGACACCAAAATGCGCTACAAGCAGATCGCAGCCCGGGTGAATGAGGAAACCGCGGCGAAGGTTCGCAGCTTTGTGAATCAGTACGGTATTTCCGGAATCCATTTGGAGCCTAGCTCTCAGCGATATTATCCCTATGGTTCGTTGGCTGCTCAGGTGATTGGTTTTACCAATGCTTCCAACACCGGCTCGGAGGGGATCGAGGCAGCCTACAACAGCTACCTGGAGGGGGCAGCGGGCAGAGTGATCACCACCAAGGGCAACAACGAAATGGATATGCCCTTTTCCTATGAAAACTATGTTTCCTCCCAAACCGGGTGCAGTGTGGTGCTAACGTTGGATGCTACGGTACAGGCCTGCCTGGAAAAACAAATGGAGGCGGCCATTGCCCGTTATGATGTGCAAAACGGGGCTTTTGGTTTGGTGATGAATGCCAAAACCGGAGAAATTCTGGCAATGGCGACCTTGGGAAGCTATGACCCCAATCAGTATCTGGAAATTGCAGACCCGGATACTGCGGCACTTTTGGAGCAGTTGAAGCAACAGTATTTAAGCAGCCCGGAAAACAGCCAGGCCTATACCGACGGAAAGCTTGCCTATCAGCAGGCGCTGACAGATGCACGGCTTAGCCAATGGCGAAACCGGGTGCTGTCGGACGGCTATGAGCCGGGGTCCACATTTAAGGTGCTGACAATGGCGGCGGCGTTGGATTCCGGTGCTATTGACTTAAATCACAATTTTTATTGCGCCGGTGCTGAGCAGATCCCCGGACGTTCTCAAAGGCTGCACTGTTGGCGCTCCACCGGACATGGCGCGCAGAAGACACCTCAGGCATTGCAGAATTCCTGCAACCTGGCGTTTGCCCATATTGCGTTGGAAATGGGCGGCGAAACCTTTTATGAGTACATTAAAAATTTTGGCGTTTTGGAAAAGACAGGTGTTGATCTGCTGGGAGAAAGCGGGGGCGTGTTCTTTTCCAAGGATTTGATCACCAATACGGATAAGTGGGGGACAGCGTCACTGACTTCCGCATCCTTTGGACAGACCTTTAAGCTGACACCCATACAGTTGGTGCGGGCCATCAGCGCTGTGGTAAACGGCGGATATCTGATGGAGCCTTACATCGTTTCTGAGGTACTGGATCACCAGGGGAATACGGTTTTGAAGCAAGAACCTACTGTGATCCGACAGGTGATTCGGGAGGAGACATCCCGGGTAATGTGTCAGTTATTGGAATCTGTTGTGACAGACGGAACAGCAAAGAATGCCTCGGTTGCCGGTTTTTCCATAGGGGGGAAGACCGGTACCAGCGAAAAAATCGATGTTTTGGATGAAAACGGCAAGCCGACTCTGGATAAAATTGTTTCCTTTGTGGGGGTTGCGCCCATGGACGATCCGGAGTATATTGTACTGGTAGCTTTGGACACCCCTTCACGCAGTACCGGTATCTACATTTCCGGTGGTGTGATGGCCGCGCCCACGGTGGGGGCGGTGATGGCAGACATTTTGCCATATTTAAGCGTCAAACAGCAATTTCCCGAGGGGGATGTAGCGGGCAAGACAGTAATCATGGAAAATCTTATCGGATTTTCCCAAAAAGAAGCTGAGAAGCGGCTGAAGGAGCAAAGCTTGACAGCCCGGTTCGTTGGCGATGGCGATACGGTAACAGGACAGATCCCGGCTGCCGGGGAGTTGGTGCCCGGTGGCAGCGAGGTTTTGCTGTATTTGGGAGAAGAGATCCCGGACAGAATGGTGACTGTCCCGGATTTTTACGGAATGAACCGGCAAAAAGCCAGTGATGAGGCCGGAAAGCTGGGAATCTATATTTTGGTTGTTGGAAATGATCAGGTGGCACCCTCGGTAACGGTTACTGCCCAGGATGTTCCGGCAGGTACACAGGTTCCTTTGGGAACCACGATTAAATTGACATTTACGGATAATAAAGCGGCGGACTGATCGCCTGAAGGAGTATCCTATGAAGCTGAAAGAACTGCTCCGGGGAATGGAAATCTTGCAAATGCATGCAGACCCGGAAATAAACATTCATAATGTTGTTTACGATACCCGGAAAACCATTATGCCGGGGGATTTGTTTGTGGCCATATCCGGCTTTGCCTTTGACGGAAACAGTTATATCGAGCAGGCTATGGCACAAGGCGCGGTGGCGGTGGTGACTGCGAAAAAGCCGGAAAAGGATATTCCCTATATTTTGGTCAGTTCCGACAGAATGGCATTGGCGATGCTGGGCATCAATTTCTTTGGAGAACCGGCAAAGTCTATGAAAATGATCGGTGTAACCGGCACCAACGGCAAAACCTCGGTGACGCTGCTTACCAAGCATGTTTTGGAAAGGGTGCTTGGAGCAAAAGTGGGCCTTATTGGCACTATGGAGAACCTCATTGGTCAGGAAGTGATTCCTACTGAGCGCACTACTCCGGAGAATTTTGAACTGCAACAGCTCTTTGCCGCTATGCGCTCTGCCGGGTGCGAATACTGTGTGATGGAGGTTTCTTCCCATGCTATCGCGCTGGATCGGGTAGGGGGTGTGGAGTTTGATGTTGCGGCCTTTACCAATTTGTCAGAAGATCATCTGATTTTCCACAAGACTATGGAAAATTACTGTGATACCAAGGCACAGCTGTTCCACCGATGCAAGGCGGCAGTTTTCAACCGGGATGACAGTTGGTATTCCAGAATTTCTGCGGGGGTTACTTGCCCTGTGATCACCACGGCGGCCAAAAGTGACGCAATGCTCCGGGCGGAGAATGTATCCATGGAGGCGCAGAGGGTTTCCTTTACCGCGGTTTACAAGGAAGAAAAGGTGGCGGTTTCCCTGCCGATCCCGGGTGGCTTTACGGTGTACAATGCGCTGACGGTATTAGGTATCGTATTGCAGCTGGGAATCTCCCTGACGGATGCGGCAGCGGCTTTGGCAACGGCATCCGGCGTAAAAGGACGGGTAGAGGTGGTTCCGACACCGGGAAAACCCTATACAGTGCTGATCGACTATGCCCACACACCGGACGGTCTGGAAAATGTTCTTTCCAGCGTTAGAAAATTCTGTAAGGGTCGGCTGATCGCGGTCTTCGGCTGTGGCGGTGACCGGGATTCCGGAAAACGTCCTGTTATGGGCAAAATCGGCACCGATTTGTCGGATTTTGCGGTGATTACCTCAGATAATCCCCGAAATGAGGATCCCAATGCCATTATTCAGGATATTCTGAAGGGCATTACCCGGGGAAGCGATGCCTATGTGGTGATCGAGGACCGGAGAAAAGCAATTCGATATGCTATGGACAAAGCTGAAAAAAATGATATTATAGTATTAGCAGGAAAAGGACACGAAACTTACCAGGAAATCCGGGGTGTTAAGTATCCTCTGGATGAACGGGTGGAAGTAAACGAATACCTGTCGGAAACGGAGAACTGATATGGGAACCATTACCTTGGGACAGGCGGCTGCCTGGTGTGGCGGCACCGTACAAGAAAAATATGCTGGGGTTTCTTTCTTTGGCGCTTGCAACGACTCCCGGAAAGTGGGGGCAGGTCAGTTGTTTGTTGCTTTGCAGGGGGAACGGGATGGTCATGATTTTATCCCCGCAGCCCTGAAAGGCGGCGCAGCGGCGGTGCTTTGCAGCCGTTGTGAAGGGGATTATCCCGCCATTGTGGTAGAGGATACCCGGAAAGCGCTGGGGGATATTGCCCGTCAGGAACGGCTGCGTCTTGGCATAAAGGTAGTGGGTGTTACCGGCTCAGTGGGAAAAAGCACCACCAAAGAGATGGTGGCGGCAGTACTGGGAAGCATCTTCCGCGTCAGCAAAACACCTGCCAATCATAATAATGACATCGGCATGCCTATGGCAATTTTGGGAATTCCGGAGGATACCCAGGTTGCGGTACTGGAAATGGGAATGAACCATTTTCGGGAAATTGCCTATCTTTCCGGAATTGCAAAGCCGGATGTGGCTGTGATCGTGAATATCGGCACCATGCATATCGAGCATTTGGGCTCACGGGAAGGCATTCTGGAGGCAAAGCTGGAGATTTTGGAAGGCATGGAACAGGGAGTCATCGTGCTGAACGGCGACGATGCACTGCTCAGGCAGGTACATAAACGCCCCGATATTCGCAAGGTCTTCTTTGGTAGCGAGAATCCTGACTGCGATTTGCGGGGGAAGAAGGTCAATGTGGATCACCGGGGAATTTCCTTTGCGGTAGAAAGCAAGACGGAGAAATTCTCTGTGCAGCTGCATTTGGAAGGCAAGCATTTTGTTTCGGATGCTTTGGCGGCTGTAGCGGTTGGCCTGGAAATGGGGGTTGCCCCGGAAGATATTGCGAAAAGTCTGGAAGCCTTCCGAAATATGGACGGCCGCCAGGAAATGCTGTCTGTAAACGGCTACACCATTATCAAAGACTGCTACAACGCGGGACCGGAATCTATGGCGGCAGCATTGTTGGTACTGGGCAGTAAGCCCGGACGGCGGATCGCTGTGTTGGGAGATATGCTGGAATTGGGAGACTGCGCGGCAGCGGAACACTACCGGGTAGGCCGGATCGCGGCAGAAAATGCTCAGTTTGTATTATCTTACGGCCCTAACAGTGACAAAGTTGCCAGCGGTGCTGTCACCGGTGGTATGAATGAAAGCCGGGCAATGGCTTTTGAGGACAGAGAGGCTTTGGTGGTGGCGTTAAAACGGCTGGCAAAGCCCGGAGATGTGCTGCTGTTTAAGGGCAGCCACGGAATGCATATGGAGCTTGCTTTGGAAGGCTTTCTGAGCAAGAAAGAATAACGGGGGAGACAGTTATGACACCGATTCTCATAACAGCTGGAATTTCCTGTGCCCTTACGGCACTTTTGGGATACTTACTGCTGCCGGTGCTACGGGCACTGAAGGCAGGTCAGTCCATCCGGGAGGTTGGTCCTACCTGGCATAACAAAAAGGCAGGCACACCGATGATGGGCGGCCTGATGTTTATTTTCTCACTGATCATTTGCCTGCTGCTGGCGATTCCGGTAATGAAAGACTTCTCCGTCTTTTATGTGCTGGCGTTGAGCCTTTGTTTTGGCATTGTCGGCTTTTTGGATGATTTCTGCAAAGCGAAGTTTAAACGGAATTTGGGCTTGACAAGCCTGCAAAAGCTGTTTTTACAGCTGGCAGTTTCCGCGGTATATCTGTATATTTTGCAACGGCAGGGTATTATGTCCAGCAGCATCCATATTCCATTCGTGGATAAGTCTTTTGAGATTCATCCTATGCTGTATATTTTCTTTGCCATGTTTGTTATGGTGGGCTGTGTCAACTCCGTGAATTTGACAGACGGTATTGACGGCTTGTGCGGCAGCGTGACCCTGCCTGTGATGGTGTTCTTTGTGGTGGCGGCCATTTCCCGGGAAAAATGGGACTTGGCATTGATGCCCGCGGCTTTGGTAGGCGGACTGGTGGCGTATCTGTTCTACAACTGGCATCCTGCGAAGGTGTTTATGGGAGATACCGGGTCGCTGTTTTTGGGCGGTGCGGTGTGTGGACTGGCCTTTGCTCTGGATATGCCCCTGATTTTGATCCTTGTCGGCTTTATTTACATTGTGGAGACCCTGTCCGACATCCTTCAGGTAGGTTATTTTAAGCTTACCCACGGTAAGCGCATCTTTAAGATGGCACCGATCCACCACCATTTTGAAAAGTGTGGCTGGTCTGAGGTCAAGATTGTTTTGGTGTTCACCGGTATTACAGTGGCCATGTGCGTTTTGGCCTGGTTTGGCATTCGTTAGCCTTTTTTGAAAGGAGAGCTCTGATGGCTTTGCAGAGGAATCTGCTTGCCAAAGAGGACCGCCGTTCTCGAAGAACGGGGGATGGTGTGGACATTCCGTTTCTGGTTTTGGTGCTGCTGCTGTTGGCGGTTGGACTGACAATGCTCTACTCCGCAAGCTTTGCCCAAAGTGAATTTGATACGGGTTACACAATGTCCACCAAATATCTGCAAAAGCAGGCGGTCTGTGCCGGGCTGGGACTGGTCTGCATGTACTTTTTCAGCCGAATCCCGGCAGAATTTTGGTTTCGCTTTGCGTGGCCGCTGTATGGTATCAGCATTTTGCTGCTGCTCAGCGTCCTGGTGATCGGTCAATCGGTGAACGGAGCGCGGCGATGGATCAATATTGCCGGCATCCAATTTCAGCCCTCTGAGATCGCAAAGTTTACCATGATCCTTCTGTTTGCAAGGCTGACCAAAAGCTATGGAAACGATGCCCGGAAGTTCCGCTACGGAGTTCTGGGCTTTGGTGCCGCATTGCTGGGGATCCTGGTGCCTCTGGCATTGGAAAAACATTTGTCTGCCATTATGCTCATCGGTATGGTGGCGGTTGTGATGATGTTTGTAGCCGGAACCAGCCCTAAGTGGTTGCTGGCAGGTGCCGGCGCCGCGGCACTTTTTGTGCTGATCTACATTACCTTTATGGGCTATGCCGGCGACCGGGTCACCGCGTGGCTGAATCCTGAGGCAGACCCCGGAGATACGGGGTATCAGATATTGCAGTCGCTATATGCCATCGGCTCGGGAGGCCTTTTTGGCCTGGGGTTGGGGAAAAGCAGACAGAAGTATCTTTACCTGCCATTTCAGTATAATGACTATATTTTCGCCGTCATTTGTGAGGAATTGGGACTGGTGGGCGCTCTGCTGATCATTGCGCTGTTTGCAGCTACGATCCTCCGGGGGTATTGGGTCGCTTTACGGGCCAGAGACCGGTTTTCTACGGTGCTGGCAGCCGGAATTGTGACGCTGATCGCGGTACAGACGGTTTTGAATCTTGCTGTAGTGACCAATTTGCTGCCGTCTACGGGAATTGCGTTGCCCTTCTTTTCTTATGGCGGTACGGCATTGGCGGTAAATTTGGGGGAGATGGGCGTGGTGCTCAGTATTTCCCGATACCGCAACGAGACAAAAAAACAGGAGGAGATCCTATGAATTTGATTTTTACCTGCGGCGGCACGGCCGGTCATATCAATCCTGCCATCGCAGTTGCCAATATGATGAAGCAACGGCATCCCGAGTGCAAGATTCTTTTTATCGGTGCCAAGGGCCATATGGAGGAAAAACTGGTGCCAAAAGCCGGTTATGAACTGCGCTGCCTTCCGGCATCCGGTTTAAGCCGTAAGGTAAGCTTTGCGGCACTGAAGAAAAATCTTCATGCAGTCAAGTGCGTTTTGGGTGCGGTGAATGCCTGCAAAAAGATCATCCGGGAATTTAAGCCCGATGTGATTTTGGGCACCGGCGGTTATGCCAGCTTTCCGGCTCTGTATGCAGGAAGCAGCTTGGGAATCCCTACCTGTGTTCATGAAGCCAATGCGCTTCCGGGGTTGACTACGAAAATGGCGGCAAATCGGGCAGACCGTGTTTTGGTTGCCTTTGAGCAGAGCGTTGCCCATTATAAAAAGCCGGAAAAGGTGCAGGTGGTGGGCATGCCGGTACATCAGGACTTTATCTATGCCAGCCGGGAAGCTGCCAGAGAGAAGCTTGGCCTGGGGCAGATGCCTTTGGTGGTTTCTGCCTTTGGCAGTCAGGGCGCCAAGGTGATGAACGAAGCGGTTGCAGAGCTTTTTAAGCTGGAGAAGGAAGACGGTTTTCCGTTTCGGCATATTCATGCTACCGGCAGCTTTGGCTGGGCCTGGATGCCTAAGCTGGTGGCTGATAAGGGCGTTGATCTAGAAAAATGTCCTCAGCTGGAGATGCGGGAGTACATCTACAATATGCCTCAGCTGATGGCTGCGGCAGATGTGTTTATCGGCAGGGCCGGTTCCGGTACCTGTAATGAAATTGCAGTTTCCGGAACACCTTCCATTTTGATCCCGTCGCCCAATGTGACGGCAAATCATCAGGAAAAGAATGCCCGTGTTCTTAGTGACAACGGTGGCGCGGTATGTATTCCGGAAGGGAAGTGCACAGCCCAGGCACTATATACTCAGGTAAATGAATTGTTGTCCCAACCTGCCCGCAGGCAGCAAATGAAAGAAAGACTGCGGGCTATGGCGGTGCCTGATTCTGCGGAGCGGATCTGCGACATTTTGGAGGAATTGATCCGGGGCTAATAGGAGGAAATCATGGATACAAAAGAAAAAGAAAGGACGCGTCGGACGCAAAGTGCCAGACCGCCTGTTGGGTCATCCCGCAGGACGGAAAAAACAAGGCCTGCAGAGGGAAAACGGAGCAGCTCTGTGAAAAAACCAGCGGCACCGATGAGAAATACTTCTGAGCAAAAAGCACGTACCACTCAGCGTCCTTCCGCGGCGGAAAGCCGATCCGCCAATAAGACCCGTCAGCAGACGCGCAGACGGAAACCCTCTCAAACAAAGCAAAAAAGATCTATTGCTGAGGATATTGTATATTTACCGCCAAAGCCCTTCAGCCGCAGGCGGCTGTTGTTGATGCTGTCCATTGTTGTGACTGTGGTTTTTGCCATCATGGTGGGGATTTCAATCTTTTTCAGAGTAGAACAAGTCGTGATATCCGGATGTGAAAAATACACAGTTGACATGATTTTGGAGGCATCGGAAATTCGGGTGGAATCCGAAAATCAACGCGGTGACAGCCTATTGACATTTAGCCGCGCAAAGGCAGGCGGAAAGATCATCGGAAAGCTTCCCTTTGTGGAAAATGTTCGTTTTGGTATAAAATTGCCGGGTACGGTATATATTGAGATTACGGAAGTTGAGGTCAGCTATGCGGCTGAGGATACAAACGGTGCATGGTGGCTGATCAGTGCCGGCGGTAAGGTTCTGCAGCAGCTTTCCGGTGGTGAGAATAGCGGCTATACCAATGTTTTGGGATTCAAGCTGGATAAACCTGTTATCGGTAGTCAGGCCGTCCCGCTGGAAGAGGAACAGCCTGCAACAGATGAAGCAGGCAATACGATTCCGGTTGTGCTGACTGCGCAGAAACGCTTGAATGCCGCGCTGAACATTCTTCAGTACATGGAACAGAATGGAATTATTGGTGAGGCGGCTTCTGTGGATGTGTCGGATCTTGGCGATATATCGATTCAATACGGCACCCGTTATCTGATCAAACTGGGAAATGATACGGAGTTGTTTGAAAAGGTTAAGCTCCTTAAGAGTGCGGTAGCAAAGGTTTCCGAGGATTATCCATACAGCACCGGAACAATAGACCTATCGGATTTGAAGAAAATTCGTTTCGATCAGACGGATTCTTAAGCAAAAAACAAAAAAACTTTGCCGAAAAATGCGATTTTATTAAAAAAGGATATTGACCAAAAGCAATTTTCAAGATAGAATATAGAGGTACAATTGTAATTTAAAGCGGCATTTCTATCAATTGCCGCCAAAGGATACATAGGAGGAAAGCTTATGTCTGAAATGTTCCAGGAGCGCGTAGTTAAAATCAAGGTGATTGGCGTTGGCGGCGCAGGCAACAACGTTATCAATCGGATGATCGAAGCCGGTGTCGACGGCGTTGACTTTATTGTTATCAACACGGATAAGCAGGACTTGAATAAGTCCAATTGTAAGAACAAGATCCAGATCGGTGAGAAGCTCACCGGCGGTATGGGCGCAGGCTCCAAGCCTGAGATCGGCAAGAAGTCCGCTGAGGAATCCAGAGCCGCTATCGCTAAGATTCTGGAAAATACAGATATGGTCTTTATCACTGCCGGTATGGGCGGTGGTACCGGTACCGGTGCAGCGCCTATCGTGGCTGATCTGGCACATGAGGCCGGTATTCTGACTGTTGGTGTTGTTACCAAGCCCTTCAAGTTTGAGGGCGCAAACCGTATGCGTCAGGCTGAGGCCGGCATCGCAGAACTGGGCGATAAGGTTGACTCTTTGATCATCATCCCCAACGACCGTCTGAAGTATGTTACCGACCAGAAGATCACCTTTGCCAACGCTTTCGGCATCGCTGACGATGTGCTGAAGCAGGCTGTGACTTCTATCTCCGGTTTGGTGGGCTATTCCGAGCGGGTTATCATCAACCTGGACTTTGCTGACGTTTCTGCTGTTATGAAGAACGCAGGCCGCGCTCACATGGGCGTTGGTGTGGCTTCCGGTCGTGAGAAGGCTGAGCAGGCTGCTTTGGCTGCAGTTGCCAGTCCTTTGCTGGAAACCTCCATCAATGGCGCTACCGGTGTTCTGGTCAATGTTACCGGTTCTTCTGAGCTGACTTTGGATGATGTAGAGACCGCTGCCGGCATCGTGCAGGAGGCTGCTAATCCCGATGCCAATATTATCTTCGGCGCTACCTACACCGACGAGATGGAAGACGAGATGCGTGTAACAGTTATCGCTACCGGCTTTGAGCAGAAGCCTGTTGTTGCTGCTGCCAAACCCCAGGGTGAGGCTGCTCCCGCTGCAGATGCCGGCCTGAAGACCAGCGATTTCAGCGATATTGATGATGTGTTTAACATCTTTAAGCGGTAAATGACATGCAATGGTACCCCGGGCATCGCCCGGGGTGCTTTTTTGGAGGCTTCTATGGATGCGTATAAGGAACTGGCCGGTTGTTATGACCGGCTGACCAATGATGTGGACTACCCGGCGGTGGTGGATTTTTACTTCGGGATCCTACAACGGGAGGGAGTTCATCCAAAAACAGCGGTGGATCTTGCCTGTGGAACCGGTTCTGTATCGGTGTTGCTTGCCCAGCGGGGGATAAAGGTTACTGGTGTGGATATGTCCGAGGATATGCTGACAGCGGCTTGGGATAAGGCTTCTTGCATGGAGAATCCGCCGATGTTTGTGCGGCAGAGCTTGCAGCAGCTTCGGCTACCCAAAGGGGTGGATCTTGCCGTTTGCGCTTTGGACAGTTTGGACTATATTACCGATCCGGAGGATTGTGCTGAAGCTATTCGTCGGGTATATAAAGTGCTAAATCCCGGTGGAATTTTCATTTTTGATGTCAACACACCGGAAAAGCTTCGGGCTATGGACGGTCAGGTCTTTCTGGATGAGGATGACGATGTATACTGTGTGTGGCGCGGAGATTTTGATGAGGATACCAATATTTGCTCCTACGGCATAGATTTGTTCCGCAGACAGGGAAATGTCTGGCATCGCAGCTTTGAGGAGCATCAGGAATACGCCTACAGTGAAGCACAGCTGCGGCAGTTTCTTCGCGAGGCAGGCTTTAACAGGATCCGTGTCTATGCAGACCGGAGCTTTGCTGCACCGCAACCGGGAGAACAGCGGATCTATTTCAGCGCAAGAAAGGGAATTGTAAAATGAAGGATTATCTTGTAAGAGGAATGAGCATGGATGGCTTTGTGAAGGCAGTAGCCATCGCCTCCACCGGCATTGTCAGTCGGGCGGCGCAGATCCACGGCACAACACCCAACGCCACAGCGGCCCTTGGGCGGGCACTGACAGCGGCCTCTATGATGGGTAATATGCAAAAGACGGAAAAGGGCTCTATGACCTTGCAGGTGCGAGGTGGTGGTCCTATCGGCACCATTACCTGCGTATCCGATGCAGAGGGCAATGTCCGCGGTTGCGTCACAGAAGCAAAGGTGCCTCTGGAGGAAAAGTACCCCGGGAAACTGGATGTAGGGGCTACAGTGGGCACAGACGGCACGTTGACGGTGATCCGGGATTTGCAGATGAAGGAGCCTTACATCGGCTCTACGCAGCTGGTATCCGGTGAGATCGGGGATGATGTAACGGCTTACTTTGCTGAGAGCGAACAGACCCCTACGGCCTGCGCCCTGGGTGTACTGGTAGATCGGGATCAGAGCGTGAAGGTGGCCGGCGGTTACCTGCTTCAGCTGCTGCCGGGAGCCCCTGATGAAGTGATCGACAAGCTGGAAGCCGGGATCCGCCGTGCCGGCGCGGTAACGGCCATGCTGGAAGCCGGACTGACCCCTGAGGATATTTTGGGCCAGGTTATGGGGGATTTGGGCGTGGTTTTTCTGGAAACCACAGAGGTTAGCTATAAATGCTATTGCTCCCGAGACCGTGTTACCCGGGCACTGATCAGTCTGGGAAAGAAGGAGCTCAAAGAGATTCTGGAGGAGGGAAAGGATTTTCCGGTAGAATGTCAGTTCTGTGACACAAGCTATGCATTTACTCCGGCAGATATTCAAAAACTTCTGGAAAAAATTTGATTTTTTAAGATATATGGTGGTAAAAGTCAGGGTTTTTAAATTAAAAAATTTGTGGAAAAAATAATGAAAAAACTCTTGACAAATAGGGGTTCTATGTGTATAATTAATCCCGTCGCTGAGGTAAACACCTTGCGATGCCGGTAGGGGAGCATAGCTCAGCTGGGAGAGCACATGCCTTACAAGCATGGGGTCACAGGTTCGAGCCCTGTTGTTCCCACCATATTTGGCCCGGTGGTGCAGTCGGTTAGCACGCCAGCCTGTCACGCTGGAGGTCGACG
>JAFQIL010000075.1 GCA_017397565.1 Oscillospiraceae bacterium | reverse complement strand
GCAGACCCTGGGATGCGGTGTAGGTGGTGGTCAGAGCACCGGCGGCCAGAGAGCCGTGAACGGTACCTGCAGCGCCAGCCTCGGACTGCATCTCAACGACCTTAACGGTATCGCCAAAGATGTTTAGGCGGCCGGCAGCGGACCACTGGTCCACATTGTCAGCCATGGGGCTGGAGGGGGTGATGGGGTAGATGCCAGCTACTTCTGTGAATGCGTAGCTAACGTGGGCGGCAGCAGTATTGCCGTCCATGGTCTTAAATTTTCTTGCCAAAATAAAATACCTCCTAAAGTATTCATTATTTGTCTTCTATATCATAGCACCTTCCAATCGATTTGTAAAGTCACAAAGGCCTGACTTTCGAGGAAAAATTTGCATAAAAAACAGAGTCTGATTTATATAGAATGGAATAAAAAGGAACAACGATGTGTGAAGCGCTGACATTTGACATTTACAAAATGGAAAAGTTCTTGAGTTTTTTTGCTGAATGGGTTATGATGTCTAAAATGGGTAAGAAGGGGCGAGTGATATGATCTGCAGCGTCAGAACTTTGGGAATCACCGGAATCCGTGGCAGCGGTGTGGTGGCAGAATGTTATATTTCCAACGGCTTACCGGCCTTTGACATCGTCGGTCTTCCCGATGCTGCGGTAAAAGAAGCCCGGGAGCGTGTTCGTGCTGCCGCGAAGAACTCCGGTCTTAGCTTTCCATCCAGCCGGATCACGGTAAATCTGGCACCTGCCAATTTGAAAAAGGCGGGTACGCATTATGATCTTCCTATTTTATTAAGTATCCTGGCGGCTGCCGGCAGTGTTCGCAGACCCCGGATGACCTCTGCGTTTATTGGTGAAGTGGCACTGGACGGCCAGCTGCGGCCGGTTTGCGGTGTGCTGCCTATGGCTTTAGCCGCGAAGCGGGAGGGAATTCAGGCACTGTTTGTCCCGGCGGAAAACGCGGCGGAAGCCACCCTTGCCAGAGGACCTGCGGTATATCCCATTCGCAATGTCCGGGAATTGGCAGAGGGGTTAAACGGAGAACGGGTTTTACAGGAAGAGCCTTTGTGGCTTCCGGAGCGAAATCAGCGTCACCAGCCTGACTTTAAGGATGTGTTGGGTCAGGAGCATGTAAAGCGCGCCCTGGAAGTTGCCGCGGCTGGCAGTCATAATGTACTGCTGGTGGGCCCTCCCGGTTCCGGTAAGAGCATGCTTTCCAAGCGGCTGCCGTCGATTCTGCCGGATATGTCCTGGGAGGAATCCCTGGAGGTCAGTCAGATTTATTCGGTTATGGGTATGCTGGATGCGAAAACACCGTTGGTGACCCAGCGTCCTTTCCGCAGTCCCCATCACACCATTTCAAATGCCGGCCTTGCCGGTGGCGGCACCAATCCCCGCCCGGGCGAGATATCCCTGTCCCATAAGGGTGTTCTGTTTCTGGACGAGCTGCCGGAATTCAAGAAGGATACTTTGGATTTGATGCGCCAGCCTTTGGAAGACGGTATGGTGACCATTTCCCGGGTCTCCGGAGCGGTGACCTATCCTGCGGAATTTATGCTGGTGTGTGCCATGAACCCTTGCAAGTGTGGCTGGTATGGAGACCCTTCCGGAAGATGTACCTGCACGGAACAAGCGGTCATCAATTACAGAAGCCGGATCTCCGGTCCGCTTTTGGACAGAATTGATATTATAGTAGAAGTCCCTGCGGTTCATTTTGAGGATCTTCGCAGGCGGGCAGAAGCGGAGCCTTCTTCTGCCATCAAGACCCGGGTAGACACGGCCAGAAAAATCCAGCAAAGAAGATTTTCTTCCGGCAGTATGTGTAACGCCTTAATGGGCCCGGACCAGATGCGCAAATATTGCGCACTGGATGAAGAATGCGCAGAATTGATGAAACAGGCTTTTGACGCATTGGGTCTTACGGCAAGAAGCTATGACCGTATTTTGAAAGTGGCAAGAACCGTGGCAGATCTGGACGGCAGTGAGCATATTGAGCCGCAGCATATTGCGGAAGCCATCCAATACCGTGCCGTGAATTTGGGGAATTGCTAGAGGGAAAACGTCCTATGATGAGAAATGCTGGATGGCTTTTGTTATTTTCTCTTGTGATATTGCTGGTTGTTCGGGGGCTTATGAGTATTTTCGTTCAGCTTTCTATGTCGAAAAAAGAACGGAAGCAATACCGAACATCCGCTGGAATAATCGATAGATGGTTTTTGTGGTCTATTCCCCATTATGTGAAGGACCGGTATTCCAGATATGAGAAAAGAGTGATTCATTACACGATGATTGTTCCGATATGTCGCATGATCAGCATCACACTCACCGTGCTGTTTTTAACTGAACTTGTGGCAATATTGCTGAATCAACTGGGTTTTCTTGCGCTGAAATACGCGGAAATAGTATGCATTGTTTATTTCGTGGTTGGTTTTGTTTCATTTTGTATTGTGGCGGCTATCGAGTTTTTTACAAATCGGCGCTATCACCGAAGTCGCTATAAAAAATAAGTCAAATTCTTGGGCCGATGTGGGTATCGGCCTCTACAATATGTGAGGGAATTATGAAAGAAATCTTTTTGTTGAAGTTAGGCGAGATCGTCCTGAAGGGCGCCAACAAGCGGCAGTTTGAAAGTAAGCTGCGGCAGAATGTCCGCCGCCGTATGAAGCTGTACGGAAATTTTGATGTTTATATCATGCAGTCTACCGTCTATGTAGAACCTATGGACGAAATGGCTGATGTGGATGGCGCATGGGAGGCTTGCCGCAGCATTTTTGGCGTGGTCAGCCTGTGCCGCTGCCGTCCCTGTGAGAAAAATGTGGATGCCATCTTTGATGCGGTGGAAGCCTATTTGGGGGATGATCTGGACTGCGCGGCTTCCTTTAAGGTAGAGTCCAAGCGGTCTGATAAGCGGTTCCCCTTAAATTCTATCCAGCTTTCCCAGGAGATCGGCGGACGGTTGGCAGAGGCACATCCTCATGTGAAGGTGGATGTGCGGAGACCTGAGTACACTGTGTATGTGGAAGTGCGTGACTTGGCAGCCTATGTTCACGGTCCTGCCGAGCCGGGTGCCGGCGGCTTGCCTACCGGTGTTGGTGGACGGGCTATGTGCCTGCTCAGCGGGGGCATCGATTCCCCAGTGGCGGCTTATATGATGGCAAAACGGGGCGTGGAGATCGAGTGTACCCATTTCTTCTCTTACCCGTATACCTCTCAGCTGGCGAAGGACAAGGTTATTGAGCTGGCTCGTTTGGTTACAAAGTATTCCGGCAGAATGACGGTGAATGTGGTTTCCTTTACGGAAATTCAGGAAGCCATCCGGGACAACTGCCCCGAAGAATTCTTTACCTTAATAATGCGCCGGTTTATGATGGAGATCGCCCAGACCATCGCCAAGCAGGATGGCTGCGGTGCGCTGATCACCGGTGAGAATTTGGGTCAGGTGGCATCTCAGACCATGGATGCCATGACCGTCACCGGTGCGGTGGTGGATATTCCTATTTTTATGCCGTTGGTCGGTATGGATAAGGAAGAGATCGTTACCATTGCCCGGAAAATCGGCACTTTGGAAACTTCCATTTTGCCTTACGAAGACTGCTGCACAGTCTTTACACCCAAGCATCCCAAGACAAAGCCGACCCTGGGGCAGCTTCTGAATGCAGAGCGTAACCTGGACCGTCAGGCATTGATGGAAAAGGCACTCGCCACTGTAGAAAAAATCAAGGTATCTTATCATGATGAGCCTTTGCTGTGATGTTTTGAAAGCCCTGGAAGGGAAGACCCTGTCCACAGCGGAAAGCTGCACCGGTGGCATGATTGGTTCGGCACTGACAGCAGTACCCGGCGCATCCGGCGTCTATAAGGGCGGTATCATCAGCTATTGGAGCGAAGTGAAGGAAAATCTTTTGGGTGTGGATGCGGCACTGCTGGAGACAAAAGGTCCGGTATCTGAGCCGGTTGCCAAAGCTATGGCTGAAGGAGTCAGACGTGCCTTATGTACCGATGTGGCGGTATCTGTTACCGGCCTTGCAGGCCCGGATGCAGACGAATTCGGTTACCCTGTGGGAACGGTCTTCGTTGGGTATGCGGACGCGCAATATTCTGTTGTAAAAGAATTCCACTTTTCCGGTAACCGGGAGCAAGTACGCAAGAAAGCCGCAGAAGCCGCGTTGCGGCTGATTTTGGAAAGGAGTATGCTATGCAGATCCACGGATTGCAAAAAATGACACTCTTGGATTATCCGGGGAAAGTAGCCTGTACAGTGTTTTTTGACGGCTGCAATTTCCGGTGTCCTTTTTGCCATAACAGTGAATTGCTGGGAGTAGGCTTCCCGCCGTTAATGAATGACGGGGAATTGCTGGCGTTTTTGGAAAAGCGGAAGGGTATTTTGGATGGCGTTTGCATTACAGGCGGTGAACCTCTGATGCAAAAGGAGCTGCCGCAGCTTTTGGAAAAGATAAAAGAACTTGGCTTTCCTGTGAAGCTGGACACCAATGGCAGCTTCCCGGATATTTTGGAAGACTTGATCCATAGGGGACTGGTGGACTATGTGGCTATGGATATTAAGAATAGCCCCCGGCGTTATGCCACGACCGTTGGCAAGGAACAATATGACCTTTCCAAAGTGGAAAAGAGCATAGCCTTGCTTTTGCAGGGGAAGGTAGACTATGAGTTTCGCACTACAGTAGTGGCTCAGCTCCATGACGAAGACTCTTTCCATGACATTGGACGGTGGATTCAAGGCGCGAAACGGTATTTTCTCCAATGCTTTGCCCCCAGAGATACGGTGCTGCAGTCCGGTCTGGATGCACCTGCAGAGGAAGATTTGCGCAGATATGCCGAAATTGCCCGTATTTATGTCCCGGAAACAGGTGTTCGGGGCGTGTAAACACAAAATATTGTGTTCATAAAAAAAGTTAACACAACATATTGACAAAACCTCTGCTGTGTGCTATATTAGCGAAGCGAACGTTAATTATAGTAACTACAGTGGAGGATTTTGTTATGTATCAAGTTTCTAAACGCGACGGTTCTGTCGCCGAATTTGAAATCTCGAAGATCAGCGCCGCTATTGCCAAGGCATTTGCCGCATTGGAGAAAAATTCCCACCCCAGCGTCATTGATATGCTGGCTCTGCGGGTTACCGCAAGCTTTGAGCCCAAGGTCCAAAACGGTCTGATCGCCGTGGAAGACATCCAGGACTGCGTAGAGCAGGTTCTGTCCGAGGCCGGTTATGCCGATGTTGCCAAGGCCTACATCCTGTACCGTAAGCAGCGCGAGAAGGTTCGTAATGTCAACTCCGCTCTGCTTAACTACAAGGATCTGGTTGACAACTATCTGCAGATCAACGACTGGCGTGTTAAGGAGAATTCCACCGTTACATACTCTGTTGGTGGTCTGATCCTTTCTAACTCCGGTGCCATTACTGCCAACTACTGGCTCAGTGAGATCTACGATCAGGAGATCGCAGAAGCTCACCGTACCGCTGCTATCCACCTGCACGACCTGTCTATGCTTACCGGTTACTGCGCAGGCTGGTCTTTGAAGCAGCTGATCCAGGAGGGTCTGGGCGGCGTTCCCGGCAAGATCACTTCTTCTCCTGCCGGCCACCTCAGCACGCTTTGTAATCAGATGGTGAACTTCCTTGGTATCATGCAGAATGAATGGGCGGGCGCTCAGGCGTTCTCCTCCTTCGACACCTACCTGGCTCCCTTCGTCAAGGTGGACAACCTGACCCAGAAGGAAGTCAAGCAGTGCGTGCAGTCCTTTGTTTACGGTGTTAATACTCCCAGCCGTTGGGGCACTCAGGCTCCCTTTAGCAACATCACTTTGGACTGGACTGTTCCTGCTGACCTGAAGGACCTGCCTGCCATCGTTGGCGGCAAGGAGATGGACTTCACCTATGGCGACTGCCAGAAGGAAATGGACATGGTCAACAAGGCCTTTATCGAGATCATGATCGAAGGTGACGCCAATGGCCGTGGCTTCCAGTATCCTATTCCCACTTACTCCATCACTAAGAATTTCGACTGGAGCGAGACTGAGAACAACAAGCTCCTGTTTGAGATGACTGCCAAGTACGGCACTCCCTACTTCTCCAACTACATTAACTCCGATATGGAGCCTTCCGATGTTCGCTCTATGTGCTGCCGTCTGCGTCTGGACCTTCGCGAATTGCGTAAGAAGTCCGGCGGCTTCTTCGGCAGCGGCGAATCCACCGGTTCTATCGGTGTTGTCACCATCAACCTGCCCCGGATCGCTTATTTGGCCAAGGATGAGGCCGACTTCTATGCCCGGCTGGACAAGCTGATGGATATCTCTGCTCGCAGCCTGAAGACCAAGCGTACTGTTATCACCAAGCTGCTGGACAACGGCCTGTATCCCTATACCAAGCGTTACCTGGGCACTTTCAACAACCACTTCTCCACTATTGGCTTGATCGGTATGAATGAGGTTGGCCTGAACGCTGCCTGGCTGAAGGCTGATCTGACTGACAAGCGGACGCAGAAGTTTGCCAAGGATGTTTTGGATCATATGCGCGAGCGCCTTTCTGACTATCAGGAACTGTACGGCGACCTGTACAATCTGGAAGCTACTCCCGCTGAGTCCACTACTTATCGCTTTGCTAAGCACGATAAGGAGCGCTATCCCGAGATCATCACCGCCAACGAGAACGGTACACCTTACTACACCAACTCTTCCCACCTGCCTGTTGGCTATACCGAGGATGTCTTCACTGCTTTGGAGATTCAGGACGAACTGCAGACCCGGTATACCTCCGGTACTGTCTTCCATGCTTTCCTGGGCGAGAAGCTGCCTGACTGGAAAGCTGCTGCTGCGTTGGTTCGGAAGATCGCGGAGAACCACAAGCTGCCTTACTACACCATGTCTCCCACTTACTCTGTCTGTGCCGATCACGGCTACCTGACAGGTGAGCAGTACACTTGCCCCCACTGTGGCAAGGCGGCCGAGGTCTACAGCCGTATTACCGGCTACTACCGTCCTGTTCAAAACTGGAATGACGGCAAGACTCAGGAGTTTAAGGACCGTAAGGTCTACAACATCTCCTGCTCTGTACTGCGTAAGGAGGCTCCGGCTGCTGTTGAGCAGGCTTGTGAAGCTAAGGCTGAGCCTGTGCAGGAAGCAGTTGCAGCTCCCGTTGCCAACACCAAGGCTATCCTGTTTTCCCGGGTGACCTGCCCCAACTGCCGTGTAGCAGAGGGTTTGCTGGCAAAGGCCGGTATTGCCTATGAGAAGCTGATTGCGGATGAGCACATCGAGGACTGCCGCAAGTACGGTGTCAAGGGCGCGCCTACCCTGGTGATCACCGACGGTGAGAACCATAAGGCAATTTACAGCGTGCCTGAGATCAAGAAGTACATTGCTTCCCTGTAAAAAACGAAAAGAGCCGGGCGAAAGCCCGGCTCCCTTTTCCGTTCATCAGACAATTTGTTGTGAGCCGTCGGGAACGGATTTATCTGTTCCGCTAAGCCGCGGAATGCATAAATGCATTCCCTACACACTCTTAATTTGTTTTCTGAGAGAAAGAAGGAGTTATTATGCATGATATTATTATTGTGGGCGGCGGACCTGCCGGCTTGACTGCCGCTGTCTACGCCCTTCGGGCAGGTAAGACGGTTTTGGTCGTCGAAAAGAACGGTTTCGGCGGTCAGATCGCTTATTCTCCCAAGGTGGAAAACATTCCTGGTACTATTTTGATCAGTGGCACAGAATTTGCCGACCAGCTGGTGGAACAGGCCATGAACCTGGGCGCGGAAATGGAACTGGAAAATGTTGTCCGCGTGGAAACGGAAGGCGACATCAAGCGGGTTTACACCGAAGAGGGCGGTGTGTATGAAGCCAAGGCTTTGATTCTGGCTGTTGGCGTAAAACACAGAATGCTTGGTCTGGAAGGGGAGCAGGAGCTGGTTGGCAACGGCATTTCCTTCTGTGCGGTTTGTGACGGCGCTTTCTATACCGGTCAGGATGTAGCTATGGTGGGCGGCGGCAACTCTGCTTTGCAGGAAGCGCTGCTGCTTAGTGAGGTCTGCAACCATGTGACGGTTGTGCAGAATCTGGCATTTTTCACCGGCGAGAAGAAGCTGGCAGATGCCCTTTTGACAAAGGAGAATGTCAGCGTCATGTTCAGTACCTTGGTTACCGGCTACGAAAGTACCGACGGCGCTCTTACCGGCATTCGTGTAAAGAACACGGAAACGGAAGCCGAGCAGACTTTAGCAGTCAGCGGCGCATTCCTGGCAGTTGGCTTGGTACCGGAAAACGATGCTTTTGCCGAATTTGCCCAGCTGAACGACCGTGGCTATTTTGCTTCCGGTGAGGATTGCCGCACCGCAACACCGGGCGTTTTTGTTGCCGGTGACTGCCGGGCAAAGACCATCCGGCAGGTGACGACTGCAGCTGCCGACGGCGCAGTTGCCGCCCTGGCCGCCTGCGATTATCTTGCCTAAACAAGAATATTTGAAAAGCAGCACCCAGGCGTGGAATAGCTCCACGCCTGGGTGTTGTTATGCATCTTCTAATTTTCCGCCGGTGAGGTTATAGCGGGTATCAGCCTGGGCGGCGGTATCGTCATCGTGGGTGATCAGGAGGATGCATCTGCCCTTTTCGTGCTCCCGTTTTAACAGGCGGAAGATCATTTCCCGGTTCTTGGCATCAAGGTTGCCGGTAGGCTCGTCTGCCAAGATAAGGCAAGGATCCAAGATCAGCGCACGGGCGATAGCCACCCGCTGCTTTTCACCGCCGGACAGGGTG
>JAFQIL010000074.1 GCA_017397565.1 Oscillospiraceae bacterium | reverse complement strand
CATCCTGCGCTGCCAGGTGGTTGCCGAGCTGCGCCGGCTCATGACTGAAAAGGGCTTCCTGGAAATCACTACCCCCATCCTGACCGCTTCCTCCCCCGAGGGTGCCCGTGACTATCTGGTTCCCGCCCGAAACCACCCCGGCAAGTTCTACGCCCTGCCTCAGGCTCCCCAGCAGTTCAAGCAGCTGCTGATGACCTCCGGCTTCGACAAGTATTTCCAGATCGCCCCCTGCTTCCGGGACGAAGACGCCCGGGCTGACCGGACTCCCGGCGAGTTCTATCAGCTGGATATGGAAATGGCCTTTGCCACTCAGGACGATGTGCTGTCCACTTTGGAAGAGGTTTTGCAGCCCATCTATGTCAAGTACGGCCAGTATGACCGGGTCTCCGCCTATCCCTTCCGGAGAATTCCCTTTAATGAAGCCATGGAGCGCTACGGCTCCGACAAGCCCGACCTCCGGATCGACTTGGAAGTCCAGGATATCTCCGCCGAGGTTGCCGGCTGTGGCTTTGGTCCTTTCCAGAACGCAACCGTAAAGGCCGTGGCTGTGGATAATTTCGCGGAAGGCCGCAAGTGGATCGACAAGCTTCTGGTTGATGTGGAAGTGCAGACCGGCAACAAGGTTTGCTGGGTGAAAGTGGACGAGAACGGCCAGCTTACCGGCGGCGTTTCCAAGTTCCTCACCGATTACACCGAAGCTCTGACCGCCAAGCTGAACCTGAAGCCCGGCTCCTTCGTTTGCATGGCCGCATCTCAGAAAAAGCTTGCCGCACAGAAGACCGCCGGTGTGGTCCGCACCATGCTGGGCAGACGCATCCCCGGCCACTTTGACGAAAAGCAGTACGCCTTCTGCTGGATCGTAGACTTCCCCATGTATGAAATGGGCGAAGAATCCGGCGAGCTGGAATTCTGCCACAACCCCTTCTCCATGCCCAAGGGTGGTATGGAAGCCCTGCTGGCAGCTGAAGGCGACAACGAAAAGCTGCTGGCCATCAACGCCAGCCAGTATGACCTGGTCATCAACGGCTACGAGTGCGCTTCCGGCGCAGTCCGGAACCACGATCCCGAGATCATGATCAAAGCCTTCCAGATGGTGGGCTTGGGCGAAGAAGATGTAAAGGCCAAGTTCCCCGCTATGTACAACGCCTTCACCTACGGCGCACCTCCCCACGCAGGCGCAGCCCCCGGCATTGACCGTATGGTCATGCTGCTGTGCGGCGAGGAGTCCATCCGTGAGGTCATCACCTTCCCCATGAACAAAACCGCTCAGGATCTGATGATGGACGCTCCCACCACTGTTTCTCAGAAGCAGCTGGATGATGTGCACATCCTGATCAACGAAGCACACCTGTAATTTATACAAAGGAGGCGCGGTTCTTCACCGCATAATACCTATGAAAGCTTTTATGGACAAGGATTTCCTTCTGGAAACCGAAACCGCCAAACATTTATACCATGATTACGCTGCCAACCAGCCTTTGGTGGACTACCACTGCCACCTAAGTCCCAAGGAGATTTTTGAGGACCGTCGGTTCGATAATATCGTAGAGGTTTGGCTTGGTGGCAAGCAGCCTGACGGCAGCTATTTCGGCGACCACTACAAGTGGCGTCTGATGCGCTCCCACGGCATTGATGAGGACTATATCACCGGCAGCAAGCCCGCCTATGAGCGATTCCTGAAGCTGGCAGAAGCCTTGGAGCTGTCCATCGGCAATCCCATGTACCATTGGTGCCATCTGGAGCTGCAGCGGTTCTTTGGGGTATATGAGCCTCTGACTGTGGAGTCTGCTCCCCGGATCTGGGAAACCTGCAACGATCTTCTGCGTAACGATCCCGACATGACTGCCCGGGGCTTGATCCGCAAGTCCAATGTTGCCATGCTGGGCACTACTGACGATCCTGTTGACTCTTTGGAGTGGCACGAAAGAATTGCCGCCGATCCCACCATCTCCTTTAAGGTCTGCCCCTCCTTCCGTCCCGATAAGGCAATCAACATCCACAAGGGCGGCTGGGCAGAATATATGCGGCAGCTGGCAAAAGCCGTTGGCAAAGAATCTTTGCCCACCATGGGCGATGTCCTGGATGCCCTGGTCAACCGGATCGAGTTCTTCCACGCCCACGGCTGCAAAGCCAGCGACCACGGTCTTGACTATGTGCCTTTCCGGGATTACTCCGTAGCCCAGGCCGATGCCGTCTATCAGAAGGCTCTCCGGGGCGAAGCCCTGACCACCGAGGAGGTGGAGGGCTATCAGACCGTGATCCTGCTTTGCCTTGGTAAGGCCTATCACCGTTTGGATATTGCCATGCAGCTGCACTACTCCTGCCTGCGCAATAACAACCAGCGGATCTTCAAGGCTATGGGCCCCGATACCGGTGTAGACTCCATCGCCCAAAATACCTGCGGCGGCAATATCGCCCAATTCCTGTCTGCTCTGGATCTCGCCGGTCAGTGTCCCAAGACGATCCTTTACTCCCTGAATCCCGTGGACAATGCCCAGCTGGGCAGCCTCATTGGCTGCTTCCAGGATGCTTCCCTGCCCGGCAAGATCCAGCACGGCTCTGCCTGGTGGTTCAATGACACCAAGTCCGGCATGGAGGATCAGATGCGCTCCCTTGCCAATTTGGGAATCCTGGGCAACTTTATCGGTATGCTCACCGACTCCCGTTCTTTCCTGAGCTATCCCCGGCATGAATATTTCCGCCGGATCCTGTGCAACCTGTTAGGTAAGTGGGTAGAAAACGGCGAGTATCCCAACTGCGACGCTTCTTTGAAAAAGATCGTGGAAGGTATCTCCTTTGGCAACGCCGCCCGTTACTTTTCGCTTTAAGTTTTTTGGGGTGTCTGACCCCAGGCACCCCAAAAAACAGAACAAACCGCAAAAATAACTATTGCAAATTGGAAAATAATATGGTATAATCTCATGCGTGTCCGATTCCGGGCGCATTCACATTGGGATGTCGCCAAGCGGTAAGGCACCAGACTTTGACTCTGGCATTCGTAGGTTCAAATCCTGCCATCCCAGCCAGCTCAACCTGCGAAGGCTGTCTTTTGACGCAGAGCCGTTCTATTGCTCCGGCTGTGCGGTTTGAAAATCTTGCAATACCCGCGTATTCCTGCGTTTTCAAACCTTCATCCAAAGCAATATCCCTGGCTCTCCCTTCAAAATCCATCCTTGCAGGTTTCGCACGATCCGCTAGCTCAGTTGGCAGAGCAATTGCCTTTTAAGCAATGGGGTCTGCTCTGAGTGCGGAACCTACAGCTGCACCCGAATCAATATAGCGATTCTTTTCATACATATACTTACCTGTAATGTTAAACTTTAAGTGGTCATCCAAGAATGATGGAGCCAAATTAACTGAAGCATTGGCACGACGCATCCATGAATTCTTGATGATACCATTTGAATGATTATAACCTGCACTTACACGATAAGGCATATTCTTCAAACCTCCGCTAATAGTGATGTTATGTGTAGTAGAAATTGCAGAACGGAAGATTTGGTCTTGCCAATCTGTATTGTATTCGCCTAATTTGGATGCATCCAAACCATCGATAGAGCCTACTAATGCACGATATTCATCACCGCTTAATGTTTCATATTTCTTTTGGATAGTGGACAAAGTAACATCACCATTATAGCTTATTTTGGGTTTTTGTCCTGCTTTACCTTTCTTTGTGGTAATAATGATAACACCATTGGATGCACGGCTACCATAGATGGCAGTAGCAGAAGCATCTTTCAATACAGTGAATGATTCGATGTCGTTAGGATTGATCATGGCCAAGACATTAGTCATACCTGTAGCTGTACTACCGCTAATTGTCAACCCGTCAATTACATACAACGGGTCATTGTTGGCATTCAATGATGAACCACCGCGTACACGAATTTGAGCTCCTGCACCAGGAGCACCGCCAGAAGTAATAACATCTACACCGGCAATTTTACCAACCATCATATCACTGGCATTGTTGGTAATACCTTTGCTTAATGCGTCGGGCTTAATTGCAGTTACAGAACCTGTTAAGTCATTTTTCTTAGCACGACCATAACCTACAACTACAACCTCGTTTAACATTTCGGTGTCGTCTTTCAATACAATGTTCATGTTTGCTGCTGCAGGGAGTTCCTGAGAAGCATAACCGATGAATGACACAACGATAATGTCACCTTGATTGGCGGATAATTGGAAGTTACCGTCAAAATCGGTGATAGTTGAAGCACGGTGGTTTCTATTTAGGTTCT
>JAFQIL010000073.1 GCA_017397565.1 Oscillospiraceae bacterium | reverse complement strand
GCACGAATTGATAATGGATAATTGATAATTGTGGTATTTCCTTCGGAAATGATTTAAAAATGTCGCCTTTGGCGACTCCTTAATTGTCCATTGTCAATTTTCAATTGTCAATTGGCAGCCATCGGCTGCCCGATAAACGGGAATTTGAAGCAAGGAAAACACCCGGTTCGGAAAATTTTCCGAACCGGGTGTTGCTTAGGTTATGAGGTTTACCGCTTATCTGAAGTTACGCTTCTTGAAGTAGAAGATAACCAGAGCTGCCAGAGCCAGGGTGCTGAAGAGCATCATGGGCATCAGGTAGTCGTGAGAAGCGGTTGCGGTGGCGTTGTTATCGCCGGTGTTGGGAATGGTGTCTGCCAGCTGCAGCAGAGAGTGAACCAAAGATTCTGCCGTCACAAACACAGTGTAGTTCAGAACCAGCTCTTTCTGCTCGTCGGTCAGCTTGTCGTAGGAGTAGCGGATGGCATCGATGAGGCCCTTCTTCTCGATGGTGACCTGACCGATGGAGTCGATCAGCTTGATGACGCCTTCCAGTCTGTACTGAGCCAGAGTGCGCTTGTCGACACCCTTCTTCAGTTCCGTCATGATCCGCTCAGCTGCCAGCAGATTTGCGTCGTTGAGGCTCTGCCGCTGTTCAGCATTCAGGCTGTTGAACTTCATGCGGATGCCTTCCACCAGAGCCAGATCGTACAGATCCAGATCATTGCCCAGGGAGTCAATGAGCTGCTGCAAGCTTGCCAGAGACTTCTTGGTGAAGGCATCCTTCTGAGCCTGCAGAAGCTTTTCAGCTTCGCCCAGCTTGTGGTTGTTGGTCACCAGAGCCATCTGATCGGCAGTCAGCTTGTTGTAAGCTGTACGGGCTGCCTTGATCTGCTTCTCATAACGCATGGGGTTACTGAGGAGGATGGCATCGATCATTTCCTGAACTGCTTCAGCTGCCTCAGCATCAGCAACTGCCTTGTGGGACATGATCCGGTCGTAGCGCAGTCTTGCCAGTCTCAGAGTGCCGTAGTTATCGACCTTCTGCTTCTGTGCGTAGGACAGCTGCTTGTAGGCCTTCTCAGCGTTGACGAGCTTGTCGCCGCTGTTGTGGTCAACCGTGCCGATTGCGTCGATCAGGTTCTCCACGATCAGATCGCCGTCTTCATACATACGAAGCTTCTCGTAGTAGTTGATCATGCCTTCCAGACCGGACTTACCGTTGTTTGCCAGAACTCTTCTGTCTACCAGATCCTGCTGGGCCTGAGTCAGCTTATCGAAAGCTTCTCTTGCGGCCTTGATGGCTGCGGTATCGGAAGAATTCTTGATGGCCTTGATCAGGGCGATGACCTTATCGGCAGCAGCCTGGTCAGCATTGTCGGTGGACAACTGGGGCTCACCCTCGTCGATCACCAGGAATTCATCTAAGTAGATGGTTGCGCCGGCCTTGGTGCCGATGTTGATGAAGTTGATGTAGTCATCGAAGTCCATCTTCAGGGGGATCTCCACAGCCTTGCCGCCGTTGATGCTCAAGGTTGCCTCGTCCTTACTCAGGCCAAGGTCGAAGGTCAGGGTGTTCCAGCCTTCCTTGATGCCGTCAGCGGAAGCGGTGGTGGAGCTGTTGAAGTAGACCTTACCGCCCTCCACACGGAACGCGATGGGCACGGAAACCTGATCGTAGTATCTGGTGTGACCGCTCTGCAGCTCTACGGTGAAGTTGCTGCCGGCAGTTACATAGATATCGATGGACAGTGTGCCATCCTGCAGGTAAGGAATGCTGCGGATCGCCATGGACTCTTGGGCCATTCTCAGTGCGTACTTACCCTTGGCGATCTCGTCACTGATTTCCACGTAGCCATCAACTCTGTTCCAGCCTTCGCCCTTCAGGGTGCCCTTTTCGAAGTCGTCGTAAGCGCCCTTGGTCCGGGTGAACCACTGGTCAAAGTCTTCCACATTGGTGATGATCCAGTCACCCTTTCTGTTTCTGCGGTAGGTAAAGAGCAGATCATCGCCGCTGTGAGAAACCAGGGAAACGTTGGTGGTATCGGTAATGTAGATATTCTCGTACTTCTCTTCGAAGGACCGGAAGTAGATATTCTGGATATTGCGGAAGGTTTCGCCGTCGTTGGCGGAGGAAGCGAAGACGAAGGGGTTGCGGTGGTAGGTAGCGCTACCCAAAGAGGTGTTGCCGCCCCATGCAGCGATGACGGTGTTCTCACCGGCGATCTCCATCTTGCGGATGAAGGCCTGGCCGTTAACTGCATAGTAATCGGTGAAGATGTTATCGTTTGTCCAGGTAAGGCCGTGGTCATAAGAGTAGCTGACCTTGAAGTGGAAGCTGGACATATCCTGGGCGCGGACATGGAGGGTCAGCACGCCGTCTTCTCTTTCAATGATCCAGGCTTCGGAGCAGCCGCCCTCAGAGCCGTACAAGGAGGGATAGGTAATGGGTGTTGTGCTGTAGTGCCAGGTCTTACCGGCGTCTCTGGTGTAGCCGATGTAGCAGGCAAAGGTACCGATGTTATCGTACTGGGCGCCCATGGGGAAGACGAAGTCGATATTGGGGCCGTCTCCATCGTAGGTGGACAGCTCCGTACCGTCGGAGTAGCTCAGGGCGTAGGTCAGAGCGTTGACATTGTCGCCCTTGTATTCCGGCATACAGGTACGGCAGGGCATGGTATCCTGCAGATACCAGGTCTTACCGCCATCGTCAGAAGCGATGATGATGGTATGCATATGGGAATCGTCGATGTTGTTCTTGTTGAAGCCGCCCTCGTTGGGATCGTCACTGCCGCGGCGGTAGGCCTCGAACATCAATCTGCCGGTGTGGCTGTCATAGATCCAGCCGCCTTCACGGAACAAAGCGACGGGCTCCTTACCCTCAGGGGCATTGTTAAGAACCGTGCCTGCGGTCCAGGTCCGGCCTCCGTCGACGGAGGTCTGGAACTTGTTGGCACCCAAGGCGAAGATGGTCTCGGTCTCCAGCTTGGAGCCGTCGGGGAAGGTGGTACCGGCAGGCAGGGTCAGATAATACCATCTTTCGGTGGTGAGAACGGTGTTCTGGACACCGTAGATGACCTCATGAACGCCTTCCTTGTTGGCGATGTCCATGATACCGGAAGCGCTGCTACTGAGAACCGTCAGGTTCACAGACGCGCCCTTGGGCATATCGTTGACACGAACCACCACATTGGAACCGCTGACATAGTGGTACAGCAGCTTGCCGTCTGCAAAGATACGGATGGAAGCATCGCTGCCGGTGATACCCAGAGCTGCCTTGGAAACGGTCCATGCGTAGTCCAGCTGGTCCTTTCCTGTGTTGTTGGTCAGGGTGTAGTGGGTTTCGGTAGCGGCTGCGCCGTTGTAGCCGAAGACCTTGTCATAACCGGCGTCGATCATGGTGCCGTAGGTGCCGGTGAAGGAGCAGAATTCATTTCCTTCCTCGTCAGGCTTGGTGTAGTGGACCTTCACATAGGCGCCTTCCGCCTCAAAGTCGTACAGATACCACTTGTTGCCCTTTTGCAGCATCTTGTAGTCCTTGATGCGGGTGTAATTCGCATTGTCATCGCTGATCCACAGGGTGATGGACTCGGGAGTCAGGTCACCCTTATCGTCGCCGTCAGTCAGAACAACGAAGTTGACCTTCTGCTTGCCGTCCAGAATCTTGATGATAGAGTTGTTGGTAGAATCCAGGGTGAAGGCTCTGTCGGTGCTGGTTACGCCGATACCGGTAGCCGGATCGAAGTCATTCTTCACCTGCAGGACACTGTCGTTTTCAACCCGCTTGCCTAAAACTGTCAGCTGGAAGACCTTGGTCTCGCCGGTGGACAGCTTTGCGGTCAGGGTAACCGGCACCACGCCGTTTTCAGGTCTGGTAACCTTACCGGTGGTACTGATAACGCTGGGATCGCTGGAGGTCCAGGTGATCTTATAAGCATTATCCAGCTGACCGTTGGTGATGGAGGTGGGCAGCTTCAGATCGGTGGTGATAGAGTCCTCTTCCTTATTCTTGTTGCGGATATCATCAAAGGTAAGCTGTGCCAGGATGCCGGTCTGCTTATGGACCTTACCGAAGGCAACGTTGGTAATGGTGACATCGTAGTTGTCAGCCACGCTGTTGGGAGAGAACAAAGAGCGCATGTTCACAACCAAGCTGGCGTTGGCAGCGCCGGTAGTCCAGTGGCCAACGCAAACGAAGGAGTCCACAAGAACACCGTCCACATACAGAAGCAACTGGTCTTCCTTGGTCCATTCCACAGCCAAGGAGAACTTGTCGCCCACTTCCTTGTTCAGGACATGGGTCTGCACGGCACCGCCCAAATTCAGGGCGAATACCAGGCCCTCCATGGTGTTGACAATACCGTAGTTGAAGCTCAGGGAGCCGCCGTCAGCACCGGTAATTTCACCTGCCGCGCAGGTAAAGCCGGACATACCGTAGGCACCGCCGGTGGAAGTGAAAGTAGCGCTGTCCAGAGGCAGGATGGGCAGGGCGTCTGCCTTAAAGTCAAACTCGATGCGGGTGTCGTAGACACGGTCCGCAAAGTTTTCAACATACTCATCGGTAGACATGAAGGAAACGTAGCTGCGGATCTGGGCTGCGTTGGAGCCGCCGTACAGGTCATACAGACGGTAGCCGTTGATCAGCTTCTGAACGCCGTGGTAGGCATCCGTGCTCTTGGTGGATGCACCCACCACCTCGCGGTAGCGGTTGCCGGTAGCAAACCAGTCGATGTTAGAAAGGGTCAGAGTCTTGCCGTTGCCCACATAAGGACCAGCCTTCAGGGACATGGGGATCTGCACACCGTAGGTGCTGATCTTGCTGCTCAGACCCAGGACATTCAGGGGGATCCGCATCTCCACGATCTTGCCGTTTGTAACGATCAGGGTGCTGCCGCCCACGTTCTCGCCGCCGCGGTACAGCTTGCCGTCCTGAACGGTGTAGTAACGGCCGTTCAGCTTAAAGGACAGGGTATCCGGCTTACCCATGTAGCCAACCGCAATGTACAGGTGGCTCTGGGTCCACTGGAAGCCATACTCAGCAAACAGCTGCTTATTCTTATCCAGCACACGGCCGCTCATTCTCCAGCCTTCCTCGTCCAGGATGCCGTCGATGACGATGGGAGCCTTGCTGAAGGCAGCGTCCACGTACTCAGGAGATTCTGCCTCTTCCACAGACAGGGGATCGACCTTAACGGTGACGGACCACAGGGCCTCGCCGTCAACATAGACCGTCAGTGTTGCGGAGGTAGCCTCCTCCAGAGGACGGGTGATCTTACCTTCATTGGTAATTACGGAGGCATCACTGGTGCTCCAAGTCAGCTGGAAGCGCTCGCCGTTGACGGTTACGAACTCGGTGGGCAGCTCCAGATCATGCTGAATGTGGTTGAAATCGATGTTGCCGAAGATGGCTTCCTTGTTCACGGCATCCAGAGGCTCGGGAGCTTCCAGAAGCTGGTTACGGGTGACGGACAGGCCGGAAATCACCGCGTCCACAGGGCCGTCTTCTGTGCCGAAAGCAATGAACTGAATATTATTGTAATTGGCGGTACCAAAGAGGCCTGCTTCATTGATTTCCTTGGCATCCAGGATCTCAGCTACCAGCATGCCGTTGACATAGTACTTGGCAGCCACATCGTTATTGGTGTAGTAGTAATACTCCACACGCAGGTGATAGACACCGGTTCCGTAGTCTTCTACAGGCTCATAGCAGAAACCGTCGATGGTGTCATCCCAGTACATGAACATCATCTGGCCCTTTTCCTTGACCAGGCCGATCAAGAAGGCCTCATTGCCGTAGCCGTTTTCGCCCAGGTTGACATCATCGTCACGGATGGTGATGCTCAGACCGCCTCTTGCGAACTGACGGCCAAGGGTCGGTGTCAGGTGGTTATTGGGCATTGCATTGACCTTCACGTCCATCTCAATGATGTTGGTGTAGCCGTTCATGGAGCCGAGGTTTGCGGTGGTCCAAAGCATACCGACACGGCTGCCATCCCGGGTGGAGTCCAGGGTGTTGAGCTCTGCCTGGTAGGCATTCTTAACACCGCCCCAGATAGTACTGCCGGGCTTGATGGTCTTAAAGGTACCGGTGTCGAAGATGATCTTGCCGGTCCAGGTCTTTCCGTCCAGAGTAAAGGACAGATCGTAGGTAGCATTAAAGTCGATGGTCTTGATGCCAACGCCGGACAGGAGGATCTTGATCTCTCTTTGGTTGCCTTCCACCTTGCCCAGGTCGGTAACCGGCGTGCCGTTGACCTTCAGGTTGCTCAGGGTGCCCACCTTGCTGCCGGTGAAGCCCAGGTACAGGTAGTTAAAGTCCCAGGTCGCGCCCATCTTGCCAACACCGTAGACAGTCTGCGGAGTGCGCCAGATAACTTCCTTCAGCACGCCGTCAAGCTCAATTCCCTTGGTGTCGTACTGGGCAAACAGGTAGTTTCCGTACTGTGCGTTGACCTGATCCTTCAGGACGCGCAGAGCCTTTTCCGCTGCGGTCAGCACAGAAAGCTTGGTAACCAGCTTCTTCTGGGCAGCGGTCAGGCCGTTGTAAGCCTCGCGAGCGACATTGATCTTCTCGCCGCTTTCAATGGTCACCGTGCCGATGGCACTGATCAGCTCATCCACATAGGCAGCGGCAGACTTGTCGTCAATGATCAGGATCTGGGGATGGGACACGGAAACACCGCTGATACGCAGATCCACGCGGCCTGCCTGGGTCGCGGAGGAAGCCTTGGCATAGACCTGCATCGTGCTGTCCGCCTTGGTGCCGAAGGAAGCGGCGGTTACACGGACAGAGGCAGCCTCTGCCAGCAAAATGCCGTTGATAAAGAACTTTGCCGCGGTAACCTTGCCGTTACCGTTGCTGAATTCAATACGCAGGTGATAGGTGGAAGCCTCAGGGACATCCACAGTTGCCAGTGTTGCCTTGCCATTGGCATCGTTGTACCAGTAGTACAGCTTCAGCTTACCGTTCTGCTTACCGAAGCCGAAGTTGAAGGCTTCCGTTGCATATTTATCGCCCTCAGCGGGAGACAGGTTGTCACGGTAGGCAAAGGTAACACCGTTGGTGACGAAAGCACGGTCAGGTGTTGTGGTAGTCGTGCTGTTGTTGGGCAGGTTGTTGACCACCATATCCATATCGAAGATGGAGATCTTGCCGGGATAAGAATCCAATCTGATGCTACTGTACTGTGTCAGGCTGCGGGTGGTATTGCCGCCGTTTGCGTCAGGTGTCACAGTATTCAGATACAGGGTCTTCTTATCGCTGGAGCCGGAAGCGCCGTAGTACAAAGAGCCGTGGGGCATAGCTTCGTAGTCGTTGCTGTCCTGCACCAGAGTGCCGCTCCAGTAGACATCGCCGATGCGGAAGGAGACCTCATAGGTCTTATCGTAGCCTACGATACCCAGATCCGACAGCTTCAGACGGATCTCGCGGCCCGTAGCACCGGTCTTACTGTTGGAAGAAGTAATGTTAACCTTCTTGCCGTTGATGACCAGATCGCTGACGGTGGGAGCGGTTTCACCCTGGAATCCCAGATACAGATAGTTCTTGGTCCAGACCGCGCCGACTCTGATGGTCTCGGTCATATGGATATTCAGTTTGTAGGCGGTCTCAAGGACTCTGCCGTCCAAATTCAGCTCATCATAGGTAAAGGCTGCGTGGAGATAGCTGTTTTCCAGCATCTGCAGACGGGCTTTGGCCTGCTCCAGGACCTTTCCGTTGGATACCTGGGTCTGCGCCAGGGGGCTCAAGGCATCGAAAGCAGCCTGAGCCGCGTTGATCTTATCCTTGCTTTCCTTGTTCACAGGTCCAATGGCATCGATCAGAGCCTCTACCTCGGGAACCTTGGTATTCAGCTCATCCACCAATGTGGAATAGCTGTGACCCACAGAGAGGTTGCTGATGGTAAAGTCAATACGGTTTGCTTCTGCAGTATCCTTCGCCAGGGCGAACACCTGGATATTGCTGACGTTGGCAGTACCGAAGCCGCCGGTTCTGACCATCAGAGAATTCTCTACCTCAGTCACCAAAACGCCGTTGATATAGTACTTGGCGGTGACCTCATCGCCGGTGCCGTAGACATACTCGACCCGGACGTAATACTTGTCGCTCTGAACCAGATCTACCTTAGCATACTTATAAGCCTTGGCAGTTTCATCGTAGTAGCCGTAGAACAGCTTCAGTTCGCCGCCTACCTCACCGAAGCCAAACTGGAAGGCCTTGGTGCCGTAGCCGGAGGCAACCACATCCCTGTCATCACGGAGGGTGAAGGCAACACCGCCGGTCATGAAGGTACGGGAGGGGGTCTGGGTGTTTGTGCTGTTATCGGGCATATAGGCAGGATCGAAGTCGAACTCTACCACCGTTGCGGCGCCGGAAACGGCAGTCAGCTTGCTGTTGCTGAACAGCACCAGGCTTCTGTCGGTATTCTTACCGGCGTTATCGGGCAGGATAGAATTCATAACCACGCTCAGCTTATCGGAAGAGGCGGCTGCGCCGTAGTACAAAGAGCCCACAGGGCCGGCCTCGAAGTCCACAGGATCCAAAGCCAGCTTGCCGGACCAGGACTTGCTGCCGATCTGAAGGGAAACGGGATAGGTATCATTCAGGTTGGTGATGCCCAGATCTGCCAAAGCGATCTTGATCTCCCGGGCAGCGGTACCGGCTGTGCCGGTGGTATCCACAGTAACACCGTTGATGACCAGCTTATCCACAGTGGGAGCAGCGGTATCCGCAAAGTACAGATACAGGTATTCACTATCCCAGGCAGCACCGAACTTGGTATTGCCCAGAGCCAGGTTGCGGCGGAAGAACTCCTCGTCAATCACGCCGTCCACAACCACGGGGGTGGCAGCAAAGGCGGCATGGAGGAAGCTGTTCTCCAAAACCTTCAGCTGGTTGACGGCGTCCATCAGAACGTCCGCGTTCTTAACCAGCTTCTGTGCAGTGGGGCTCAGGCTTTCAAAGCGGGCCAAAATAGACTCGATGTAGCCCTTGCGATCCAGGGTGACTGCGCCGATCTGGTCGATCTGCTGTTCCACCTGCTCCACATTCACTGTCAGATCCTCAACCAAGGAAGGCTGGGTATGGCCGTAGGACATATTGCTGATAGTGGCAACAACCTTGTTGGTATCAGACTGCTTGCCGCTCTGCACGCCGGCGTAGATCTGCATACAGTTGAGACTTGCAGTACTGAAGGCGAAGCTTTGCGCATCGGAGGAAACCAGCCGGGAATTGGTGCGCTCCAGAACCAGAACGCCATTGATATAGTAGTTAGCGGTAACTTCCTTGCCGGTGCCGTAGACATACTCTACGCGAACATGGAAATCCTCCGCAGTACCGATGGCAACTTCATCGGCAACACACTTGGTACCGTTGTTGTACCAGTAGATCAGGTAGATCTGGTCATTCTTCTTGCCGAAGCCGAAGAGGAAGGCTTCTGTGCCGTAGCCGGAAGAAACCACATTGCGGTCATCCCGGACGGTGAAGCAAACACCGCCAACCAGGAACGCACGGGAGGGTGTGCTGCTGACTGCATAACTATCGGGCAGGTAGGTAGGTGTGAAATCGAACTCTACCACAGTATTGGCGCCGTCTACGGAAGCCAGCTTGTCGTTGTTATACAGAGCCATGCTTCTGTAGGTATTGCTGGAGCCCTTGAAGGTATTCAGGGTCAGGCTTGTCTTATCACTGTTACCGGTAGCATCGTAGTACAAGGAACTGTACTTCACAACCTCATGATCCACAGTATCCAGAACCAGCTTGCCGGCCCAGGTCTTACTGTTGACGGTAAAGGAAATGTTTGCGCCGCTGGTGTAAGCGCCCAGACCCACGGAGTCCAGGGAGACCGCCAGCTCACGGGCACCGGTGCCACGCGCAATGGAAGACAGGTCTACATTGTTGCCGTTGATCTTCAGGGCAGACAGATCCAGAACAGAAGGACCGGCAATGCCCAGGTACAGGTTGGTAGCGTCCCAGGCCAGGCTGAGGTACACATCGCTGCCCAGAGGCAGGACACGCTTGTAGGCAGCCTCGTCCAGATTGCCGTCTACTGTGATCTTGGAGGTGGAGAACACAGCGTGCAGGTAGCTGTTCTTCAGAACCTTCAGCTGGGATTCAGCAGCTTCCAGAACCGCATAGTTGGAAACCAGAGTCTTCAGACTGTCGTCCAGACCGTCATAAGCCTGACGGGCAGTGGTGATAGCAGTCTCGCTGTCCAAAGTGACGGTGGTGTCGATGGCGCTGATAAACTGCTCCACCTTCTCAACGTCTACCAGACCGGTATAAATAGCGGGGCTGGTCTTGGAAAGGATCACCTTGCTGACAGTAACATCGGTACGGGTCTCATTCTTGGCAGAAGTATTGCTGCCAAGGCCCTGGGCTAAAAGCACCAGCATATTGCTTTTTGCTGTACCAAAGTTGGAAGTAGAGAAAATTTTGGCATCGGCAGCAGTGCCTACCAGTCTGCCGTTGATATAATACTTTGCGGAAACCATATCGTTTGCCGCATTGTTTTCTTTGCCATCAGCGGCTTTGGAAACGGTATTTTCCGCATAGGCATACTCAATGCGCAGGCTGTAAGTGGTGCCGGGGACATATTCGCCCACCAAGGCACTGACAAACTTAGCAGTCGTTGCATTGTCATAGTAAGCAAAGTACAGCTTGCCGCCGGACTGATACAGACCGGACCACAAGGCTTCCGCAACCTTGCTACTATTCATATTCTTTGCTTCATCATCCAAAACGGTGATGTTCAAACCGCCCTTCATCAGATCACGGGTCAAAGCGGTGGCCGTTGCGGCAGGGAATGTTGCACCGTCAGGCAGATGGTCAACCAGCACATCCATTTCCACAACGGTATTTGCATTCAAGGAAGAGGCAAGTATGGTGTTGGTCAGGGTGGACAGGTCTCTATGCTTCTGATTGGCAGTATTGCTGCCTCTGTCTTCATTATTAAAGCTATCCAGCTCAACTACAGATTTATCCGCAGTATCCAGCCAGTATGCACCATAGTCTGCAGAAAGATTTCCGGCAGCTCCTGCCTGAATGGTATCGAATACGATCTTGCCGGACCACTCTTTGCCGCCCAGCTTGAAGGAGAGGGTATATTCCTGAGAATAGTCGGGCAGGTTCAAAGCGATCTGGTACTCAACGCTGTCGGTACCCGCCTTGCTGGTGTAGGAAGCAACCTCACCGTTCAGCTTCAGCTCGCTGACAGCATCGGTGGTGCCCTTAAAGCCCAGGTACAGGTACTTGCCGTTCCAGGAAGCGGTCAGCTTCACGGAATCGTTGACCTTGACGAAGTTACGGTAAGCCTTCTCCGTCAGCGCGCCATCGACAGTCGTGGCAGCAGTGCTGAACTCAGCATGGACATACTGCACCTGTGCCAGGTAGGTTTCCACGGTCTCCAGAACAGCAATGTTGGTAACCTTTTCCTTATCAGCATCGGCCAACTCCTCGTAGGCCTTACGCAGCTCGGTCACAGCATCGGCATCCACAGACTCCAGCTTGCCCAGAGAAGCAATGCCCTTCACGACCTCGCCATAGGGCTGGTCATAGGAGACGGAGTAGTTGGACAGAGTAACATCGCTTTCGCCCCTAATAATGAGGCGCATCCGTTCCCCGGATGTCACGCCTACAGTGTTCCCTGCTCCGGTTAAAGTGGTTCTTACATTTTTCGCTTCCAAAACGCACTTGCCGTTGACGAAGTATTTGGCATTGACCACATCGTTGGTGCCCACAGTGGTAGCACCCTCTGCGGTCTCATAGGTATACTCCACGCGAACATGGAACTTACCGGTGGCAGAATCGGCAACCTCAATTGCAGAAAGGGTTGATCCGTTTTCAATATACCGCAGATACAGCTTATTATCCTTCTTATAGAAACCAAACTTCATCAGTTCGGTAACATTATTATTGGCCTGGAGGGTTTTCTCACAATGGGCATCCACCACCTCGACACCGATACCGATCTTTGTCGTATATCTGGTGTTCCAGCCATAATCCTCGGTCGAGCCAGAAGGAAGGTTATTCTCAGCCAAGGAAGTAATGTCCATGTCAAACTCCACGATCATGGGAGAAGTGACAGAGCCACCCATCTTGCCCGCAAAGGCGCTTGTTTTGGCAAGAACATACCCTACACTTGTATCGTTAACCCTAAAAGATGTGTCGTCCGGTGCATTCGATGTCGCTCCGTTCGCAACATACTGCAATCCGGCAGCAGCAAAGTTATTGGTCTCAAAGGACAGCTGCAGAGTAACCTCGTCGCTTCCCTCCAGCTTTACAGCCAGAGTGTTGGTGCCACCCAGGTTTTCCGGCAGAGAGACCTTGATCTCCCAGCAGGTGCCCTTTTTCGCACCGGCGAGGTCAACAGCGGTGCCGTTGACCTTTAATGTTTCGATCTTTACATCTGCACTGTTGAAAGACAGATACAGACCGTCCTTGTTCCAGGCCGCGCCAAGGCGCACTGCACCCACAGGGACGTCAAACCGATAGATAGCATCCTGTGTGCCATCGACATTCACGCTTGCAGCATAGCTTGCATGCAGGAAGGTCTTACCCAGATCGGGATCCGGGGTAGGCTCGGCGGCACTGGTGCCCAGCTTGAAGATTCCGGTGGGAATCATGCCAAGGATCATAACCAGGGCCAGGATGAAGGCGCTCATTCTTTGAAATCGCTTCATTACTTTCACCTCTCATAGGAAATAAACGGACATGCGCGCAAAGTACGCACATATGCATTTTATGTCAAGATTATAACAGATTCAAGTCGAAATGGGAAGACTTCCCTCCTCTGCCAATATGCCAAAAATTCATCCCCTTTTTTGTGCATTTTCACCAAATTCACTGTCCGGTTTTGTAAATTGCCAATTTCAGCTTACCCTTTTGGATAGTTTTTACGGATAAAATCATTCTTTTTTCGGCTATGTCACGGCAAAATTGCCATTTATCGGGGAGTTGCACTAGAACCGGCGGCGTAGCCGCCGAGCTTCCCCCCTGGGAGGGAAGCTGGCACAAAAAACGGCTCTTCGAAACCGTTTTTTGTGACTGATGAGGGGATTTTTCTTTACATTCCCCCTCATCCGTCTTCAAAAAATGTCCCTTTTGGACATTTTTTGAATCCACCTTCCCCCCGAGGGGGAAGGTTTTAACGCCCCGATAAACGGGAATAGGCAAAAAAATCGCCCACCCTTTCAGGTGAGCGATTCCCGCTTATTTAAATTGGAAGGTATCCTGCAGACACAGCCATTTCTGATCCTTTTCGCTTAAGGTAAGGGGTGTCCCATCCGAAAGGGTATAGCCTGCGGCAGAGGCGCTGCCGGGGTACTGTCCCGTCACCTCCGGCCATTGGATGCCGATGGACGGGTCGTTCCAGGCAAGGCCGCCTTCGTCGTTGGGGTGGTAAAAATCATCGCATTTATAGCAGAACTCAGCCGTATCCGAAAGCACCAAAAAGCCGTGGGCAAAGCCCTTGGGGATCAAAAACTGCTTCTTATTCTCCTCTGTCAGCAATTCCCCATGCCACTTACCGTAGGTGGGAGAGTTTGCCCGTAGATCCACCGCCACATCAAAGACGCTGCCCCGGATGGCGCGAACCAGCTTGGTCTGGGGATACTGCTTCTGAAAATGCAGACCACGGAGGACACCCTTGACGCTCATAGACTGATTGTCCTGAACAAAGGGAATGTCCAGTCCCGCCTGGGCCATATCCCGCTGGCTGTAGGTTTCCATGAAATAGCCCCGGCTATCCCCGTGAACGGCGGGGGTAATGACGCACAGGCCTTCAATGCCGCCCACATTCTTTTCTACTGTGATCTGACCCATGGTTTATTCCTCGATTTCTTTCAAATACCGCCCCAGAGCATCCTGCCAGGATGGCAGAGGCTCAAAACCGGCCG
This sequence comes from Oscillospiraceae bacterium, assembly GCA_017397565.1. Classification (GTDB taxonomy): domain Bacteria; phylum Bacillota; class Clostridia; order Oscillospirales; family Oscillospiraceae; genus Faecousia. The sequence continues at coordinate 11,018 of JAFQIL010000073.1, read as the reverse complement.
CAAGGAGCTTTCCCTTATCCAGCCGGCTGTTAAAGGGTCGGGCCGCCTTGGAAAGGCCGTATTCTTCCGTGGTCACAGGGATTACCTTCGTCGGATAGCCTGCCTGACGGAAGATCTCGCAAGCAAATTCGTACCAGCTGATGTAGCCGCCCTCGTTGGTGGCGTGGTAAAAGCCGTACTTTTCCGTCTGAACCATATCCACCAGCAGTCGGGACAGATCCAAGGTATAGGTAGGCGTACCCACCTGATCCTTGACCACCCGCAAGGTATCGTACTTCTTGCCCACACTGAGCATGGTCTTAATGAAATTATTTCCGTTTTTGCCGAAAACCCAGGCGATACGGACAATGAAAAACTTGTCAAGAAGCTCTGCCACCGCCTGCTCCCCTTCCAGCTTGGTCTGTCCGTAGACATTTAAGGGGGCATAGTCCTTGCAGTCCGGCTCCCAGGGGGTCTGGCCCTGACCGTCGAAGACATAGTCTGTGGAAATGTAGAGCATTTTGCAGCCCAGCTCCCGGCAGACCTTGGCAATATACTTTGTGCCAACCGCATTGATGGCTCTTACCTTTTCTTCGCAATCCTCGGCTGCATCCACCGCCGTCCAGGCGGCGCAATGGATCACCGCATCGGGCTTTTGCTCCAAAAGCACCCGACGCACCGCTTCTTCATCGGTAATATCCAGAGGAATCTGCGCTGTGGGGGCAAGGTCGCTGCCAATGGCGGTATGACCCCGCTTTTCCAGTTCCTTTATCACATCGTGGCCCAGCTGACCACAAACACCTGTTACAAATACCTTCATATTTAGTACCGCAGCTTTCCGTCGGCAACCGCCTTCAAATGGGCGCCATAGGGGCTCTTGCCGTAGCGCTCGGCAGACCGCAGCAGCGCCTCCCGGTCGATCCAGCCGTTTTTATAGGCAATCTCCTCCGGGGCGGAAATCTTGATGCCCTGGCGCTTTTCCACCATCCGCACAAAATCCGCAGCCTCCACCAAAGAATCCATGGTACCGGTATCCAGCCAGGCAAAGCCTCTGCCCAGCAGCTGCACATCCAAAAGGCCGTCGTGAAGATACATTTCATTCAAGGTGGTGATCTCCAGCTCCCCACGCTTGGAGGGCTTGACCTGATTGGCCCGGTGGCTGACCCCGGCGGGATAGAAGTAAAGACCTGTTACGGCATAATTGCTCTTAGGCTCGGCAGGCTTTTCCTCGATGGAAATGGCCTTGCCGTTTTCGTCAAATTCCACCACGCCGAATCGCTCCGGGTCGTTGACATAGTAGCCGAATACTGTTGCCCGGCTGTTTTTCTCGGCATTTTCCGCCGCTGCCCGGAGGAGACCTCCGAAGCCGTTGCCGTAGAAAATGTTGTCTCCCAGCACCATAGCACAGGCATCATCGCCGATGAATTCCTCACCCAAAATGAAGGCCTGAGCCAATCCGTCGGGAGAGGGCTGGACGCAGTAGGAAAGATTCACACCGAACTGACTGCCGTCCCCCAGCAAATCGGAGAACCGGGGGGTATCTGTGGGGGTGGAAATGATGAGAATATCCCGAATCCCTGCCAGCATCAGGGTCGACAGGGGGTAATAGATCATGGGCTTGTCGTAAACCGGCAGAAGCTGCTTGGAGGTCACCATAGTCAGCGGGTACAGCCGGGTGCCCGCGCCGCCTGCCAAAATAATACCTTTCATATCTTGTCCTCTCCTTTTGCGGCAAAACGCCGTGATTTGGTAGGATTTTCGCTTATTTTCAGTTTATCATATCTTTCCCCGGTTTTCAACCGAAAAAACAAGCCCGATAAATTGCCATTTATCGGGGAGTTGCACTAGAACCGGCGGCGTAGCCGCCGAGCTTCCCCCTCTGGGGGAAGGTTTGCGGGACGGGGAACCCGTCCCCTACAGCCCGACAAACGGGAATTTGAACATTTTGCCTTCGTAACGAACCGGGCGGTGTGCAGAGTAAAGAATACCGTCAGACTCTCAGTCCCGAAATTGCCAGCGGGTGCATACCCGCCCGATAAGCGGGAATTGGCAAGGAACTGCGCAAAAAAGGCGTGGTTTCCCACGCCTTTTTATTATAATGTAAGGAATTACAGAACACCCTGGGCCATCATGGCATCCACGACCTTCTGGAAGCCTGCGATGTTGGCACCGGCAACCAGGTCGCCTTCCATGCCGTATTCCTTGGCGGCATTGAAGGAGTTCCAGTAAATGTTCTTCATGATCTGCTTCAGCTTGGCATCCACCTCTTCGGCAGTCCAGTTGTAGCGCATGGAGTTCTGGCTCATTTCCAGACCGGAAACCGCAACGCCGCCGGCGTTGACAGCCTTGGAAGGAGCAACGATCAGGCCGTTCTTCTTCAAATAAGCCATGGCATCGTTGGTGGTGGGCATATTGGCAACTTCTACATAGTACTTGACACCGTTTGCCACGATCTTCTCAGCCTCGGGCATCTTGACTTCGTTCTGGGTAGCGCAGGGCATCAGGATGTCAGCCTTAACGCCCCAGGGCTTCTCGCCGGGGAAGAAGGGAACGCCGAACTTGTCTGCGTAGTCCTGCACCTTGTCACGGCCGGAAGCACGCATCTGGAGCATGAAGTCGATCTTTTCCTCGGTGTTGATGCCGTCTTCATCGTAGATATAGCCGTCAGGACCGGAGATGGTGACCACCTTGCCGCCCAGCTCGGTGACCTTCTTAACAGTGCCCCATGCCACGTTGCCGAAGCCGGAAACCGCAAAGGTCTTGCCCTCGATGGTATCGCCGAAGGACTTGAGCATTTCGTTGACGTAGTAAACCGCGCCGAAGCCGGTGGCCTCAGGACGGATCAGGCTGCCGCCGTAGGACATACCCTTACCGGTGATCATGCCTTCGTAACGGCCGGTGAGCCGACGGTACTGACCGAACAGGTAGCCGACCTCACGGGCGCCCACACCGATATCACCGGCGGGAACGTCCATATCCGCACCTACATACTTATACAGCTCATCCATGAAGGCCTGGCAGAAGCGCATGACCTCACGGTCAGACTTGCCTCTGGGGTCGAAGTCGGAGCCGCCCTTGGCACCGCCCATGGGCAGGCTGGTCAGGGAGTTCTTGAAGGTCTGCTCGAAGCCCAGGAACTTCATGATGGACATATTGACACTGGGATGGAACCGCAGGCCGCCCTTGTAGGGGCCGATGGCGCCGTTAAACTGCACACGGTAGCCGTAGTTAACCTGAGCCTGACCCTGATCGTCAACCCAGGCAACACGGAACTGGACAGCCCGATCGGGAGCAGTCAAACGCTCCAAAATGGCATTGCGGCGGTAAGCCTCTTCATTACGGTCGATGACAGGGCGCAGAGATTCCAGAACCTCTTCCACGGTCTGGTGGAATTCAGGCTGGGCAGGGTTCTGCTCCTTTACGCGCTGCAGGATCTCGTCAACATAGTTCATAGTTAGCACCTCTTAAATTAAGAATATGCATTATCTTAGCACAGTCAAATTGGGAATGCAACCCATTTTTGCAATTTTCACAAATCTTTCTTGCATTTTTGAGCAACTTGCTATAAAAAAAGTGCCTGAAGTGTGATTTTTTTGCCACTCCAAGCACTTTTATCATGCATTTTTTACTTGCCCGCAACGGAAAGGCCGTCCACCAGCACGCTGGGAGCGCCAAACCGGCCCATGCCCGGCATTTCCAGGTTGGATGCGATGCTGCGGATGCTACCCAGCAGCTCGTAGAAGTTACCCGCCACGGTGAAGGACTTCACAGCCGTGGTCTTTTCGCCGTTTTCGATCATAAAGCCGGCACTCTGCAAAGAGAAGTCACCGGAAATGGCATCCGCGCCGGCATGGAGGCCACTTAAGGAATTGATATACACACCGTTTCCGGCTGCCTGAAGCAATTCTTCCTCAGTGATATCACCCGGCTGCAGGTAAAAGGTAAAGGGGCTGATGCCCACAGAAGCGGCATAGCCTGCCTTGGAGGCGTTGCCGGTGGTCTCCTTTCCTGCCACAGCGGCAGTCTTCAGATTGTACAAAAGGGTGTTCAGCTTGCCGTTTTCTACCACCTTCTTGGTGTAGACGGGGCTGCCCTCCGCGTCAAAATTCCGCTTCATGGGCGCATCCTTCCAGAAAGGATCGTCGATCAGGGTAATGTTTTCGCCGGCAATGACCTTGCCCTCCTGCCCTGCCAGCTTGGAAAGGCCCTTTTGGGCAGCCTCGGAGGAGAAGATGCCGGAGAAGGCAGACAACAGATCGCTCATAGCTTCAGGATCAAAGACCACGGGATACTGACCGGTGGGCGCCACCTCGCCTCCCAGCTTGGAAAGAGCGGTTTGGGCGGCCTTTTTGGTCAGCTCTTCGGTGTCAATGTCTTCTATGGGGGCTAGCTTGATCTGGTAGTCGTTGGTTTTTTCCTTGCCGTCAGTCACCACAGCCGCCACCACCAAGCCGGTGAGGACACCCTGGCTGTAAAGATCCAGTCCCCGGGAGTTGAAAATAGCGGTTTCGCTGCGCTCCGCAATGCCCTGGGTGGAAGATCCGTCAACAACGGCAGCGTCTGCCTGATAGATCTGCTCCTGCGTTTCCAGAACCTTGGCAATCAGTGCGTCGGTTGCCGGCATTTCCCGGGTTTCCTCCGGCAATGCCTGATAGGTCTTGCCGCCTTCTCCCAAAAACACCTGCTCTTCGGCCTCCAAAACAGAAGCGTTGTCCACAGCCCGTTCCACCACGGCAGAAGCTTCCGCTTCACTTAAGGCCTCGGTGGAAGCGTAGCCCATCTTTCCATTCCAGATGCAACGGAAGCACACACCGCCTTCGATGGAGGATGTAAACTGATGGATGCTATGCTGGAAAGCGCTGACAGAGGTGCTTTCCGCGCTCTGATAATAAAGCTCATAATCCGCGATGCCCAGTGCTTCGCACTTGGCAATGACTGCTTTCTTAAATCCCTGAAAATCCATATTGCTTCCTCCTTATCTGCCGCCGACGGTGATGGTGGATACCCGGATCAAGGGCTGACCCACGTTGGTGGGAACACTGCCGCTGGAAGAGCCGCACATGCCCTGACCCATATCCAGATCCGTACCCACCATATCGATATTGCGAATAACCTCGCTGCCCTTGCCCACCAGGCTCGCGCCACGGACAGGCTCGCAGATCTTGCCGTTTCTGATCATATAGCCCTCGTTGACGGAGAAGTTGAATTCACCGGTCACCGGGTTGACAGAGCCGCCGCCCATTTCCTTGGCGTAAAGACCGTATTCGATGGAGGCGATGATGTCTTCGTTCTTGTCTTCTCCCGGGGCGATAAAGGTGTTGGTCATACGGCTGGTGGGGGTATAGGCATAGCTCTGACGGCGGGCGTTGCCGGTGGAAGGCATGCCCATCCGGCGGCCGTTGAACTTATCGACCATATAGCTCTTCAAGACGCCCTTTTCAATGAGGACATTTCTCTGAGAGGGCGTGCCCTCGTCATCGATATTGATGGAGCCCCAGGAATTTGCAATGGTGCCATCGTCAATGGCAGTGACCTTTTCGTTGGCGATCTTTTCGCCCAGCTTGCCGGCAAACTGGCTTCTGCCGTAGGCCACGGAGGAAGCCTCCAGAGAGTGACCGCAGGCCTCGTGGAAGATCACGCCGCCGAAGCCGTTATCGATGGCAACGCTCATCACACCTGCCGGGCAGTAGCCGGCACCGGCCATGGTCAGCGCCTGCTTGGCTGCATGGATACCAACATTTTTCGGCTGGATAAAGTCGAACATCTCAAGACCCATCCGGCGACCGGGATTGCAGGAGCCGGTCTGTGCGCCGTCGCCCTTATCGGCTACGGCAGAAACAGCGATCCGGGTGCGGATCTGACGGTCCTGGGTATACAGGCCCTCGGAGGTTGCGATGAGGATATTATGGTCCACATCCAGCAAATTGCCGGTGACCTGCTGGATCGCAGTGTCATATTCCTTGGCGGCAAAGTAGCCTTCCTTCAGGATCTCCACCTTCCGGGCATTGGTCACAGAGGACGGCACTTCCCGAACAGGATGAATATCCCCAAACAGGCGCTCTTTCAAAACAATATCGATCTGGGCCTCGCCCTGACCCAAGGCGTCTGCCGCCTTTTCGGCGCAGCGCAGCAGGCCGGACTCCGAGGTATCCACCGTCGTTGCCATGACACTGCGCAGGCCCTTATATACCCGCACAGCCGCACCGGCCACCACGGTATCCTTCACGGAGTCCACCTTTCCGGCGATCATGAACACGTTGTGATTGTTGGTGTTTTCCGCAAAGATCTCCGCATAGTCCGCCCCGGTGGAAACGGCTTTTTGCAGGACCCGCTGACAAAGCTCTCTGGAAATCATAACACAGCACTCCTTTTGTATAGATTCTTTCGCCAAAACCGTCAAATTACCATTTATCGTGCTGACGCACGAATGGATAATGGATAATTGATAATTGACAATTGTGGTATTTCCTTCGGAAATGATTTAAAAATGTCGCCTTTGGCGACTCCGAAATTCTCCATTGTCAATTTTCAATTGTCAATTGGCAGCCATCGGCTGCCCGATAAACGGGAATTTGTTTATTTATAGTACCATCCTTTCTCTCCAAATGCAACACCAATCCCCACAAACTCCCCGCCTTGGAAAATTGTTTACAATCTTATTCTTTACTTTCTCCAAAAAAATGATATGATATAGAAAATCCTACAATAAAGGAGCGTGTGGCCATGGAAAACCAAAACGAAAAGCAAAACAAACCCATGACCGATGAAGAATTGGATTTGTATTTGCGGGAGCTTACCCGTAGCGCAAATGATGCCGACCAAGAAAAGCCGGTCCCGGCACCCGACCCCCTGCCCAAAAAGCCTGCCGGAAAGCGCAAACCCAAAAAGACCAGGAAAATGTCCCGGAGAACCCTCAACATCCTTTGGCTCCTCTTGGTTGTGATCTTTGCCGCTGTCTTTGTGATCAGCGCAGTCATATTCATTAAATATAAGATCGAATCCAAGCAGCGGGACAAGGAATACGAGCAAATGGCAGGTATCGTGGAAAGCATCCAGGCAGATCAGGCTACCAAGCCCACCGTGCTCCCCACCACTCCGCCCCCTGTCCAGACCTACCCCGGCGGACTGCCCATCAATCCCCCCACAGAGCCTACGGTGCAGACCATTCTGCCGGAATACCAGCCCTTCTTTGACCAAAATCCGGACCTTGTTGGCTGGATCAAGGTGCCCGACACCAAGATCAACTACCCGGTACTGCAGTCCATGCCGGACAATAAGGACTACTACATTGACCACGACTTCTATCACCGCCCCAGAGGTGCCGGTGCCATCTATGTCCGGGAAACCTGCGATGTATTTGCGCCGTCGGACAATGTGACCATCTACGGACACCATATGAAGGACATGAGTATGTTCGCAGGTCTTGACTATTATTGGGACAAATCCTGGTGGGAGACCCATCAAACCTTTACCTTCGACACCATCTTTGAGCATCATACCTATCAGGTGATGGGTATCTTCCGAACCAGTGCCAATGTGGGCGAAGGCTTCTCCTACCATCAGTTTGAGAATGCCGCCAACGAAAAAGAGTTTGATCTTTTCGTGGAAACCGTCAAGGCTTTGTCCCTGTATGACACCGGTGTCACCGCGGAATATGGTGACAAGCTGATTTGCCTGTCTACCTGCGAGTATTCTATGAACAACGGCCGTCTTGTGGTGGTAGCCAAGCGGATCTCTTAATCAGATAAAAAAAGAGCAGCGGATGCTGCTCTTTTTTTCTGTTCGAACGACTGCCAATTTCCCGTTTATCGGGCAGCTGATGGCTGCCAATTGACAATTGAAAATTGACAATGGACAATTAAGGAGTCGCCAAAGGCGACATTTTTTAAATCATTTCCGAAGGAAATACCACAATTATCAATTATCCATTATCAATTGTCAATTCGTGCGTCAGCACGCAAAATGGCAATTTGTTGGGCGGTTGCGCCGACCCCTTGGGGTCACCAGCATGTTTTCTTTTCCGCCTTTCCAAGCCCATTATCGCCATAAAAAATACCGAGGCAAAAGCCTCGGTATTCGGTTTCCTATCTTATTTTGTATCACAGCCAACAGTCCTACGGACTGCCGTCTGTGACACAGGGATTCTCCCACGGCCTAAAAAGTGTCCACCGGACACTTTTTTACCCTCCCTTCGGTCGGGCCGCTCTCTTCGAATCCCATTATCGCCATAAAAAATACCGAGGCAAAAGCCTCGGTATTTTTTATGGGGTGGATAATGGGATTCGAACCCACGACCTTCAGAGCCACAATCTGACGCGCTAACCAACTGTGCTATATCCACCATATTTGAAGTAAAAAGTAAAAAGTAAGAAGTAAGAAGTACTTATTCACTATTACTTATTACTTATTCCTTAATATTGGCACGCCAGAAGGGACTCGAACCCCTGACCTACTGCTTAGAAGGCAGTTGCTCTATCCAGCTGAGCTACTGGCGCATATGTTTGGAGCGGGTGACGGGAATCGGACCCGCGTATCCAGCTTGGAAGGCTGGTGTTCTACCATTGAACTACACCCGCAAGTCCATGACGGTTTCAGCTAAGAAATTTTAGCATAGGAAACCTGAAATGTCAAGGTCTATTTTTAATTAACCGATAATTACATATTTTTCATGATCGGTCAATCGAGGATCGCCGGGATTTTTTCCCGAATCACCTGGGCCACCGCGCCTTCCGAGCAGGGACAGACATTGGGAAAACGGTCTGCCACAATGCCATCTGCCGGGCAGAAAGCATAGTCCGCCCCCTGAAGCATCCCGATATCATTCTCAGCGTCCCCTACGCAGATCAGGATTTTCTTGCCCAGTGCCGCCTGCAGATCCCGGGCGGAACGGAGCTTGCTGCAGCCCCTGGCGTGCAGATCCACGATCCGGGGACAGGCTCGGAAGATCTCGATTTTATCCCCCCAGTTCTCTGCCACCCAGTCCATGGCTTCCTGCATCCGCGCCATTTCCTCCGGCACCACACGGTACATGGAAGATACCCGGGCATCCTCATAGTTGCTGTAAAACGCCACCTTCAAAAAGGGCTGTTCCACTGCGTCCAGATCGCCATAGGCCCAGGATGCGCCGCATTTGGTGCAGTATTCCTCCCAAATCCGGTTTTCCCGGAACAGGTAGTGATGCTCCACGCCTTGCACCTCCAGCCATAGCTTCGGAAACCGGTGTATCAGCTCCCGGAGCATTTCCCCGGCGTTCAGAGAAATGGGGTAGCTTTTCACCAGCTGCTTCTTCCCGGCATCGTACCAGGCGCTGCCGTTATACAAAAGCAGTGGCGCGTTGGTGGGCACTTTTTCCATAAACCGCCGGCTCATAGGCACACTTCTGCCGGTGTTGACGGTGAATGTACCGCCGTTGGCAATGAAATATTCAATTGCCTCCAGGTTGGCCTGAGGGATCTTGGAATCCGTCCCGGTCAGGGTGCGGTCATAGTCAACAGTCAGCAAAATATCAGAATACATGGTATCTCCTTGAGGAATTAGGACTTAGGAATTAGGAATGAGGAAGTGTCAAATACCCGTTTGTCGGGGAGTTGCGACAGAGCACAAAGGCTCCCTCTGACGAGGGAGCTGTCAGCCTAAGCAGGCTGACTGAGGGAGAGATACGACTACCCTTCAGTCAAAAATGCCGTTTTTACGGCATTTTTGCCAGCTCCCCTGACAAGGGGAGCCGAGGGCGGCTTCGCCGCCGTGTTCTATCGCAACTGCTCGAGAAATGGCAATTTGTCAGGGCAATTATCCATTATCAATTGTCAATTCGTGCGTCAGCACGACAAATGGCAATTTGTTGGGAGGCAGGGATAGCTATCGTTACAGCTCTTTGAGCCAATAGGCTCTCGTTGCGGCGAAGGTGCCGTCGGGGGCGTAGACCATCAGCCGGATAAAGGCATTGGGATCGCCCTCGGACACATCCCGCCATTGACTCAGGTCAAACTGCCCTTCTTTCAGGGTCTGCCCCGCCTCCGGCTGCAGGTTCATATTGACTCTGCATTGGGTATGCAGGACGATCCGGGCTGCATCGGAGCAGGTGACAGAAAGGGTATCCCCCTCCAAGGTCAAGCTGTGGATCTCCGGGCCGCAGGAAGCATAAAAGTCGCCCCGTTCCAGGGCCTCCATAACGCAGCCGTATTCTAACTTTTCCGCACCCACCCGGATCCAGGCACCGCCTACATGCTCCGGCTTATGGGCATCGTCATTTGCCAGAGGGAAGATATTCTTGCCCTGCTCCAGCAGATTTTGAAAGACCCAGTTGTTATTTAAGTCCATGCCCATCAGCGAGCAGTCGTTATTGCGGATCTCCATAGCCCAAATGCCCTGCAGCTGCGCATAGTCAGGATAAACCTGCCCCGACCACTCCGGGTGGCAGTAGGCCGCCAAAAAGCCCTGCTCTTTGGCCCGGGCGATCATGGCATTGACGGACCGGATATCATAGTTGCACGCCATACTCTCGGCTTGTACCAAAGCTTCATAAGGGGCGGCTTTAGGGCGCATCCGGGGCGGCTCCACCGGCTGCCACAGATTATACGGATCCTTGGAGATGAAGAGAATATGGTAGGTCTTTTTATATTTGGGATGCTCTCCAATATTATTGAGATTGATCTCCACGCCGGTGAGCAGGAGAAAGTCCTCCCGGTTTTCCTTTTGATGCTGAGCGATGACATTATGGTCGGTCATGCACAGGATATCATAGCCCCTGTCCCGGTACATCCTGATCATCTCCTCCGGGGACAGAACGCCGTCGGAAATATGGGAATGGGTATGGAGGTTTGCTTTGAAGTATTTCTTTACCGCAGGCAAAAGATGCATAATAAAACCGTCCTTTTGGATTTACTTTTTGCCAATTCCCGTTTGTCGAGCAGCCGATGGCTGCCAATTGACAATTGAAAATTGACAATGGACAATTAAGGAGTCGCCAAAGGCGACATTTTTAAATCATTTCCGAAGGAAATACCACAATTGTCAATTATCAATTATCCATTATCAAT
>JAFQIL010000072.1 GCA_017397565.1 Oscillospiraceae bacterium | reverse complement strand
ATTCCTCCTTAAATAATCAGACGCGACGTCTCTTGGGGGGACGGCAGCCATTGTGAGCAATGGGAGTGACGTCCTTAATCATAACGACTTCCAGACCAGCGGTCTGCAGGGCACGAATCGCAGCTTCGCGTCCCTGGCCAGGACCCTTCACGAAAACTTCCACAGACTTCAGGCCGCAGTTGTCGATCGCAGCCTTGGCAGCGGTCTCAGCAGCAGTCTGTGCGGCAAAGGGAGTGGACTTACGGGAACCACGGAAACCCAGTCCGCCGGAGGAAGCCCAGCTCAGGGCATTACCTTCCAGGTCGGTGATGGTGACCATGGTGTTATTGAAAGAAGCACGGATATGTGCCGCACCCTTTTCAACATTTTTACGCTCGCGACGGCGCTTAATAACCTTCTTCGCAGCTTTAGCAGCCATTTACATATCCCTCCTTACTTCTTCTTGTTAGCAATGGTCTTCTTGGGACCCTTGCGGGTACGGGCGTTGGTCTTGGTACGCTGGCCATGAACAGGCAGGCCACGACGATGACGCAGACCACGATAGCAGCCGATTTCGCTGAGGCGCTTGATGTTCATAGCGGTCTCACGGCGCAGGTCGCCCTCGATGATATAGTTATGCTCGATGGCATCACGCAGCTGAGCTTCCTGATCCTCGGTCAGGTCCTTCACGCGGATGTCGGGGTTGATGCCGGTGTCTGCCAGAACCTTGGCAGCACGGGCGGGGCCGATGCCGTAGATATAAGTCAGTGCAACTTCGATCCGCTTGTCGCGGGGAAGGTCAATACCAGAAATACGTGCCATTTTTCTTCAGCACCTCCTATTAGCCTTGTCTCTGCTTGTGTTTGGGGTTTTCGCAAATTACCATTACGCGACCCTTGCGCTTGATGATCTTACACTTTTCGCACATGGGCTTAACGGACGGTCTTACTTTCATACTGTTTAACCTCCATATGAGTATCTTTACTTGCTTCTCCAGGTGATCCGGCCTTGGGTCAGATCATAGGGAGACATTTGTACGGTTACTTTGTCACCGGGCAAGATCTTGATAAAATTCATCCTGAGCTTGCCGGAAATGTGTGCCAGAATGGTGTGACCGTTGCCAATGTCAACAGTGAACATTGCATTCGGCAGTGCATCGACTACGATGCCCTCAATCTCGATTACGTCGTCCTTTGCCAAGTTTGTTACCCTCCCAGGTTATTCGCTTGCATTTCCCGGCTAAAATACGCCAGGTCTCTTCGTAATTCGCTGTTGAGCACTTTGTCGCCTTGGATCAGTTTCGCGGCGACTCTGGTCTCAGAGCGAAGGACCTTTTTTATGTGCTTTCGCCGTTTTTTCTTCGGCTTTTCCAGAGTTCGGTCCTTACCATTGGCCAGCATCAGGAATTCTCCGTCTGTTCCGATCACATAGAACAAGCTGCCCTGATCCCGTCCCGCTGTGGATGTTACTACATCCGAAATATTAAATTCCGATAATCGTTCTGGGTCCATATTAAAGTCCTTCGGTGACGGTGAGTATTTCCGGCTCGCCGTCGGTGATGCGTACAGTATTTTCATAATGGGCCGAGAGCTTTCCGTCACAGGTCATGACTGTCCAGCCGTCCTTCAGGATGCGGACTTCATGGGTTCCTGTGTTGACCATGGGCTCAATGGCCAAGGTCATACCGGGAAGTAATCTGGGTCCACGGCCGGGTTCGCCGTAATTCGGCACCTCCGGCTCCTCGTGCAGCTTCGCTCCCACGCCGTGACCTACGAAGGAACGAACAACTGAAAAACCGTTAGACTCCACATGCTTCTGGATGGCGTGGGAGATATCGGACACTCTGTGTCCCGGGGTCGCGAAGCGTATGCCCTCAAAAAAGGATTGCTCCGTGACATCAATCAGCTTTTGGGCTTCGGTGCTGATGGCACCGCAGGCAAAGGTAGCCGCACAGTCTCCGTGGAATCCTTTATAGTAAGCTCCCACATCGACGGACACGATGTCCCCTTCCTTCAGGACGTAACCGCCCGGAATTCCGTGGATCACCACACTGTTCACCGAAATGCAGGTACTTGCCGGGAATCCGTTATAGTTCAGGAACGACGGTTTTGCGCCCTGAGCCACAATATAATCGTGAACGGCTTTGTCGATTTGTCTCGTGGATACGCCAGGTCTTACCATTTCCCCTGCCAAAGCACGGGCTGCCGCGGTAATTTTACAGGCCTGCCGCATCTGATCCATTTCCCGATCATTCTTAATAACAATCATACCTTTGCCCCAATTGCCTCCAGAATCTTCCGATTGGCATCTTCAATGGACTGGTTGCCGTCAATGATACGGAGCTTTCCGCACTTGGCGTAGTAGTCCTTCAGGACCTCGGTCTGCTGATGATACACCTGCAAGCGGTGACGCACCGTGTCCGGCGTATCATCCTTGCGGATCATCAGCGAGCTTTGGCACTGATCACAGATACCTTCGGCTTTTGGGGGGTTGGCGATCACATGATAGCTGGCACCGCACTTGCTGCAGACTCTTCTGCCGGTCATACGGTTTTCGATCAAAGCATCGTCAACCTCTATAGAAATCACATGGTCGATTTTGATGTTTCTGCTGTCCAGCGCTTCTGCCTGGGGCAGTGTGCGGGGCATACCGTCCAGGATATAGCCATCTGTGCAGTCAGCCTGCGCCACCCGCTCCGCGACGATGTCAAGAATGACATCGTCGGGAACGAGAGAGCCTTCGTCCATGAATTTCTTAACCTTTTGCCCCAGGTCAGAGCCATTTGCCATGGCCTCCCGGAGCATATTCCCGGTAGATATGGCGGGGATGGAGAGCTGCTTTGTCAGCAGTTCTGCTTGTGTCCCCTTTCCGGCGCCGGGAGCGCCCAGTAGGATCAAATTCATCCTGCCATGCCTCCAATTAATCCAGGAAACCCTTGTAATGACGCATCAGCATCTGTGCTTCCAGTGCCTTCACAGTTTCCAGCGCAACACTGACAACGATGATGACGGAAGTACCGCCGATGGCCAGAGAACCCATCGCAGGCATCAAATTGCCCGCAACAATGGGCAACAGAGCTACAATACTCAGATAGACCGCGCCAAAGACAACGATCTTATTGATAACCTTCTTGATGAAGTCGGAGGTGGGCTTGCCGGGACGGAAGCCAGGCACAAAGCCACCATTCTTCTTCATGTTGTTGGAGATCTCAACGGGATCATACTGAATGGATGCATAGAACCAGCTGAAGAAGAAGATCAGCAGGAAGTAAATACCAGCGTAGATCCAGCTGTTGGAGGAGAACACATTGGTGTACCACCAGCCACTGGTCTTTCCGGCAAAGGTGCAAATAGTAGCAGGAATGGATGCAATAGAAGACGCAAAAATCACAGGCATAACACCGGTCATGCTCACCTTGATGGGCAGGTTGGTGTTCTGACCGCCATAGACCTTACGGCCAACCACGCGCTTTGCATACTGCACAGGGATCCGACGCTCAGCATCGTTTACCCAAACGATCAGCAGAATAAGCAATGCCACAGCCGCAACCACGATCAGCATCTGCCACCAAACCAGGGAGAAGGTGGTGACAATGCCCTCGTCAAGGCGGGAAACAATGTTGACAAACAGGATCATGGAGATACCGTTGCCAATGCCGTGCTCGGTGATCTGTTCGCCCAGCCACATAACCACAGTAGAACCAGCCGCAAAAGCCAGGATGATCACGACAGGAGCCAGGAAGCTGAAGCCCTGGTTGTCGATGATAGCATAACCGCTGTTGCTGAGCATCATGTAATATGCCCAGCCCATCAGCAGACCCAGTGCAATGGTGGTGTAGCGGGTGATCTTATTGATCTTCTTCTTGCCCTCTTCGCCGCCTTCCTTGCTCAGCCGTTCCAAAGCAGGAATTGCGACGGACAGCAGCTGCACAATGATGGAAGCGTTGATGTAGGGCTGGATGCCCAGAGCCAGAATCGTTGCGGTGGAGAACGCAGAGCCGGACATAGCATCGTACAGGCCCAGGATCGTACCGGAAAGATTCAGCTTAAAGTAGCTGGCGAGCATCTGAGTATTCACGAAAGGAACAGGAATAAAGTTACCGATCCGGAACAAAAGCAGGATCAGAACAGTAAAAATCAGCTTCTTCCGCAGTTCAGGGATGCTCCAGGCGTTTCTCAGTGTCTTGAACACTTAAACCACCTCGGCCTTTCCGCCTGCCTGCTCGATTTTTTCCTTTGCAGACTCAGTGAAAGCCGCGGCCTTAACAGTGATATTCTTGGTGAGGGTGCCGTTAGCCAGGACCTTCAGACCATAGGGACAGCTGGAAATGATGCCCTTTTCGATCAAAGCAGCAGCGTCAACCACTGCACCATTTTCAAAACGGTTCAGAACAGCTACATTGATAGCAGTCAGGGGCTCAGCAAAAATATTGTTGAAGCCACGCTTGGGAACACGACGGGTCAAAGGCATCTGACCGCCTTCGAAACCAACGCGAACCTTACCGCCGGAACGAGCCTTCTGACCCTTGTGGCCACGGCCACCGGTCTTGCCGTTACCACTACCGTGGCCACGGCCCTTACGCTTGCCCTCAAAAGTGGAGCCAGCTACGGGAGAGAGTTCATGAAGCTTCATAATTCTTCTCCTCCTTATTCAACTTCGGTAACCTGCAGAAGATAGCCGATCTTGGCGATCTTACCGCGGGTCTGGGTGTTGTCCGGCTGGATGGTGACCTGGCCGATCTTACGAAGACCAAGGCTCTCAGCAGTAGCAATGTGCTTTTCCAGACGGCCGTTCAGGCTCTTAACAAGCTCAATTCTCAGACTTGCCATGTTAATGCCCTCCTTAACCGACGATTTCTTCCACGGTCTTGCCGCGGATAGCAGCAACCTGCTCGGGGCTGCGCAGAGTCTTCAAGCCCTCCAT
>JAFQIL010000071.1 GCA_017397565.1 Oscillospiraceae bacterium | reverse complement strand
CAGCAGCGCCACGATCAGCACCCAAAACAGGCCTCTTAATAAGCTTTTTACGATTTTCATATTCCAAACCTCCTTTTATTCTGCCTTGAGATAGTCCACGATCTGAACCCGGGTGGCCTTATAGGCGAAGATAAAGCTGAATACCACTGTCAGCACCAGAGCGCAGACTGCAAACATTGCTACGGACTCGCCTGTGATATAAAGAACATAGTCCATATAGTTCCTATTTCTGCGAATATGTCCTTCCGCGGTGTAGGTTATGGCGTTTGCCTCTCGGTAAAGCTTCAGCACCAGACCGATATCCACTACCACGGCTACCGTCACGGCGATGTTCGACAGCATCACCAGCATACTTTCATAGAAGAATTGACGGACGATGCTGAAGGCTGACGCACCCACTGCCCGCTTGACACCAATCTCAAATTTTCGCTCGTTCAGGGCGTTCTGGAAGCTGGAATAAAGGTTGATGCCCAAGATCAGCAATAACAAGATTGCAATCAGTGATTTCGTAGCCTTTTCAGTGCGGATCACCTCCAGAGCACTTTCGTGGGATTCATAAACGGATATAACGAAAATACCCGGCTCCAGGGTTTTGATCAGCTGCCGAACGGACTCAGGCTGGTCTGAGTAAAAAATGATCGTCCGATTCATTTGTGCCTGGCGCATGGATTCCCGGTTCAAAACATCCGTAGGGAAGATCAAAACCGCGTTATACCCATCAGTATGGGGCGCTGTAGAGTTGACCCTGGCCTTAATCTCCCCCGAAACAGGTTCTTTATAAGTTTCCACCTCCAGGGGGGCAGGGCTGGGCACCGTGCCCACCACAGTAAAAGCCCCTTCCACCCAAGAGTAGTCGGCGCCACCATATACATCCAAAGTCAGGGTGCTGTTTTCCCGGCTCAAGCCCAAGGCTTTGAAAAGCTGCTCATCCATGATGATCTCATTGGGCTGCAAGGTAACATTATTTGTTTCCCGTTCGTCCAGCCAGGTAACCTCATAGGGGTCCAGCACCCCCCGCTCTCCCGTGTCATAATAATAGGTTTTGTCTATGAACCAACATTCTTTCGGGACAAAGTATATCTGCGCATCCAGCGAGGAATATCCGAAGGGCTCTCCGGTGGCAAGGCTCCAGCCATCCGTACTGAGCTGCATAGAAGGCGTTACAAAATACTGGACACTGTGGGTCGTTCCGTACTCAGCAGCTCGCTCCTGCAGGACATTGGCCCGGGCAGCACTGAGCTCATAGGTGCTGACTCTTAGCAGGCTGGGATCCCTACCCAGAGGAATTTTATACTGGTTATAATGCTCTGAATCCATATATCCCATAAATCCCAGCAGGATAGAAAAGGACAGGATAATAGTAACCGACAGCATGGCATAGCTGCGCAGATTGCGCCGCACCATAGTGAGTGCGTGGCGCAGGATCCCAAAGGGTTTCCTTTTCACAAAACCATCTCCTTTCCCACTACGGATTCAGCCACTCAGCGGGAATGTCCTTATACCAGCCCACAACCGGTTGATGGTAATGGTAATACTCACCGACATCTACTCCCGCAAAGGCCATGAGATAGATCTCCCAGGGATGGCCATCCCGCTGCTCCAAATGCTCATGATAATAGGCGCAGGGCTGCCCCCGGTAGGTACACCGGAGGATAGAAAAGCGGGTGAAGCCCACCTCATATTCCTTCACGCGGTCATCCTGAATGCACAGGTCGATTCGAACATTCTGACCCTCTTTAAATTCCAAAGGTGTTTTGGTATCCCAAAGGTACTCCAGAACAACAACCTCCCTGCCGGACTCATCCTCTTCGTAGATCTGCACCCGGCCTGCCACCACATTGGCTGTGGAATTGGGTCCCTCCAGCAGATCGACCCCGGTTATCACCAAGTCTTCCTTTCCGGTAAGGTAGAATGTTATATGATCATATCCTTCCGGAGAAGGTATACTGGTCAGTCTCTTTTGGAAACCGGTGCCTCCTCCAACGCCATAAATCTGCCTAGCCTCTCGGGCGTCCAAAATCTCCTGTGGGGTCTGCGTATGAAACCGCCACTGACCGATCTCCATAGCATAACGGCTGTCCTCCACGATCACTGTCAACTCTTCCACGGTTTCTTCATAGCTTCCCAAGCCGGGGAAGGTAATGTGTACCCAGTAGGCATAGAATTTGGGCACTTCTTCTTTCGTAAGAGCCTTATACTGCTTGGACGGTTCCAGATTTTTTGCATTGTATTCGTTATTCTTCTCTTTGTAGAATTGATATTCCTCAGAAGCTTCAATTTCTTCCCTGGTCATGTTTTCCGCAAAGGCTTTATCCTGAAATTCCCGATAAAGGTCCCCACAAATGGAGGCATACAGTCCCAGCCTTTCCCTCTCCTGAAAGTCAACATTTGCCATGCAAAAATACTGTTGCTGTGTCAGCCCAAAATTACCGACTACCCCCTCATGATGTACGGTGCCGTGGGTCATTTCTGTACAGTCCGTGACGCCCACCTCATAGGCTGTTTGCATAGGAATATCCAGTTGGATCCGGCTTGGGTCGATCTTATCCAGCGAGATGATCCAGAAGGTAAACTGGTTTAAAGCCATATTGGTATTGGGATAGAAGTCACAGTCCTGCCCGCCTAAGGAAATGTAGATCCGGCGGTTCGGGTCATGTTCGATCCAAGGTTTTCCTTCGTAGGGCGGTGTAAACTCAGACTCCGCCATTCGCTCCATCACTTTTTGATGGTAAATATCCGTTCCCGCAGCGGATGTCCCGCCTGTGGGATCCGTATTCGTGCTACTGCCGCAGCCGGAAAGTAAAAGCAGCACCATCGCCAGCATCAGACACAAACTTCTTCTTTTCATATTCCAAACCTCCTTTGGCGTTCGTATTTATCCTAACTCAGCCACTCAGCGGGAATGTCCTGGTGCCAATCTGCACGTGGATGATAATGGTAATACTCTCCAACATCCACCCCCTGAAAGGCCATGAGGTAAATATCCCAGGGATGTCCAATGCGATGCTGCAGATTTTCCGTGTAATAGGCGCAGAGTTCGCCCCGATAGGTACACTCCAAAAAGCGGTAACTGGTAAACCCAAACTGATAATTCTTTAAACGGTCATCCCAGATGCACAGCTCAATCTGAACGGACTGTCCATCTTCAAATTCCAAGGGTGTCTTGGTGTCCCAAAGGTGTTCCATAACGAGGACATTTCCGCCGAGGGCTCCCTTCTCATAGACCCGGACCCGGCCCGCTAACACCTTGGCCGCAGATCCGGGAGTGTCCAAAAGCTTTACCCCCGTTACTGTCAGGCCGTCCGTGGCAGTAAACCGAAAGCTTTCGTATTCATATTCCGTAACAATGGGCCGATCGTCATATTTCATGGACATACCTACGCAACCCCCTATGCCGTAGATACTTTCCGCCTCACGCGCATCCAGGATTGCTTGTGGTGTCTGGGTACGAAACCGCCACTGTCCGATATTCATTTCATACCGCTGCTGCCCCACAATCACGGTCAAAGACTCCGCTGTTTCCTCGTAGCTTCCCAAGCCGGGGAAATGAATATTTACCCAATAGGCATAGAATTGGGGCAGATCCTTCTCCGTAAGGGCCAGAAACTGTTTTTCCACTTCCTGCAGCTTTTCTTTGGCTTCTGATCTCATAGTGTTGTAAAATTGATATTCCTCAGAAGCTTTTACTTCTTCCAATGGTATCTGTTCTTTTGCTGCATTAGCCTCGAGCTCTTCCATCAACTGCAAAGCGATACTCTCATAAGCTTCCAGCTGCTCCCGCTCCCGGAAGTCTGTGTCTGTCATGCAAAGATACTGTGGCTCTGTCAGCGCATACATTTTTGCCGATTGACCATCTGGTTTGTTTTGATGTAATGTATCCCTGCACAAAGCTGAAACATCTGTCACTTCCACCTTGTACTCTGTCTGGATCGGGATCTCTACCTGGATTTCGCTTGTGTCGTATGAATCCAGAGATACTACCAAAAAAGTAAGATAGCTGCCATCCATATCGGTGCCGGGATAGAAATCGCAATCCTGACCGCCAAGGTTAATATACACTCTGCGGTCCGGGTCATATTCGATCCAAGGTTTCCCTTCATAGGGCGGTTTGAACTCATACTCTGCCAGCCGTTCCTCTACTTTTTGTCGGTAAATATCCGTTCCCGCAGTGGATGTCCCGCCTGTGGGATCCGTATTCGTGCTACTGCCGCAGCCGGAAAGTAAAAGCAGCACCGCAGCTAACAGTATGGAAATGATCTTTTGTTTCATTCTTTGCACCTCCTTAGTGTTACATTTTCAAATGTCATTACGCCGGAAAATATCGGTCACTGCGTGTCGGAAGCATCCTGATGCCAAGGCGGCAAGCCGTCAGATCCTTCATAATAGTACCATTCACCGACATCGACACCTTCAAATACCATGAGATAGATGTCCCAGGGATGCCCATCCCGGTAATACCGGCTTTCATGTAAAACGGTATAGGCTTTTCCCCGATAGGTGTAATCCAGGAAGATGCAGCTGCCAAATCCAACATGATATTCCTTCAGTCTGTCATCCTGAATGCTTACCTGGATATGGACAATCTGTCCTTCCTCGAAGTACAACGGAGACCGGGTATCCCAAAGATAATTCAAAACCAGAACCTCGTTGCCATCTTTATCCAGCTTATAAATCTCCACGTATCCATCCTGTATTTGCGTTTTGTCGCCGTAGCATGTCGCAAGATGCGCTCCGGTTACAGTCAAATCTTCCTTTGCCGTAAAAACAAATCTAGTACCATCATAGCCTGACGGAGAAGGAAAATAGCCTGTTTTGAACTGGAAGCCACCGCCGCCCGACATTCCTTCTGGTTTTGACTGAGAGCGGTGGTCCAGGTATTCCTGGGGTGTCTGTGTGTGGAGCCGGCATTGGCCGATCTCCATTTCGTACTGCTTCGGTCCGACTGTAACTGTCAGCGTCTCCACTGTCTCCTCATGACTGCCCAGGCCTGTAAACTGAATGCCAACACGGTATGCATAGAATTGGGGCAATTCCTCTTTGGGCAGAACCTTATACTGCTCGGAGGCTTCATTGTATTTCGCCCGGTATTCAGCAGGTTTATTCAGATAGAACTGATACTGCTCAGAGGTCTTAATTTGCGCTATTTGCTCCGGTGTCATACCTGGTGTAAAGGCATTAGCACTAAACTCCTGGAGCAGGTCATTGCAAATCGTTGCATACATGGCCTGCCGCTGCCTCTCTTGAAAATCCACGCCGGCCATACACATATACTGCTGCTCCGTCAAGCCAAAATTCACGGGTATCTCATCGTGGTATATTGTGCCGTGGCACATCTGGGAAGCATCCAGCACAGACACCGTATATTCCGTTTGAACAGGAATCTCCACCCGGATCTCACTTTCGTCAAAGGGATCCAGAGAGATCACCCAAAAGTAGAAGGCAGAATATCCTATAGAAGTGTCCGGATATAAGTCAAGGTCCAAGCCTCCCAGGGATATATAGACCCTGCAGTCCGGATCATATTCGAGCAAGGGCTCGCCCTCATAGGGTGGTCTAAACTGTACTTTCTCCATTCGTTCCATCACTTTTTGATGGCAGTAATCACTTGCGCTTTGCGTAGGCTCCTGACTCTCATTGTCGCCGCAGCCGGAAAGTAAAAGCAGCACGAATGCCAACAACAAGCAAAACAATCTTCTTTTCATTTATTCTCACCCCATCCTTTCACTTTATTGGGCATAACCCAGAACCGGGAGATTGCCACGGCCCCAGAAGGCCTCGCAATGACAAATACTTCTGCTTTCTCCATGCCTAAACTATATCAAATCCCCGGCACAGGCACAAGGGTGTTGGCGTAATGGACAGTCTACGCGGCGTAAGTGGTTCTTGAAAGAGGCGAGCTTTCCGGTTATAATAGGATTGAGATCTTATGGAAGGAGGGCTGCTATGCGGCTGGCTATTTGTGATGACAATCCTCAGGACCTGAAACAGCTTTCTGAGCTTCTGTTCACCTATGACCCCGGAATCTATGTGGATACCTTTGTTACCGCGGCGGCTCTCTATGAAAGTACCCGGCAGAAGGCCTATGACGCTGTGATCCTGGATATTGAAATGGAATCCCCCAACGGTTACGAGATCGCCCTGAAGCTTACCCGGGAAGAACCGCACTCGATCATTCTGTTTCTGACCAACTCTGCCGCCTACGCTGTTCAGGGGTACGGTCTTGCGCTTCGGTATCTGCTGAAGCCTCTCAGCATAGATAAGCTGGCAGAAGCTATGAGCGCGGTGCGGCAGGAAATTCGCAGTAACCGCTTGACCATCACCTTGGACGGTACTACCCATGTTTGGAAGGTACACGATATTTTTTACGCAGAGGTAATTAACCACCGCGTCTTCCTCCACACAAACAGTGGGGTTTTCTCTTTCCGCGGTTCCCTGCGGGATCTTATGGTCCAGCTTCCTGACCGCTGGTTTTCCTCTCCCCACCAAAGCTATATTATCAACCTGCTCCATGTCAAAAGCGTCAGTTTTCAGGCAGTTTATCTGACAGACGGCACCGATATTCCCGTCAGCCGTCGCAAGCAACGGGAGTTTACGCAAAGCTTCCACCGGTTTTTGGGGGTATAGTCGTGGTCATATTTGGAAATATTACTGCAGCCTGGGTAGGCATCTGTCTGTACAAAATGCTGATGCACAGTCAGTTCCCTGTACCCAAGTTGCCACTTTGGAAGCAGATTCTGCTTCTTGGCGGTGGATGGGTTTTATTGGGTACGGTTTACTGCATAACGGACAATGCCCTGTTTGCAGCTATAGCCGCCTTTGTTACCGCCGGATTTACCTGCTGGCTCGGAGGACAAGCACGGCCTATCGCTGCCATTGGATTTGGCCTTCTTTTTGGCTTTCTGCGGCTTTGCAGCTGCGGTGCGATGCTGTTTTTGAGCCAAGTTTTTCCCGATACCGGTGAAGCCTGCAGCCTTTTGACGGAAATTCTGATCCTCTTTGCCTTGAGTGTCTGTATCAGTGGTGTCAGTCCTCGGTGGCGCACTTCTGCTGCACCGCTTCTCTGGCTGATTCCGGTGTGGCTGGCCGGTGCCCTTCTTTGCGCTGTTGCCATCCATTTTCGCAGCAGCAGTCTTTCTGTCGCTCCGGTATTTTGCGGTTTCCTTTGGCTGGTCTACGCCGGTGTTCGGTTGCTTCAGACCTGTTCCCTTATGGAAGCAAATATGCAGGCGAATTTGGAGAA
Organism: Oscillospiraceae bacterium; assembly: GCA_017397565.1. Classification (GTDB taxonomy): domain Bacteria; phylum Bacillota; class Clostridia; order Oscillospirales; family Oscillospiraceae; genus Faecousia. Next base: position 14,799 of record JAFQIL010000071.1, on the reverse strand, counting down.
ACAACAGACTGCGCGGCACTATGCCATGCAGGAGGAATACTATCAGCAGCTTTTGGACAAGCAATCGGAGACAAGGGCGTTATGGCACGATTTAAACAAATATCTTCGGGCCGCCAAAGCAGAATCGCCAACCTCTCAGGCACTCTCGCAAATGGAAGCCTTACTGGATTCCGCAACAGAAATTGTGGATGTGGGAAACCGGGTGCTGAATGTAATTCTGAACGAGTATGCGCAAATCGCAAAATCCGCAGACACAGAGATTCGGTTGAAGGTGCAGGCCCCGGAAGAGCTCTTTGTCACCGCTGCCGATCTATATGTCATAATCGGCAACACCATGGACAACGCTTTGGAGGCCTGCAAGGACCTGCCCCATGCGCACCGGTTGATCGATTTGACACTGCGGATGCACAACGATATGTTGTACTACAAGCTGGTCAACCCCTATAATACGGAAGCAAAGCTTTTACCGAAAGATCCCAACAGAGGTTATGGCCTGCAGAATGTGCGCAGGTGTATTCAAAGCTATAACGGCAACATGGAAATTACCCGCCAAGATGGCTTCTTTACCGTTTCTTTGTACCTAAACAAGCCTTAATACAGCAAACAAGGACTGTCCGCGGACAGTCCTTGTTGTTTTATATTCAAACTTATGCTTCGATGGCCTTGACGAAAGCGGCGCGGTCTGCGGTCTTGAAGTAGGCAGAGCCGGCCACCAAGACATCAGCACCGTTTTCCTTACAAACTTCGCCGGTGACCAGGTCGACACCGCCGTCCACCTCCAGGTGGCAGGAGGGGTTGACTTCATCCAGCATAGCTCGCAGCTGCTTCAGCTTCGGCATCATATCCGCCATGAACTTCTGACCGCCGAAGCCGGGTTCTACAGTCATAACCAGCACCAGATCCACCATAGGCAAATACTCAGCAATGGCTTCCGCGGGGGTCTTGGGCTTTACCACGATGCCGGGCTTGACACCCAAAGAACGGATCAGCTCCAGGGTCTTCTTGATATTCTCGGGAGTATCCGCTTCCACATGGATGGTCAGGAAATCCGCACCGGCCTTGCAGAAATTCTCGGCATACTTGATGGGGGTATCGATCATCAGGTGCACATCCAGCACCAGATCGGTCACCGGGCGCATGGACTGCACCAAAGAATAGCCAAAGGAAAGATTGGGTACAAAGTGACCGTCCATGATGTCCACATGGAGCCACTTGCAGCCGGCTTCTTTGCAATCAGCAAAGTCCCGCTGCATATTCATATAGTCACAAGAAAGAATAGAGGGAGATAAAATTGCCATAGTTTTTTCCTCCTATTTCATTACAGAGCCTTATTATTCAGACGCTCGCCAACCGCTCCACCCGGATGGATCAGGGCAAACTGCTCGGCCTGATAGCCGGTCTGCTCAATGACAGCAGCCTGCAGCGCATGGAAGATCATGCAAAGGGCGGTTGTGCTGGTAGTACCCTGAGCATTCCACTTATCGGTTTCCCGGTTGACATGCTGCTTCAGCACAACATCGGCGGCCTGAGCCAAAGGAGACTCCATATTTTCGGTAACGGTAATGATAGAAACACCCTTTGCTTTGCAAATGTCTACAATGGGCAGCAGCTCCTTGGTCTTGCCACCACGGGAAGCAAAGATCATTACATCCCCGGTCTGCAGGAAGCCGGTAGCGCCGTGGACAGCCTCAGCAGGGCTGATGAAACGGGCAGGACGCTCGATACAGCACATCAGGTGTGCCATGTGCTGACAGATAATGCCGGAGTGACCGCAGCCGCAAGTACCGATACGGGGTGCGGCAGAAAGAAGTTCTACTGCCTTTGCGAAAGCCGCATCGTCGAAATAGTCTTTCATTTCCGTGATGCAAGATGCTTCAATGTCATAAGCAGCCTTTGCCGCTGCCAATGCTTCCTTAGTAACCATGTTTATCCTCCTATTTTTCTGCAATTCGCAGAATTTTGATTCTACATAGAAGATACCAGTTTTTCCTCTTTTTTTCAACCCACAAAATACACAATTTTATCTTTTTCTTTTCAGCAGAATAAATTAGTTGCCACGAGATTGGAAAATTCTGTTGACGAAAGGGATGGCTTTCGATATAATATAGCTGAATAATTTTAAGAAAGAAGGTACCTATCATGGCAAAGCGTCCGATTTCTGCTCCCTTCTTTGAGATTGGTCCGAAATCCTACCTTTACGGAGATGATATCCTCGACCTGGCTCTGGCTGCCGACAAGGCTTCCGAGAAGTACGGTGTGGACATCATTTTCACCTGCCCCGTGGTAGACATCCGCCGTGTTGCTGATGCTACCAAGCACATTCATGTATTCGCTCCCCACATGGATCCCATCCCTGTTGGCCGCGGTCTTGCAGACATTCTTCCCGAATCTCTGGTTGCCGCCGGTGCCGAAGGCGTTATGCTGAACCACGTGGAAAAGCCCCTGACTTTTGATGTTCTGGCTGAGACCATCAAGCGTGCTGCCGAGGTTGGCCTGTATTCCATCGTCTGCGCCGACTCCATGGCTGATGCCAGCAAGATCGCCGGTCTGCACCCCGATATCATCGTTGCCGAACCCTCTGAGCTCATCGGCACCGGTGTCAGCGTTGGTCCCGAGTATGTGGAAGCCGCTATGCAGTCTGTTAAGGGTGTTGACGAAAACATCCTGGTTCTGACCGCTGCCGGTATTTCCAACGGTCAGGATGTTTACAACACCATTATTGCCGGTGCGGATGCAACCGGTTCTTCTTCCGGTGTTGCTAAGGCTGCTGATCGTGCTGCCATGGTTGATGAAATGATTGCCGCTGTCCGCAAAGCTTGGGACGAGCGTCATCAATAATAAATATTACATATTGGAGGAAACAAACAATGGAATTTAAAGTTGTTCAGAAAGAAATTGAGCTGCAGTCCCGCGGTTGGGTTCCCACCTTCCATGACATCTCCACCGATGTCATGAAGATCGTTGCTGAGTCCGGCATCGTCAACGGCACTGTCAGCATCGTTTCTCACCATACCACCTGCTCCGTCATGATCCAGGAGTGCTCTCATGATTTCGACACCTTCGACCTGGAGTACCTGCAGCACGACCTGCTGGACATCATGCGTGGTCTGATCCCCGACTATGTCAACGAAGGCGACTACCGCCACCCCGGCCCTGTCCATGCACAGTTCGGCCGTTATGTTGACGAGCCCGGCAACTTCACCTCCATGAATACCGACGGTCACCTGCGTTCCTGCTTCTTCGGCCGCAGCGAGACCATGACCATTAAGGACGGCAAGCTGGATGGCGGTGAATTCGCTCACATCTACTTCATCGACTGGGACCATGTTCGTGCCCGTCACCGTCAGGCAAACGTCACCGTTATGGGCACCACCGAGGATGTTGGCTGCCGTAAGTACAACAACGGTGAGACCGTTAACACTCTGCGTAAGTTCTCCGCTGAAGAGAAGGCTTACCTGGAGCAGTACGACGAGTGGAAGAAGAGATAATCCCCTACTCCCAATATTATGACAGGAGGGCATCCGGTTTGGATGTCCTCCTGCTTTTTATTTCGATTTCTTTTTGCGGATGGCAGTTTTGTCGTTTAAGTTGACTGCAAAGTTCGTATTGGCTTCGACCTGCACCTGCTGACTATGGATCAGCGTATGGAGTTGCTGCTCATCCAAGGTTATCTTCGGCATAAACGCATCGGAGCTTGCATAGGCAATCAGCTCATTTTTTAACCAGTGCGCAAAGGGATCTTCCGTCGAAAAACGGAAACCACAAACCAGCACACGACCGGAATATGCCCGGAATTCAAACAAAGCTGCCTGTTTGATAACAAATTTGTGGGTGGAAACCACTTCAATGATCGGTTCAAAGGGCAGCGAGCTATCCTGGAAGCAGACTGCCTGTCCTCCCTCCAGCAAGCATCTAAACTGCCAGGAGCAAAAGCCCTCATGGGGCATTTGCTCCGTGATTGGGTGGTCGTAGATCACCGTGGCAAGATTGCCTGCCGTGCGCCCGGCAAGGGCAATCTGGAAGCTTGTAGGATTACTGTTAAAGGGGCTATTTCCCAAAAACAGGATATCCTTACCGGCTTTCAGCAGGTGGATCAGCTCTGCTTCCTCCATGCCATCCGATACAACAAGATCACCAACCAACGCATCGGCCTGCTTCGGAAAAGCATAAAGCTCCCACTCGTTCTCCGCAAAAACATTTCCGCAGGTCAGCGTGACTGACAACGTGTAAGCTTCCGGCAAGTCCGATTTCGGAAATTGGAATGTCAAATCTGCCAACTTCCCTACTGTTCCGTTTGCAACAGGTCTTGTTGTTTGGGACTTTTCCCACAAAGCTTTCCCGTTTTGTAAAAGCTTCACCGAGAGCTGCCCATCGTTCAGGTCTGTATCGCCGTAATGGGACGCAAACAAAGCAACACGAAGCTCTTGTCCACTTACAAAGTTTACATCAAGTCCCAAATCGCTGAGGATGACGGTTGGACTGTTATACATACGAACTGACCGAACCGATTCTCCCGGTTTGAGCTCATAGAATTCATTCATCATACCCACATCATAACCGAAGGTATGCCAATGGGTATCGATGGGGCCAAGAAAATCATAACCTGCCAAATTATGTGACATTCTGGTTGTCTCGAAGCAATGCTTTCGGACTCTTTTTTGCCACTGGCAGGAGTTGCGGAAATAGGTGGGTGCGTTTTGCAACACGCCCATGTCCGCAAGGTGTTTTTCCACCGAGGTAAAAAGCTCCGTATTGCCGATCCTTGTCCCCTTGTATCTATCCTTCAGCGTCAGATCTGCGTATGTGCCGTTGATGCAGATCTCATGACTCAGACGGGGTTTTTGATAAACCTCACTCCAGCTGTCCACCATGGCCGGGTCACATTTTAATGAATGATAGCTGTTTTGACCGGAGGTATAGCTATTATAAAGATCAGAATACAAACCGGTCACGGCTAAACGCCGAGGATTATGGGGCTTGGGCTTCTCAACCACCTCAGGAAGCATTTCCGGTTCATTGCCAAAGGCGTATTCCAGTCCACGCAAGGCGCTCATAGGAGAAAACAACGCATCCGTTGACTGATGCACCACGTCCGCACATTCATGCAGATGCTCCAAAAATGCGTCATGAAGCTGCAGCTCATTACCGCAGCAATAAATCATCACAGAAGGATGTTTACGGCAATGCTTCACAATATACTGCCATTCCGCCAAGGTTCCATTGTTGGGACTCTCCACCTGGAAGACCATGCCAAGCTCGTCTGCCGCCTGCATATAGGTTTCGTCCGGAACATGGGTATGGCAGCGGATATAATTGAATCCCAGTTTCTTCATCTTTTGAATGATGTCTTTGTAGTAGTCAATGCTTTGGCTGGGATTTACCGTCAGCGGGTAGTAACAATGCTCGCAAACGCCCCGCAAATAATAGGGCTTTCCGTTCAGCTTCAGATGTACGCCATCAGCGACAAGGCGACGGACACCAAACACACGGTCAATCGTCCCCTCCCCGCAGGTTACCTGCAATGTATACAGCTTGGGTGATTCCGGTGACCACAGGGAAAGGTCCTTCGTATCAAAGGAAAAATCGCCGCTACAGTTTCCGCTGTTCAGGATTTTCCCGTCGTCCAAAACACGCCAGCTGCAGTCGCAGGGTGTATTCAGAGAAAGAAGAACATTGGCTCTTTCGCAATCTTCGCTGATCAAAACACTGACATCCCGCAAGGAAGACAAATAGCTCCGCAGCTCCACATTGCCCCAAATGCCGCCTGCGCATTCACAGGCAGCACGGCTGGTAATGCCGGAAACATCCTGTTCGTCGAAGCCAACCAGTCTGTGATTAGAGACGGACAAGGTAACGGTATTTTCCCCGTTTACCAAAGCATACTCTGGGATATCCATGGAAAAAGGGGTGCTATACCCTTCGTGTCTGCCAAGATATGTACCGTTGATCCACACTGAAACGGCATTTTGGACACCGCCAAAGTGGATGCAGGTAGGCTGGCTTCTTTTCTTCCACGGAAATGTGCGGTGGTAAAAAAAGTTTCCGATATAATTGGGAAGCAGCATATCCGGTGCGGTAGTTGAAATGGGATAGCGCTGAACCGTATACTCCGGGTTGATTTGCAGGTTATCGGAAAAGCCTGTGCTCTGAAATTTCTCCGTCATATCCTCCCAGTAGCCGGGAACTGCGTCAACAACTTCGCTGCCATCCCGCCACGGGTCTTCGCAAGAAATATACTTGTCGGCACAATAGTTCATGTGCCATGTGCCGTTAAGAGATTGTGCGGAATAATGCATAGCATCACCTCAGTATTATTTGCTGAAATTTCTGTAAAACTCTGCCATTGCACCGAAATATGCGCCCAAGCCTCTGGCATCAGAGCCAAGATTCAGGAACTGATAGCCCATAGCCACTCGTTCTGCGGCGTTTTCCATGCTGCCAACAGTTCCTGCAAACTTGCCGTGGCGCTTGGCACACTCAGCAACCTTACGGAAGCCTTCCTGCACCAGCGGATGATCCAGCTGGCCGGGATGTCCGATGGCATGAGAATAGTCACCGGGACCGAAGAACAGCATATCAAAACCGGGCAGGGCGGCAATTTCCTCAATCTGCTCCATTGCCTCGGGATCTTCGATCTGCAAAACGATAAACCTCTGCTCATTGGCCTGCCGGGTATATTCATGAGTCGGAACATTGCAATACTTGGCATCGGCATTGCCGCCATCCACCGGCCGTCTGCCAATTGGATGGAAACGGGTCATGCGAATCACATTTTGAGCATCCTCCACGGACATGATGTGGGGAACCATAATGCCGGAGGCATCCAGCTCCAGGGGGCGGATATAATCGCTGTAGGAGCCTCTGGGCACACGAACCAGGATATCCGTATCGTAAATTTTCGCTGCCATGATTTGCTTTTCGGTAGCGCAGTAATCATTGGGGGTATGCTCCGTATCTACCCAAATACAGGGAAGGCCTGTCATAGCGGCGATCTCCACCACACGGGGATCAGCAGTATTACACTTACCGGAAAATACAACCTTTCCTGCCCGCAGCAGCTCCAATGTCTTACTTCTTCTCATATTCATAGTTACATTACCCCTTATTCTTTTTCAGGAAGCTTCCATTTGGTATACAGCAGGGATGTTTTTTTATCGGCAACACCGTTTTCATCCACATATTTTTGGTAATAGGTCGTAAGCAGAGAACCGTCCGCCAGTTCTACCGTAGAAGCATAGCCCAAATCGCCGTCCGGTGATTGATCGTTCAGGCAAATGTCCTGTGTCCAGGTTTCTCCCTGATCATAGCTGACCGTCACACGGATAGACTCATCCCCCTTGGCACGGCGGCCATAGGAGCAAAGCAACGCACCGGAAGAATGGCGCATCAGGTGCGGAGGCGCACCTGACACACCCATCCACTTGGGATCTGACCATGTATAACCGCCATCGTCAGAAATGGTGCAGAACATAGAAAATGTTCCGTAGTCCTTGTATTCATCGTCACGGTTGCGGCTTTGGTAGCGGATGGCACCTACAATGCGTCCGGACGGAAGCTGAAGGGTATGAGGCTCTACCATATTGTCCCACCGGGCATGGGGCGGCAGCGCAGGCTGACCGATTCTCTCCCACGTTTGACCTTTATCCGTTGATTTCAAAGCAACAACTTGCCGCTGCTCAAAGGCAATATCTTCGCTAATTTCACGGCCAAGATAAAGGATCGAACCGTCCTGAAGCACACATACGCCATGAGGCGCTAACACCGGAACCGGTTTCGGGTCATCCCAAGTCATGCCACCGTCGCTACTGAAACGGATATAAGAGCCGGGCTTTTGCGTGTCTGTTTGGATCGCAGCAGCACGGTAAGCATTGATCATATCCAGCTCTGCCGGGGAATAGACTTCCTTCAGTTTGTCTGCACGGACATCCAACAGTGTATAGTCAGCATTAAACCAAGTCAGCACCAAGCCATTATCGGGCATGGCAGCAAGGCCTACATCCCGGTCGTCCAGCCAGGTATCATTGGGCACAAGGGGTGCAGACCATGTTTTTCCTTCATCGCGACTAAAATGTAAATGGGTTTTGCCAAAAGGACAAACATGCCAAACCCGATGTCCGGATACGCCGGCAACCAATGTTCCGTCGGTCAATTTTGTCACCGTCGGCCAGCCATGGTAGCCAAAGCTGCCGAAAGGGCGACGACTGATAACGCCGTGCTGTGCATTGATTTTGATGGTCTTCATAGAATTTTTCTCCTTGGTGCGCTCAAAGGGTTACGCCATCTTTAAAAATGGAGATCTCCTCGTAACCGTTTGCTTCATTTTTCGTCATTTCGCCTTCCGCAACACGCAGTACATAGTCCATAAGCTGCTGGGTAAGGTCTTCTCCGGCAAGCAAAGGCGAAGCATCAAAATCGATCCAATTCGACTTTTTCTCTGCCAAATTGTGGTTCGTAGCTATTTTTACGGTAGGAATAGCCGTTCCCAAAGGTGTACCTCTGCCCGTTGTGAACAGAATCACATGGACGCCGGCCGCCATCAGATTTGTACAGGCAACGATGTCATTTCCCGGACCGTTCAGCACAGATAGCCCGTTTTTCTGTAATTGGTCGCCGTAATCCAGCACATCCACCACAGGAGACAGACCACCCTTTTGGACGCAGCCAAGGGACTTTTCTTCCAGTGTGGTAATACCGCCCTCTTTATTGCCGGGAGAGGGATTTTCGTAGATCACCTGACCGTAACGGGTGTAGTAATCCTTAAAATTATTGATCAGCGATACCATTTTCTCAAAGGTAGGTTCATCAGTGCAACGGTTCATCAGAAGATGCTCCGCACCAAACATTTCCGGCACCTCTGTCAGCGCGCAGGAACCGCCAAAAGAAACCAGTTTATCACAGAATCTGCCAACAAGGGGATTGGCGGTGATGCCGGAAAAGCCATCACTGCCGCCACATTTTAAACCCACTTTCAGCTTAGAGATATGTACCGGCTGCCGGGTAAAGGTATTGGCATAAGCCTTTAGCTCCTCAATCAGCTTGACTCCTTCCGCAATTTCGTCTTCAAAGTCCTGGGCGTTGAGGAATTTTACTCTGCGATCATCCCAACTGCCAAGAACCTGCTTAAACACGTCAATGTTATTGTTCTCGCAGCCAAGCCCCAGTACAAGAACACCTCCTGCGTTGGGGTGATTTACCATACCTTTCAGAATTGCCTGTGTGGTTGCCTGATCCTCTCCCAGCTGAGAGCAGCCAAAGGGGTGGGGAAAGCTCTTGGCGCCGGTCAAAGCTGCCAGCTTTTCCGCAATTTTATTGACACAGCCTACGGTGTTAACGATCCAAATGTCGTTGCGGATACCCACATCACCATTGTCCCGGATATAGCCCATAAAGGTGCGGTCGCTTTTCTGCTTTTCGTCCATAACCTCACTGGGGGTATAGCTATACTCCAGCTTGCCGGACAGGTTGGTCTTCATATTGTGAGAATGGATATGCTCACCTACTGCAACATCTGCAGTTGTGTGACCGATAGGCTGACCGTATTTGATAACATTCTCCCCTGCACGGAGGTTGCGCAGGGCATATTTATGACCGCTGTCCAGGTCTATGCCTACGTTGTCCAACTTATTGATTACAAGAAGCTTTGATAAATCATCATTTCGCTGTAACATATTTTGCTACCTCTTTTTCCAGGAAGGAAAGATCCTCATCCCACAGTATTTCCGCTGCAAGGATCTCGCCTACTGTGGCTTTCTTCATAAAGGCTTCGATTTCAGGATCATCGTTGGTCATATCCGTACGGTAAAAATCAATCAGCTTGGCAAAGGAAAACAACAGGGTCTCAGGCATTGCATGAAACCGCTTGATGTACTCTAAAATGGAGGGCAGCACTCTAACCTTAAACTTACTGACAGAATTCAGCGCAATGGAGCTGAGCATGTGGCGGATATAGGGATTGGAAAAACGGGTGATCACATCATTTGCATAAGCAACCAGCTCTTCCTTAGGCAGATCCAGAGTCGGAATGATCTCATCAAAGATGCATTTTTTCAAATGAGTCAGCATATTTTCGTCATCGATGCAGCTTTTTACCGTATCAAAGCCGGAAAGCAGCGCATAGGGCACCAAAGAGGTATGGGCACCATTGAGGATGCGAACTTTTCTGGTCCTGTACATCTCCAAATTATCTGTGACAATCACATTCAGACCGCATTTGTCAAAGGGGAGCTCGCTGCAAAGATCCTGATAGCCCTCGATCACCCAAAGATGGAAATACTCGCTGGTATTGATCAGCTTGTCATCAAAGCCCACATCGATTTTCTCATCCTTGGGATAGCCTGTATTGATCCGGTCGACCAGAGTGTTGCAGAAAATGTTTTCCTTCTCAATCCAATTGCGGAAATCATCCCCAAGCTCCCACAGATCAACATACTGCAGCACACATTTTTTCAGGTTTTCGCCGTTCTTATCAATGAGCTCGCAGGGCAAAAATACAAATCCGCCAAGGCCCAAATCAAAACGCTTTTTCAGCAGCTGCGTCAGCTTGCCGGGGAAAGACTTTGAAGGTCTGTCGGTAAAGCGATCAGTATCCACAAAAGTGATACCTGCCTCAGTAGTGTTGGAGATCACAAAGCGGAAATCCGGATTTTCCGCAAGGGCAAGATAGCTTTCAAAATCTTCATAAGGTTTTACACATCGGGAGATTACATCGATTTTCTTTACATCCATCCCTTCCGCGCCGCGGCAAAGATGGGTATAAACACAGCCCTGTGCTTCCAAAAGATCACACATGCCCTTCTCGATGGGCTGAACCACAACGACCTTGCCGGCAAAGTCTGTTGTTTCATTGATTCGCTGCAGCATCCAATCCGCGAATCCCCGCAGAAATCCGCCTTCACCAAACTGAATTACTTTTTCTTTCATAATTGCACCTCATTTTATTTTTTATGTTTGTTTGTATTATATAATCAAAAAAGCAAAGTTTCCTTAACCAATTTGATTTTTCTTAAATATTTTCTTTGCGATTTTGATATTTTATGATAGAATAATCAAAACAAAACACAGCGAGGTAAAAGCCATGGGACAAACCGCGTTACAAAATACCCACGAATTCTATTTTGATATCGATACAGACATCATGCGACCAAACAAAAAGACAATGCGTAAGCATTGCCATAACCATTTCGAGATCTATTTTATCACCAAAGGAAACTGCTGCTATTTTATTGAAAACAAAGTGTACCACCTGATACCGGGAGATATCATTCTGATTCCTGAAGGAATCATGCACAATACCGAGTATCAAAATACTATTTACACCCGGAAGCTGATCAGTTGTTCTGAATACTTCATTCCGGAGTGCATCAAATCTCTCCTGCCCTCTTTGCTGTATCTATATCGGAACCCTGAAATCATAGAAAGCGTTGAGCAAATCTTCAGCAAAGTCGAAGAAGAATACGCCAATAAGGACAGTCTCAGCGAAGATATTTTCAAATGTTATACCCATATGCTCTTTTTCCTGTTGGTTCGGCATCCCAACCAATACATTCCTCAGCAGGAAGAAAAGCACTATATCGACGACGCCATTCACTATCTGCAAAACAACTACACCCAGCAAATTTCATTGCAGGATGTTTCCGGCAGATACTTTGTCAGCCCAGAGCATTTTTCCCGGGTGTTCAAGCAGAAAACCGGTTTCAATGTCAGCGAGTATTTGAATATTCTCCGGCTTCAAAAAGCAGAAAATCTCTTAAAACAGTTGACCGCCGCACCCATTACCGAAATCGCGGAAGACTGCGGTTTTAACGACAGCAACTATTTCTGCGTGAAGTTCAAGAAGCTATACGGCATGCCGCCGAAAAAATTCCAAACCCTTCACAAAAACGCAGGAAAAACAACAAAATAACTCCTGCACCAATCGCATAATCTAAAAATATTTCAGATAACCCTTTGCGAAAAAACAGCACCATTCCAAGCCGGAATGGTGCTGCGGTCATCTATGCGTTACTGTATCTGCATAATTACCAAGTGAGCGGAAACCGGTCGGGTTCCCCCTGCCAGAGGTGTAATCGTCAGTGCTGCGGCTGTCCCTTCCGGATTCCGTACTGTCAGGATAGAGTCAGTAACAGTTGTCTCCACAATCGCCATTCCAACAATTTGCGAAACTCCCGTCGCGCGTCCTGCTACAGTATATGCCAAATCCTCACCATTTAAGGTCAGAATCAGCTGTCCGGCTTCGGTCACACTTACCTGGAACAGTACCTGATAGGTGCCGATCTGGGCCAAATTAAAGGAACTAGGCCCAGATCGCGCAATACCGGAGCCGCTGTTGGGTCCATCCTGCGGGAAGCTAACATCCGTACCAGGCGCAACCGTTGCGGAGTTATCCGGCGGCATTAGCGCAAAGAAATCCGCATAGTTCAAAATACCACCGGCAGGACCTTGAGGTCCGACAGGACCAGCTTCACCGGCAGGTCCCTGAGGTCCGGCGGGACCGGTTTCACCGGCAGGACCTTGAGGTCCGGCGGGGCCAGTTTCACCGGCAGGTCCCTGAGGACCGGCGGGGCCGGTTTCACCGACAGGACCTTGCGGGCCGGTAGCACCGGTTAGACCGATAGGACCTTGGGGACCGACAGGACCGGTTTCACCGGCAGGACCTTGAGGTCCGGCGGGGCCGGTTTCACCGGCAGGACCTTGAGGGCCGGTAGCACCGGTTAGACCGATAGGACCTTGGGGACCGACAGGACCGGCTTCACCGGCAGGTCCCTGAGGACCGGCGGGGCCGGTTTCACCGACAGGACCTTGCGGGCCGGTAGCACCGGTTAGACCGATAGGACCTTGGGGACCGACAGGACCGGTTTCACCAGCAGGACCTTGAGGTCCGGCGGGGCCGGTTTCACCGGCAGGACCTTGAGGACCAGTAGGTCCCGCTTCACCTGCAGGTCCTTGTGGACCTATGGGACCAGCCACACCAGCAGGACCTTGAGGACCGACAGGACCTGCAACACCGGCGGGACCCTGAGGGCCTACAGGACCGGTTTCCCCCGTTGGACCTTGTGGTCCAACCGGACCAGCAACACCGGCTGGGCCTTGAGGGCCGGCTGGCCCAGCAATACCGGCAGGCCCCTGAGGACCGATTGCACCAGTTTCACCGACTGGTCCCTGAGGACCAACGGGACCGGCTACGCCTTCTGGGCCTTGCGGACCTACGGAGCCTCTGACACCAGGAACACCTTGTGGCCCAGCTGGACCTCTCGGGCCAACCGGGCCCTGGGGACCTGCTGGACCTGGCGGACAGTTTATACAGCCGCAACATTGCTCCCGATCTGCACAGCCATGCTCTTTTGGATGGTAACGTTTGCATGAATTATCATCGAATTGGGAATAGCAGTTTCCTTTATCAAAGACATTGTATCTGTTCAATATAATCCCTCCTCACATTCGGTTTGTACCATATCATATGTATTTTCGACGCAATTTGACACTAGCAGACATAACTATTCTGCCTTGCTCTTTACGGCATCGTCTCATTATATGAATTCAGGGTTTCAGATGTGCCTGTACACATTTTCCGTTTTTTGCACACCAGTTTTGCAGCTTATCCTTGCGGTAGGCAAGTACAAAATGTTCAAGAAATGTAGCAGTAAAACTTTTTCATAAATTGCGTATAATGAAACAACTATAGATATTCATCGATTTGCAACAAAGCTAAAATAAGCACGATTTATTGACGAAGACGTGCCGGTATGCTATGCTGAAAAATGAATAGGTCATCGGAGGACAGTACACCGTAGTGTAGGGGATCGTAAGCGTTAGCTTGCAGGCCGCCTGTCAGATAAGATGTCGAGTGAGCTCGGTTATTACTTAGGTAATGACCGAGTTTTATTTTTGGAGGTAATTATGAAAAACACAAAAGTCATTCTCGTCCCGTTAACTGCGGACGACCGCGAGCAATTTATACTTGATAATCAATGGGCATTCAAGTACGGCGCAATCGAGGAATTTGGCAAGCGGGACGACCATCTTGATTTTGACGGAGAAATTATCTCTCGCAAAACCATAGAGGGCTGTATTGATGCTCCTGACAGTGAAACCTATCGCATCGTTGTTGACGGTAGAAATGTGGGCGGTGTGATACTGAAGATCAACAAAGAAACCAATCACAACGAGTTGGAGATCCTTTTCGTTTCTCCCGAGGAACACACCAAAGGTATCGGTTTCGGCGCTTGGCAAGCAGTTGAGGCTTTACATCCCGAAACAGAGGTTTGGGAGACCTGTACACCATACTTTGAGAAACGCAATATCCACTTCTATGTCAATAAATGCGGTTTCAAAATTGACGAGTTTTGGTGTGAGTATTTCGTCCCGGATCGTGAAATGCCGGATGGAGACGAACACGATCCAGACGAGGGTCCCGATGAGATGTTCCACTTTGTTAAGATTATGAAACGAACTTAACGAGAAAAATTAACAAGCACATCACCCCACTTTCGAGCAATGCAAAAGTGGGGTGATAATTTTATCCAAATTTTAAGAACTGCTCCGCGTAATTTCTTGCGCTTGTGTTTTGCGTATAAACCACATGAAACGGGTGCGGCTCGGTGATTCCATCCACTGTAAATGTACCAATGTCATTTTCTTTTGCAATAACGGAATTGTAGAGGAAACTGATACCGATTCCAGCGGCAACCAACGCCTTAATTGCCACGAAACTGCTGATGGAAACCTCCCTGTAAAAGTCGCTGAGTTCATACCCCATTGCGGCTAAGCGCTCTTCAAAAATGCGACGGGTACCGGAGCCCT
>JAFQIL010000070.1 GCA_017397565.1 Oscillospiraceae bacterium | reverse complement strand
GGCTTCGGTCTGGGCTTCGAGCGCATGGTCATGTACCTGACCGGCATCGGCAACATCCGCGATGCCATCCCCTTCCCCAGAACTGTCAACAACTGCGAGCTGTAAGCAAGCTTTTAGCCCTCCGGCATTTGCCGGAGGGCTTTCATTGTAAAAAAGAACACGTCATTGCGAGCCAGTGCGCACACTGGCGTGGCAATCCCCGAAATCTACCGGGACTATCATTGGTAATCTGGGCAAGATTCAGGGGATTGCCACGTCGCTTCGCTCCTCGCAATGACGTGTTCTCTTTTTCATTCTTCAAAAATCCGGGATAAACGCCGCATCCGCCGCCTCGCCCTCCTGGACGAAGCCTTCCAGATCATTCAGGTACATCCAGCTCAGCACCGCGTCGTATTCCTCGTCGGTGATCCGGCGGTCGAAGGGGGGCATGCTGGCGGTGGCCTCCATGGGGGTGTACTGGCGCATGAGGCTCACGAGTATCTCGCCGGGGCGGAAATTGTCCCCCAGCCAGTCTAAGCACCGGAGGGAATTCTCCACCTGTCCCGGCAGGATCAGATGCCGCACCACCGTTCCGCGCACCAATCTTTCTCCATCCCAACGGGGCGCTCCGGTCTGGCGCACCATCTCCTTGATCGCCAGCTTCGCCGCGGGGAAATAGTTCTTCGCCCCAGAGAGGGTCTGCCCCAGCTCCCGGTCGGCGTATTTCAGGTCTGGCAGGTAGATGTCCACCTTTCCCTCCAGCTCCCGCAGGGTCTCCACCCGCTCATAGCCGCCGCAGTTATAGATGACGGGTACACTCAGCGACCGCTCCAGGGCGGGCAGGATCGTGGGCAGATAATGGGTGGGGGTCACGAGATCGATGTTCTCTGCCCCCTCAGCGATCAGTGCCTCCATGGTATCGCGGAGCTGCTTCGAGTCCATGGGCGTGCCCACGGGAGATTGGGAAATCGCCCGGTTCTGGCAGTAAATACAGCCCAAAGTGCAGCCGCCGAAGAAGATCGCACCGCTTTTGCCGTTTGGCGACAGCACCGGCTCCTCCCACTGGTGGAGCATGGTCTTGGCGACCAGCGCGGTATCCGGCGCGCCGCACCAGCCCCGCTCCCCTGCCGTCCGGTCAACGCCGCACCGGCGGGGGCACAAATTGCAATTTTGATAATCCATCCAAAAACCTCACACGATCTATTGTAGGGAACGGTTATGACCGTTCCGCGGAACCATCTGCCATATCCAGACGCAGTTGGGCAAATGCGTAACACGCCGCCATGTCGCCCAACCTTTTGCCAAACCCAGGTGCATACTGCGGAACGGTCATGACCGTTCCCTACGTTGGGTCTTTGCTTTTGTCGTCCGTGTTCCTTATTTTATCACGCCCACAGCCATTGCGCAACGGCGGATTTTGTGATAAAATAAAAGTTACTGAATCATAAGGAGGGCTTTTATGCTGATCCGCCGTGCTGAAATCTCTGATATTCCCGATATTCTGCGCCTGCTGGTGCAGGTGTGCAATGTCCATCAGGACATCCGCCCCGACATTTTCAAGCGGGACGGGGTGAAATATACCGAATCCGACCTGAGGGAGCTGCTGACCGACGAAGGCCGCCCGGTATGGTGCGCCGTAGAGGATGACTGTTTCCTGGGCTACTGCTTCTGCCAGTGGAAGGAATATCGGGATTCCTCCGTGTCAACCGACCGGAAGGAGCTCTACATCGATGACCTGTGCGTGGACGAAGCCGCCCGGGGCAAGGGCGTGGCAACGGAGCTCTTCCGGTATGTGACCGCCGTCGCCAAATCGGAGGGCACGAATTTCATCACCCTGAACGTCTGGGAGGGCAACTCCGCCCGGTGCTTTTACGACAAAATGGGCATGAAGCCCCGGAAGACCACCCTGGAGCTTCCATTGGAGGAAACCGTATGCTGACGAAAAACCAAATCTACACCGCCGAGATCGTGGACTACACCGCCGAGGGTCAGGGTGTCGCCAAAATCGAGGGCTGCGCCGTCTTCGTGCCCAACGCCATCGCCGGGGAGATCTGCGAGATCCGCATTGAAAAGGCCCAGAAGACCTGGGCGGCGGGCAAAATTGTCAAAATTCTGGAGAAATCTCCCCACCGGATCAACCGCGCCTGCCCCGTGGCGAAGCTCTGCGGCGGCTGCGACTTCCACCACATGGACTACGAGGAGGAATCGAGACTGAAAATGGAGCGGGTGCGTTCCTGCCTGAACCGCATGGCGGGAGAAAATCTCGACTCCATCCCCATGCACCCCGCCCCGGAGACCACCTGCTATCGCAACAAGGCGCAGTATCCGGTTTCCGTCCACAAAAACCGCGCCTTTGCGGGCTTTTTCAGGGCGGGCACCCATCAGGTCATTGAAAATGACCGCTGTCCGATCCTGCCCCCCGAGGCCGACCGGGTCAAGGAGCTTATTCTAGACTGGATGAACCAGTACCGCATCACCGTCTACGACGAGACCACCCACCGCGGGCTCATCCGCCACATCTATGTCCGCCGGGGCGCAGTATCCGGTCAGGTTCTGGTGTGCCTGGTTGCCAATGGGCGGAAGCTCAATCGTGTTCCCGAACTGATCCAGCGGCTGAAAACCGTCCCCGGCTTCGCCACCCTGGTGCTGGGTGTCAACACCCGCCCCGGCAACGCCATCCTGGGAGACGAATTCCTCACCCTTTACGGCGCAGGCTGGATCGAGGACACCCTCTGCGGCCTCACCTTCCGTCTCTCCCCCCGCTCCTTCTACCAGATCAACCACGATCAGACCGAGCGCCTCTATAACGCCGCCATCACCGCCGCCGGGATCACCAAAAACGACACCGTCCTCGACCTCTACTGCGGCGTGGGAACCATCACCCTGGCCATGAGCCGCGCCGCCGGAAAGGTCATCGGCGTGGAGGTCATCCCCCAGGCGGTGGAGGATGCAAAGGACAACGCCCGCCGCAACGGCATCGAAAACGCAGAATTCCTCTGCGCCGATGCCGGAGCAGCAGCCCTGGAGCTGGAAAAACAGGGCGTGAAAGCCGATGTGGTGGTGGTCGACCCACCCCGGAAGGGTCTCAACGCCGATGCCATCGAGGCCATCGCCCGCTTCGCGCCGAGACGGCTGGTGTATGTGTCCTGCGATCCTGCCACCCTGGCACGGGATGTGGCGCTGCTGAAGGAGAAGGGCTTTGCGCTGCAAAACGCGCAGGCGTTCGATCTGTTCCCGCGGTGTGCGCATGTGGAGACAGTTGTCTTGCTTTCCAAGGGCGAGGTCGACTCGAAAAAGATTCGGGTTGAGTTCTCTTTGGAAGATATGGATATGTCGGAGTTCCAAGATGGAGCAACCTATCCGCAGATCAAGGAGTACGTTTTGGAGCATACCGGGTTAAAGGTGTCCAACCTCTATATCTCACAGATTAAACGGAAATGTGGGATTGAGGTAGGCAAAAACTATAATCTGCCGAAATCTGAGGATTCCAGACAGCCGCAGTGTCCGCCGGAAAAAGAGAAAGCAATCCGAGAAGCATTCAAATATTTTGGGATGATCTAACATCCCGCAGAATGGAGGTTTCTTATGGATAGATTGATTTCTTGTGAGTTCAACATGGATACTGCCTGTGTGGAGCTGAAATTTGTGGATGGCAGCAAGATTGCAATTGACACCATCGCAGTGGAGAACGAGGTTGCTGACAATATGTATCAGCGGTCAGAGCTTGATTATCTGATTTACAATGACCCTATTGGATATGCAGATTTGATACTGAACGGCGATCCAAAAACCTATCTGAAAACTGTAACGGAATACAAATCACTGGATAGCTAAACTTACTGCTGTCTGCTGCGGTGAAGTACGTCGCAACGGATGAACTAAAAAATAAAGGGAGGATGTCGAATATTATGACATGGATAATTAAAATACAGTTCGGAAAAAGTCGTTCGGCATCCTACTCTGATATTGTTAAATTCGCACAGAGTCTGCCTAATTATTCCGAAGATAATGGGATGATTACTTGCGGCGCAAAACAGATTCGAGAATATATCATGTATCACACCGAACTTGAAGGGTTGATGCAATCGGTAGAAAAATGGAAATCAAGCCAAATATTTCTGTACGACAAAGAATATAAAAATCTTTCAGATTTTTGGGAATTCAGAACCAGAGTGACTTTTGAATCAGGGAAATATGCGACCATACTCAAAAGCGGTGCGGTAGGACTCGGTTCCATAACTATGGAAGATTTGCCCTATCCTATCGTTTATTATCCATCTCTTTACGGGGCGTTCTTTGCATTCTCCGATGACATTGATTCGGATATATATTTTTGCGAGTGTGAAAAAGAGGCTATTGAGAACTACATTGCGCTTAGAAAACAGTCACCTTTGCGAAATTATACTGGTAGCAAGACCTATCCGCTCGGCTCAGATTATTTTTCAGAAATGATCGCTGAAAAATCAAGAAAAAATCCGGGCGATCCGTTGACCCAATTCAAATTTAAGCCCAATCTATGTCACCGCTGTAACAATAGGATTCCACGCTTGGATTATTGTCTTGATATGTACGCTGGGGGCAGTAAATTCAAGCAGACCTATGGTTGGTTTATAAATCAAGAGTATTTTCGATGTGGAATTGACCCTTATCAAAGTGACAATATTTTGGAACAAAAATGTCCTCCGGAAATATTGGATTTCAAAATGCGGTGCGACAGACTTCAAAAACAGTTGGATATTAACCCTGAAGACAAAGATCTCCAAGATGAATTGGCTATGTATAACAGGGAGCTTCATAACTCAATCGAAAACAAAGCAAGAGAAAGCCTTGGTTTCAAAAAGATAGGTGAAACCTGGGTTAGTGAAACAATGTTGTTTAACATTGTGAAAGGTTTATTTCCAACATCAAAGGTAATAAAGCATCATCGTCCCAAATGGCTTGAGGGTTTAGAACTGGACATTTATTTACCAGAAGAAAAACTTGCTTTTGAGTATCAAGGGATACAGCATTTCATTGCTGTTGAACATTGGGGTGGTAGTAGTCAATTACAAAAGCAGCAGGAACATGATAGAAGAAAAATCGCATTATGTGAGAAACGACAGGTTCGACTGATTCATATAAACTATGACGATCCACTTACTACCGAATACATAAAAAGCAAAGTACAGCAATATCTTCCATAGCCAGATATGTGCTTTTTAAGTGCAAAATGGAAGATTTTATAGTATAATACTACATAAACCATGCAATATTGGGTGTGAACTTAGGAGGAAACAGGAATGAAAAAATTAACGATGTTTCTGCTATCTGTTGTGATAATGCTTTCATTATGCAGTTGCTCGGATAACAAAACAATTTCTCTTCAATTGCCATCTGGTGAAGTCACGGGAACATATGTCGGAGACTTGGAAAAAGGTCTTCCGCACGGAACGGGTACTTTTGAATGTACCGATAATGATGAAATTATTTGGCGTTATACAGGTGAATGGTCAGACGGCTTGATGTCAGGAGCCGGAAAAATAGAATGGACAAATGGTCGTATATATGAAGGTGAGTACCAGAGCGGCACTATGAACGGGGTTGTTTCGGTATATGAAAATGAGGAACTGTTGTTCAAGGGACTGTATAACGAAGGAACGCTTGTCGGTTATGATCGAGAAGTTGTACCGGCGCCAGATAGTGAACCGATGCAATATATAAAGGTTGGCGACAAAGGATTTCGTATTCCCGAGGCATGGTCGTGTGAGGTCGTTGATGACAAGTATGCCTATGTCCAAATTCCCGATGCGGACAATGTGCAAATTATTTTCAGCATTACGGAGTATATGGATGGTGCCGATGACGAAACTCGTACAACCATTAAAAATGAATACCTTGAACATTATGCGAAAGGTTATTCGGAATATTTAATTGCTGCTGAGAGCGAGGACGGTTTTTTTGCTGACACCGATGAATATGATGTGCAGTTGACATTCTTTGACGGCGAAAAAGTGTTAGATGTATATAGTCATTCCATTTTCAGCGATCCTATTCTTTCTGAGCCTGCTACCTATACTGTAACTACAATTATTGATGGTGGGCGCTATGATTATTCTAAAGCAGCAGAATACATTACTTATACTATGGCAAATTGGGATGCCATCCAAGAGGATCTCAATGAACAGATTGCCGAGGATGAAAAGAATGCTGCTTTGCAGTATTTGAACGGAGAAGTAAATTGGGATGGTTTAGAAGCATCTGTTCAAACAATTACGCAACAAGATATTTTTGATCGTGTATGCCCTACGGACGCTCTGGTTCTCGTAGAAGGAATTATCACAAATATAAATGACTCGTCTTTTGACCTTTGGTTACCGCATGACGGAACTTATTTCCGTGAAGAAGACTGGAAATATGATATTTCATTGAATGACATTTCCGAAGGAGCGACTGTAGAGATTTGCATCGAAACCCATAGCGACGGAAGTCTGAAACAATCTGAGGGTATTTTGGCGATTAGAAAGCTCGATGTTCCTATAGTTGATGATATGGTTGCTTTGTTCAAGAGTTCTTGTAAACCCTTTGACTCCAACGCAATCATGCGTAATCCAGAAAAAGCATATGGAACCATTTGGAAAGTTACGGGCACAGTATTTCAAGTTGTAGAAACTGAAAGTTATATGCAAGAACTTCTTGTGGAAACAAGCAGTGGCGATATGGTCTATGTTTCATATTACAAGGATGACGGGGCAGATAATCTTTTGGAAGGCGATAACATCACAATATACGGTACATTTTATATGACAGAAACATATATGACTCTGTTGGGCGGAGAAAAAACAGTTCCCAAATTGGTTGTTGATTATCTTGATATGAGGTAATGTCAAACATTTTTTGCAGCTTATTGAACTAAACAAACCGCAGCAATTTTCATCCCCAAATAGGATGGAAGTTGCTGCGGTTTTTGCTTTTTATGGGGATTTTACGGCTCAAAGGCAACCATCGTTTCT
>JAFQIL010000069.1 GCA_017397565.1 Oscillospiraceae bacterium | reverse complement strand
CACTCTTCACTCTTCACTCTTCACTATTCTCTCCCCCTGTAGGGGACGGCGCCCACGACGCCCCGCAAACCTTCCCCCTACAGCCCGACAAACGGGAATTGGCAGACCCGGTAACGAACCGGGCGGTGGTGCAGAGTAACGAATACCACCAGACAGCCAGTCCCGAAATTGCCAGCGGGCGCTTGCCCGCCCGACAAACGGGAATTGGCAAATATTGATACAGGCTCTTCCTGAAAGGCGTATCGATTGTATGCACTTTGCAATGCGCTTTTTTCGGGCATACCCTTTTTTCGTTAAGATATCCCTGTTTCACGGAGATGTGTCACCGGCGATATTGCAATCAAAAACCGTGTTCTGCGGACTAAACCGGCAGTAGACAGGCAATTCTACCCACAGAAGAGTAAAATTTCCGAAAGTAGGTGGAAAACGGTCTGCCCAAATGCTACAGTTTAGAACGAAATCGGAAAGGCAGGTATATCATTTGTGAGAACCATAAAAATTGTAGCAGATTCCTCTGCAAATCTTAGAAGTCTGAATACGGTAGCCTTTGATGCGGCGCCGCTGAAGATCATCACCGCGGAGCGGGAATTCGTAGACGATCGGGAACTGGATCTGGAGGAAATGATCCGCTTTTTTAAGACTTATAAAGGCAGATCCCAAACCTCTTGTCCCAATCCTGAGGATTGGTTGAGGGCCTTTGGCGATGCGGAGGATGTTTTTTGTGTGACCATCACCAGCGGGCTGTCCGGCAGCTACAATGCTGCCTGCATAGCCAAGGAACTGTACGAAACGGAGTATCCCGGCAGACGGGTGTTTGTCATCGACTCTCTTTCAGCCGGTCCGGAGCTGACGCTGATCGTGGAAAAGCTGGAAGAACTGATCGGTGAGGGCAAGACCTTTGAGCAGATCTGCACATATATGCCGGAATATCAGAAGAAAACAGGTCTTCTCTTTATGCTCGAATCCCTCAGTAACTTTGCGGCCAACGGACGGGTATCTCCCGCTGTCGCCAGGATCGCAGGCGTTTTGGGTATTCGTATTGTGGGCAAAGCCAGCGATGCAGGCACTCTGGAGCCTACGGACAAGTGCAGAGGTGAGGCGAAATCCTTGAAAGCGATCATGAAGCATCTGACAAAAAGCGGCTTAAAGACCGGTAAAGTGCAATTGGCGCACTGTCTGAATGAGGCCGGGGCAAACGCGCTGAAACATATGATTGAGGCAGAGCTTCCCGGTGTGACGGTGAAGATTCATAAGAATCTGGGCCTGTGCAGCTACTATGCAGAAAAGGGCGGTCTGCTGATCGGCTACGAGAAGTTCTGAGGTCTCACCTGCCGGCAATAAAATTGGACAATCTCTTAACAGAATGGCCCTGACCAAATACAGTCAGGGTCGATCTGCTTTTATGCTTCCTCTACTCCGGAAAAGGACAGGCATTTGTAGGAAAAAGGACGGGCTGTGGCGAATACAGTAGCAGCGGAGGTGATAATCATGCTCACCGCTGTATGGCTGATGCTCAGCAGCTTATTATATTCCCTGCAGCTGTCTACCGGAAGCTTTCCCCGACCGCTGACCGCCCAGGAAGAGGAATACTATCTGAAGCTTTCCGCTCAGGGAGATCTGGAGGCCAGGAACATACTCATCGAACGCAACCTTCGCCTGGTTGCCCATATCATGAAAAAATACTATGCCCAAACCTCGGACCAGGAGGATCTGATCTCCATAGGCACCATTGGCCTAATTAAGGGGATCACCACCTTTGACCATTCCAAAGGTGCGAGATTGGCCACCTATGCTGCCCGGTGTGTGGAAAATGAGATCTTGATGTATTTTCGCAGTCAGAAAAAATCCAGTCAGGATGTATCCCTTTCCGATTATATCGAAACCGGCAATGATGGCAACGCCCTGTCGCTGATGGACGTAGTAGGGGAGGAAGAGGATCTGCTGGACACCGTCAGCAACCGGCAGAGGATACAGCAGCTGCGCAGTGCCATCGACAGCTGCCTTTCGGATCAGGAACGGCATGTGATATTGCTGCGCTACGGCATGGGGGGCGCCAGGTCTCACCGCCAGCGGGAGGTTGCTCAAATGCTGGGCATCAGCCGCAGCTATGTATCCCGCATCGAAAAACGGGCGCTGCAAAAGCTGCGCCGGGAGCTGACAGATTCCGAATGGTGATTTGGGGTTGATTTCACGCAGATAATTGGGTATAATGCAGAAAACAAACTGTGGAGGGGATCCTATGCGCTATTCCAACTTACACAACCACACCAATTTTTCTGACGGCAAGCATACTCCCGAGGAAAATGTCCTG
The DNA here is from genome assembly GCA_017397565.1 of Oscillospiraceae bacterium. Lineage (GTDB taxonomy): Bacteria > Bacillota > Clostridia > Oscillospirales > Oscillospiraceae > Faecousia. Next base: position 4,607 of record JAFQIL010000069.1, on the reverse strand, counting down.
TCTGCCATCGAAAAGAATATGCTGTCCTTGGGATTTTCCGACCACAGCTTTACCGCCTGCGACCCCAGCTACTGTATGTGGGAAGAAAAATATGATGCGTATAAGCAGGAAATTAACCGGTTAAAGCAGAAATATGCTGCCCAGCTGCCGATCTACCTGGGTATGGAGCTGGACTATTATTCTGCCCTTGCGGACAGAGATAGCTATGACTACATTCTGGCTTCCGTCCACTATATTGTCCGGGATGGCGTGTGCTACCCCATTGACCACAGCCCTCAGCAGCAAAAGGACTGCGCCAATGAGGTTTTCGGCGGCGATTATGTTGCCATGGCAAAATGCTATTACGATATGCTCTGTGAGCACGTGGAACGGGTACAGCCTGACTTTGTGGGCCATTTCGATGTGATCACCAAGTTCAGCCTGATGCCTGAAGAGGAGGAGCGCTATCGGAAGGTTGCCCGGGAGGCTTTGGTACGGGCAATAGACGCGTGTCCCTTTATTGAGATGAATACCGGCGCTATCTCCCGTGGCTGGCGGAAGACGCCCTATCCCTGTGCGTATCTTTTGGATACCGTGAAGCAGCAGGGCGGCCATATTCTACTCAGTGCGGATTCTCACCACAAGGACAATCTGACCTTCTTCTTTGATGAGTCTGTGGAGCTGCTTCGCAATGCCGGTATTGACCACATTGCTGTATTTAACGGTAAAGAATTTGACCTTATGGGCATCTAAATATAAAAAGAAGAGGCATTTGCCTCTTCTTTTTATTGTTGATAGCAGGCCGCGAAGCTTTCATGGGGCAGGAGGGTAACAGTCAGCTTATCACCTTCCTGAATAAAGGCTTTTTCGGCTATAAGGGTCTGATGGACGCCGGTTATAGTGACGGTTCTGGGAATCTCTTCCCAGTTTACCAGCAAAATACCCCGATCGCCCAACCACAGGCTGGGGACACGGTGGTCGTCCTTCAAATAAACGGGACGCACCTCGTCACCTGCCAGACAGAATGCGTTCTCCAGAATTTTGATGCCCTGTTTATTGAGAACGGACATCCGGTCAGACAGGAACAGATTGCCGCCGGAGATAGCAACGATATTTGCCCAGGTTTCTGCCTCAATGGCGTTAAACTGTTCTCCGATCCGCCAAATCACACCCATTCTGTCGATATCGGTCTGTTTGTATCTGGGGGGCGCATAGTAATCCAGCCGATCGTCTTTGAGCGGCTCGGTGGAGGTTTCCTCGCCCCGAACCAGAATGAAGTCGGGATCGATCCGGGTGACCTTGTTGTTGTACATCCAGGACCAGGCGATGGTGCGGGAAATGGAAGCTACATGGGAGAAGTGGTTGTGAATATCCAGACCGATCCGCATAGAGGGGGCAATGTCAGCACCGCACTCCAATGGAACAGAACAACCCAAAATGACGATATCCGGGCCGGTGCAGGCCTTGACATCGGCGATCAATTGGGTAATCACACCGTAGGGCGTGACCGTTTTGTCATAGAAGCTTTTTACCTCCAAAAGCGGGGAGATAAAGTCCATTTTGAAAAGCTTAAACCCTGCCTGATATTGATAACGGTAGTTATCCAAAATGAATTTTCTGGCATCGGGATGGGTGGGGTCCAGATAGTACATATGGCAGTTGTACAGCAGCTCTCCATCGGGCTTCCGGCAAAGCCAGTCCATGTGCTCCCGGAAAACCGCAGTATCTTCTTTCACGCCCACCGGAGCCATCCAAATTCCCGGCAAAAACCCGGCGCGTCGGATCTGCTGGGCGATGGCAGCTAAGCCACAGGCAAACTTGTGGTTTTCTACCCAGTTGCCCCAGCCCTTTTGCCAACCGTCATCAATGACGATGTAGTGAAGCTCCTTGGCAAAGGGCATATCCTTCAGCGCGGTAATGTTTTCCAAAACATCCTCTGCGGTGACCTTGTCCAAATAGTAATCCCAGGAATTCCAGCCGGTGAGCTTGGGCATGGGAAAGCTGCTTTTGGGGAGCAGCTCCCGGTAAACCGTAAACAGCTCGTCAATGGTGGCATCCGGATGGAAATAAACAAGCTCCGTTTTCAGCTCTTTACAATCCAGCATTTCCTTGGTGTATTCCGTTTTTACGCAGAAGGAAAAACGGCCATCGGCATCTTTGCGGGCGGTGGCCAGACAAATGTTTTGGAACGGGGCGACTCCTGCCATAACAGTGCCTTTGGCGTCCAGAGTGGGGTACAGGCCTACGGCTGTTTCGCAGTATTCGTTTCCTACCCCAAGCTCATGGGGGAAACGGATCTCGTTTTTGGTAGTTTCTCTGCCCATCAGGGTGATGTGGTCGGTGCAGCTGGGGATGCCCATATCCAAAACGACACTGTCGATCCGGGTGATCCCCAGGGGCTTTTGGGAGGATGCGGTCAAATTGATCAGCAGACCGCCTTTGTGGGCGGTGTGGGTCCATACCACATCCACGTGACCTACTTTTGTTTTGTAGACAGTCACATTGTCTCTGACTTCACCGGTTAGCTGCCCGGCGGAAACATTGACGGCATCCTCAGAAAAATGGATTTTGAATCCTAAGTTCATAGCAATACCTCTTTGAAAAGACTGTTCAGGAATTGGCGTTTTTCAGATTCTCCAGAGTGATCTTCAGTATAGCCAAAGCTTCCTCCGGATCCTTTACATCCCAAACGGCAGTTTCCATGGGGCAAAAGCCGGTGTCTGTGCGGTTGCGGATGGCAGGCACCAAAGTTCCGAAAGATAAATCAATACCCGCCTCAGTCAGTACCTTTGCGGCAGGCTCACTGACCACATGGGCATAGAGCGCCTGAATGCCCATCAGCTGATATAAAAAGGCGGCAGCCTTGCCGACCACCTTGTCAGCAGCGCAGTAGCTGCGCCAGTCCCGGCTGCGCTCTAAAAGATCCAACAGGGGACGAACACCGCGCCGATCATCGGTAAGCGTTTCCTCTTCGCAGCAAAGCACGCAGGTGTGACCGCCAGTTTCTAAAATTTGTCGGGCCTTTTCCCGATTCGGATACATGAGATCACCCCCGTAATTTTCTTTTGCCAGTATAGCACATTTGCCATCTGCTGACAAGAATAATTATAGGTATAAATCCGGCACATCGGGGCATCCTGACAAAGGACGACATAAAAAATAGTTGACAAAGAGGCCTCGCCATGGTATAATACCCACGCACTTGAGAGCAAGTGCCTATATCGCGGAGTAGAGCAGTTGGAAGCTCGTCGGGCTCATAACCCGGAGGTCGTAGGTTCGAGTCCTGCCTCCGCAACCAGAAAAGGAAAAGCCATCCCAACCGGGATGGCTTTTCCTTTTCTGGGATGTGATGATAGAATCGGCATTGTAGTCTCCGTGTTATGAGCCCGACGAGCGAAGCTCGTTGGGTAAGCGAGGGGAGCGCCGCCGGTGGCGGGAGGAGCGACCCGAGCGCAGTGCAGCGGTCTATATTTTCCGCGGAGGCTTCGACCGCCGCGGAAAATATAGGGCACCGCAAACGGGCGCGAAGCGATAACCCGGAGGTCGTAGGTTCGAGTCCTGCCTTGCCACAGGCAAGGTAAAAAAGTGTCCGGTGGACACTTTTTTAGCCCGGGGAAGAGTCCATGGATGACAGATGGCATCCGGTAAGGATGTCTGCTGTCATCCATTTTGTTAGATTGCGGGAAAAACCGATTCAGCATTGGGCACCGCAAACCGGGCTGTAGAACCAGTTAAGGAGCACTCCTGGTCAGGCATCAATCGAGTCCTACCGACCCAACCAACAATGCGAACCGAAAAAGATATCGGTTCGGAAAACCCCGAAACCTGGGCGGTTTCTGGGTTTTTTCTTGCCATTTTTCAAGGTGGAATTCAAAAGATATCCTTTCCAAAAAACGACCTTTGGGGAGGACTTGAACTAAAACATATTTTTGATATAATATAATTGATAAAACAAAGGAAGGGAGAGTTAATATGAAATATCGTGTTGAAAACAAACTTGATTTGTTTGAATTTCATGATGCTGAGTTTTCTTTTATAAGTTTTGATAAAAACGAGCTTGTTCTCTCAGCAAAGCACCTTAATATACATGAAAATGCAGTTCAGAATCCGCATAATTGCGATATGGAAATTGACTTTGCTGAATTTGTTTTTATCGGATTTGATGTTGTTTCCTTTGAGCCAATGCGAGCATATCAGGTGGATAATGACGGAAATTGGTACACGAACGAGCCTCAAATAATTTATAATGGAAAAGAAGCCGAAAAACATTTTTTGAATGAAATAAAAAATAGTATTACTATAAATTGCATTGATATCTGTAAGAAAGAAAAGAAAACTTACGTAGAATTAAGTACCTGCGCTCAAACTTGTTTTTTTGTAACATTTGCTTTTGATGAAGTTTTTGTTGAATGGGATGAATATTGCAAAAAAGCTTGGTATGAGTTACATAAACAATATATCCATAAAGGATACCTAATTACTCCTGTAGGTGAGGAAGAAACAGAAATACACATTGTATATCACGAAGAAGATACATATTTTCAGGGAAAACTTGAAAAAGGCCCTACCGTCAGTGTTGGCGTAAAATATAACGGTGAACAACTTTGGGGACAAGGTAAAGATTATTT
>JAFQIL010000004.1 GCA_017397565.1 Oscillospiraceae bacterium | reverse complement strand
GGTGGATCTGGGCGATCTCAGCACGCATGGTAACGCGCTGCTTTGCGTCCAGATTGGACAGGGGCTCGTCCATCAGGAAAACGCCAACCTTACGGATGATCGCACGACCGACAGCAACACGCTGACGCTGACCGCCGGACAGAGCCTTGGGCTTACGGCCCAAGTACTGGGTGATGTCCAGAATCTCAGCTGCCTGCTTAACCTTACGCTGGATCTCAGCCTTGGGAGTGTGGCGCAGCTTCAGAGCGAAAGCCATGTTTTCATAAACGGTCATATGGGGGTACAGAGCGTAGTTCTGGAAGACCATGGCGATATCGCGGTCCTTGGGAGCTACGTCGTTGACCAGACGGTCGCCGATGTACAGCTCGCCTTCGGAAATTTCTTCCAGACCGGCGATCATACGCAGAGTGGTGGACTTACCGCAGCCGGAGGGACCGACCAAAACGATGAATTCCTTGTCCTGAACATCCAGGTTGAATTCCTGAACAGCCACGACACCCTTGTCAGTGATCTGCAGGTTAACCTTTTCCTTTTCAGGCTCGTCGGCCTTCTTCTTTTTCTTCTTGGCCTTCTTCTCCTCGTCGCCGCTGAACGGGTAAATCTTCTTGACGTTCTTCAGGGTTAAACTTGCCATACTTTCCGACTCTAAGCACACCGAACATTTCGCGTGTGCTCTCACATCCCACAAAGCAAAATCATGGGAGCATTACGACAGGTCTCCACACTGCCGCACCGTGAGTCTAACGGTTGTTTATTATCCTCCTTTTTTGATGAACGGCGTCTATTGTTGTGGAGTAGGCGCAATTCACCTGGATAGGCATATCATAACATATTTGTCAACCAGATGCAACCGTGGTTTTGCACAGTTTTTAGGTTGCAAAATTAGGCAAAATGCTCATTTACTTTACGCTGTATTCTTCGCCGTTTTTCTGCAAAGATGTGCTGTAGAACGCTTTCATAGCACCAAGCAAATACTGCACATCTTTAACACCGGCTGTTTCATAGCAGGAATGCATTGCCAGCTGAGGTAAACCAATATCTACCGTAGGCACGGATACATGGGAAAGAGAAATGTTACCCAAGGTAGAACCGCCGGGAATATCCGCCCGGTTACAATAGGTCTGCACAGGAACTTCTGCCGAAGCGCAGATCTTGCGGAAAATGGCAGCAGACACACCGTCTGTACAGTAGCGCTGGTTTGCATTGAATTTAATGACCACGCCACTGTTCATCACAGGCGCGTTGTTGGGATCGGCATATTCCGGGTGGTTGGGATGCACGGCATGGGCATTGTCCGCAGAGACCAGGAAAGATTGCGCCAGCATTTGGGGTAGTTCCAGCTTAAGCGCGGCACAGATCCGGGTCAAAAGGCTTTCCAAAAGATCGGAAGCGGCGCCCTGTACCGAGGAAGAACCAACCTCTTCGCTGTCAAACACGCACAGCACAGGAATACTGTCTGCTGCTTCCCCTTCCAGGAAGCCCTGTGTGCAGCACCATGCACACTCCAGGTCATCCAGAGCGGCAGAGGAGATAAATTCCTTATCCACACCCCAGAGTGTTGCCTTTTGCCGGATATACAGGTATAAATCATGCCCCAGGATCTTGCCACCGGCAGCCTTGTCAAGCAGCTTTTGCAGCTTGCCCGCACCGGCAGCTCCCCCCACCAAAGGAAGGGTATCTACCGCAGGATTCCACTTATAGCCGTCATTGGCCTGGCGGTTCATATGGATGGCCACATTGGGGATCATGAGAAGATCCCGATCGATATCCACCAGCTTGCTTTCCACACCGTTTTCCGTTTCCACCATCACCCGACCGGCAATAGACAAAGGACGATCCAGCCAGGTTCCCATGAGCATTCCGCCATATTTTTCCGTAGCCAGGCGGGTATACTTTCCGGAAAGCTCGGCATTCTCTTTCACCTTGAAAGTGGGTCTGTCGGAGTGGCTGGCGCTCATCATAAAACACACCGGCGTTTGGTTGGGAATCCGGAATGCCATCACCGCCGTACCGCCACGGGTCAGAAAATACTTTCCGCCGGGAACAAGCTTCCAGCTATCCTGCTCCTGCAGGCGGGTATAGCCGTTTTTCTCCAGTTCTTCCACAAGACCGGCGGTGGCATGATACACGCTATGAGAAGCATCCAAAAAATGCATCAGAGCCTTGATTCTGTTATCCATATCCGTCTCTCCTCTTATGCCTGAACCAGCTGGCAGAACAGATCGATCTGATCCGCGATGGTCTGCAGAGCCGCGCGCCAGAAGTTCTTATCCGTCAGGTCAATATCAGCCACCTTGGCAGTATCCTCCACGGTAGCCACCGTGGTGGTATAGAGCAGCTTCTTGTACTTAGGCACAAAGGCTTCGCCCTCAGAAAGGTACTGGGCATACAAGCCCCGGGCAAAGAGGCCGCCAAAGGCATAGGGGAAGTTATAGAAGGTAGGACCGTAATAGTGACCCTTGCAGACCCACATATAAGGATGCAGGCAGCTGTGATCCAGACCGTCACCATAGGACTGCTTCTGCGCCTCCGTCATAAATGCGCAGAGGGTATCGGCGTTCATGAACTTCTCCTCCCGATTTTCGAAAACCATGGCCTCAAAGCGGAACCGGGAATAGATATCACAGATGATCTGGGTGGCATCCTGCAGCTGAGATTCGATCAGCGCCAGCCGCTCATCATCCGATGCGGCGCTTTCGATGGCCGCCGCCATAACCACACATTCATTAAAGGTGGATGCGGTTTCAGCAACAGGCATGGAGTAGTCCTTGTTCAGGGGCTTATGGTTTTGGATGCACTGGTTGTGGAAGGCGTGTCCAAGCTCATGGGCCAAAGTCACCACATCAGTAAACATACCGTCAAAATTGGTCAGGATCCGGCTCTCGTTCAGGCACTCCGCACCGGCGCAGAAGGCACCGCCGGCTTTGCCGTCCCGGGGATAGAAATCGATCCAAGCCTCATCAAAAGCCCGGGCCACCATGTCCGTCAGCTCCTGATCAAAGGTAGTAAACTGCTTGACCAGATAATCCTTGGCATCTTCTGCGGTAAATTTGGTGGAAGCATTCCCCATAGGCGCAAACATATCATACCAGGGAAGGCCATTGGCATGACCCAAGGCTTTACCCTTTGCCTTCAGATACTGCCAGAACTTGGGCAGATACTCATCCATAGCACCCAGCATGGCATCCAGGGTTTCCTTCTGCATCCGGGAGCCCTTCAGTGTCCGGGCCAAGGGAGAATCGTAGCCCCGGAGCTTACAGTCGGAGATGGTTTCCAGCTTAATGGAGTTCAGAGCAAAGGCCACAGAATCCTTGATGCGATCATAGCAGGCGATCTCAGCTTCGTAGGCAGCCTTCCGCACAGATGCGTCCGGGTCATAGGCCAGGTTACGAATGGTGGAAAGGTTGGTGGTTTCGCCGTTATAGGAAACAGGAACTGTGCTGGTCAGGTAGCCCTGAAGGTCAGACCAGGCACTGCCGCCGGACAGCCGCATCCGTGCCATGATCTCCTCTCCCCTGCCGGGAAGCAAATAACGGCTGGAATCCACGATCCTGCTCAACAGGAAACGATACTCTTTCAGCATTTCATCAGACTCGATGAGCGCATCCAAATCCGTCTGTTTGGAGATCCACTCCTCAAAAGCCGCTTCCGGTGCTGCCATACCGCTGTAGAGTGCCATAAGTCTGCCCATCTGGGAAGCGGCTTCCGAATCCCGGGTATTGGCAGACTGGCGCAAGGAAGCATACAAGCCCAGCTTGTTTACCAGCTCTTCCAGCGCCTCTTCCAAAGCAAGACCTGCTTTCAGGGTTTCCTTCGGCTCGCCCTTTCCGAGATTTGCGGCAAAATTGGAAAACTGTGCAAGCTTCTGCTTTCCTTTTTCCACATCCGCGGCAAAGTTTGGATCGTCAAAACCGGTATAAATTCGGTCAAGGTCCCATCTTTCGTTCATAGGTTGATTCCTCCCAATAAAGTTTTTATTTATTCTACATCAGAATAACCGCTCCGTCAATTGTATACGCCGGAATATCTTATTTTCCGGGTCCCGAAAAAACTATCCCCTTTTGCCTAATTTTGTCGAACCGTGTCGTTTCTTGTCGAACGATTGTTTGCAATTTATTCTTGCAAAAAGGAGCACATTGTGCTAAATTATATTTGTCGCACACAGCACCGCTGTGATTTATGGGGAGTATCTTCAAATGTCAGGAGAGGGATTTATGGATCAACGTACAACCGTATTGATTGCGGACGGCAGCGAGGAATTCTGCGCCGGTCTTTCCGCAGCTTTGTCGCACACAGACGGTTTTCAGGTTCTCGGAACAGCCGGCGATGGGGAGCAGGCTATCCGTATGGTCAAGGAACTGAAGCCGAATGTGCTTATTTTGGACCTGATGCTTGCCAAGCAAGATGGCATCAGCGTGCTGAAAGCCATTTCCAACATGGAAAAACGGCCGGTCACTTTGGCTACATCCGGCTTTGCTACAGAATATGTTTCCTCTGCCATCACCGCTTTGGGCGTTCGGTATTTCATGATGAAGCCCTGTGATCTGACTGCGTTGGTGGAACGGCTGGAGGAGATCCGCGGTGGGGAGAACAAGCGGAATCTTTCTTTGCGCCGTCCCGATAAAACCAGTATCGAGTCTATGGTCACCAGCATCATTCATGAGATCGGTGTGCCGGCTCATATCAAGGGGTATCAGTATCTGCGGGAGGCGATTATCATCGCCGTGGGCGATATGGATGTGATCAATGCCATCACCAAGGTTCTGTATCCTCAGGTGGCCAAGGCCTTCCAAACCACCCCTTCCCGGGTGGAGCGTGCCATCCGCCACGCCATCGAGGTAGCCTGGGATCGTGGTGATCTGGACACCTTACAGCGGTTCTTTGGCTACACGGTTTCCAACACAAAGGGAAAGCCCACCAACTCTGAGTTTATTGCTCTCATTGCAGACAAGCTCCAGCTGCAGCTGAAAAGCGCAGAGGTCAGCAATTTCTAAGTATAACAAAACACTCCTTTCTGAACGGATCTATTCAAAACCATTCAGACAGGAGTGTTTTTATTCATTTGCTAAAAGAAAAGGCGCTGCCGGTGGGAATGATGCCCACATAGCTGTTACCCACACCCTGTTCCAAGGGTGTTCCGTCCAGCAAGGTAAAGGTAAAGGGCGCATCGTCTGTTTCATGGTGCCACTTGATGGCAATGATCTTGCCGCCGCAGGCATAATAGCCGTCTCCGCTGCCCAGCAGCTGCGCCACATGATACTGACCAATATCCTCGTTAACAGCAAACAGGGTAAATACATTCCGGAAGGCCAGAGGCTGGCCGGAGTTTCCGTCAATTTGATCTGCCCCGTACTGATGCATCTGATAACGCCCTGTGGCAGGATCATATTTCATAACCGTCTGTTTGTTGCCGGTAAAGAAGCTCATGGTTATGGTGCGGGCAGTTTCCCCAAATTCCGGTGTTCCGTCTTCGGCAAAACGCAAGCCGTAATCCATAGACTCCTTTGTTGTCACAGAATAGCCCTTACTCTGCGCAAACTGTGCCATCCGGGCCGGGATCGTAAACAGGGTATGCTCTCTGGGATAGCCACTGTCCAATCTTCCCTGCTCCCGGTAGAAAGCACCGCCGTTTCTGCTGCTGAGGGCATTGAGATTATCTACCCCCGCCGCTGCCATATCTGCCAGGACCTGATCGCTGGCGCTGGCATAGACCACGATCCCGTCATAAGCCTGGGCAATGTCGATAAAGTTATACCGCAGGCTGCGGATCGCACCGATCCGTTCGATGGCGTGGACATCGGTGACCAGAGCAAGGCAGCGGGTAGAACGGGAATTGACCAGCATTTCAAAGACGATATCCGCATCGTTAAGGCCGCAAAACGGCATGGCCCGTTTATTATTGTTGATGGAGATCAGGAAGGGACGGGCGGTAAAGGGGTCTGCCCGCTTCTCTCCTGTGAAAGGATTTTCATACAAAAGCTGCGGCTGGGTAGGAGGTTGCGTTGGGGGTTGGGTAGGGGGCTCTGTAGAGGGCTGCGTGGGCGGCTGCGTGGGCGGCTCCGTGGGCGCTTGGGTATCCGGTGGCGTGGTTGTCTCCGAAGGCAATGTTGCGGGCACAGTGGGGGCTGCGGTTGTTGCTTCATTTGGCAAAAGAATCACCTTTACCCGCGGCGTGCAGCCGCAGCAAATGCATGTAAGAAAGATAGCCGTCAAACACAGCGCTTTGATCCGTAATCCGTTTCTTTTCATAGCGTTCCTCTTTTCCTGCCACCGGCAACAAAATACTGGTATTATTATAGCAGGCAACTTGTCGCAAATCAAGACCGGGCTATAGATTCGTGATTGACACAAACAGGAATTCTCATTATAATAAACTGACAAGGCGATTTCCTTTATATGGTATTCGCACTATTTGCCAAACATGGCACAGGAGGTTATTAAAAATGGATGTATTGAGCAGATTGGCCCGGGCCGGTGTTGTGCCTGTGGTCGTTCTGGAGGATGTTAAGGATGCTGTTCCCACCGCCAAGGCCATGGTTGCCGGCGGTATCGATGTGATGGAGATCACCTTCCGCACCGCTGCTGCCCCGGAAGCCATCAAAGCCGTAGCTGAAAATTGCCCGGATATGCTGGTAGGTGCCGGTACGGTTTTGAATCTGGAGCAGTGCAAGCTGGCAGTCCAAATGGGCGCTAAGTTTATCGTCTCTCCCGGCTTTGATGCTCAGGTAGTAGGTTGGTGTATCGAAAACGGCATTGCCGTCACTCCCGGCTGCGTCACCCCCACGGAGATCACCGCGGCGGTGAATATGGGTCTGAAAGTGGTCAAATTCTTCCCTGCCAATGTTTACGGTGGGCTGAATGCCATGAAGAATCTGTCCGCACCCTTTGTTGGCGTGAAATTTATGCCCACCGGCGGTGTCAACGCCGCAAACCTGCGGGAATACATTGACGCCCCCTTCATCCATGCCGTTGGCGGCAGCTGGGTCTGTCCCAAGGCTGATATCGCCGCAGGCAATTTTGAGAAAATTACCAAGCTTTGCGCCGAAGCCCGCCAGGCTGCTTTCGGTTAATTCAAAAAGGAAAGGGACATATTAAAATGGCTAGAATTATTACTTTCGGCGAGCTGATGCTCCGTCTGCAGCCCTACAACTACGAGCGTTTCGTCCAGTGTGACCATGTAGAGTTCACCTTCGGCGGCGGTGAAGCCAATGTTGCCGTTTCTTTGGCAAACTACGGCATGGATGCCGCTTATGTCACCAAGCTGCCCACCCATGCCATCGGTCAGTCTGCCGTGAACAGCCTGCGCCGTTACGGTGTGGACACCTCCCTGATCACCCGGGGCGGTGAGCGTGTCGGCATCTACTTTAACGAGAAGGGTGCTTCTCAAAGAGGCAGTGTCTGCATCTATGACCGGGCACACTCTGCCATCCAGCTGGCAAGCCGGGATGACTTTGATTGGGACAAGATCTTCGACGGTGCTGACTGGTTCCACTTTACCGGTATCACCCCGGCTCTGGGACCCAATCTGGTGGAAATCTGCCGGGATGCCTGCAAAGCCGCAAAGGCCCGGGGTATTAAGATCTCCTGCGATCTGAATTACCGCGGCAAGCTTTGGACCCGCGCTGAGGCCCGGGAAGCCATGACTGACCTGTGCCAGTATGTGGATGTCTGCATTTCCAACGAAGAGGATGCCAAGGATGTATTCGGTATTGAAGCGGAAGCCACTGACATTTACGCCGGCAGCTTAAACCATGAGGGCTACAAGTCTGTTGCCAAGCAGCTGGCAGACAAGTTCGGCTTTGAGATGGTTGCTATCACATTACGGGAAAGCCACTCCGCCTTTGACAACGGCTGGAGCGCTATGCTTTATAACGTTGCCAAGGAGGAGTACTGCTTCTCCAAGAAGTATGAGCTGCATATCATCGACCGGGTCGGCGGCGGCGACAGCTTCGGCGGCGGTCTGATCTACAGCCTGCTTAAGGGCAAGGACACCCAGGCAGCTGTGGAATTTGCCGTAGCAGCCTCTGCTCTGAAGCATTCCATTGAAGGCGACTTTAACATGGTCACCGTAGCGGAAGTAGAAAAGCTGGCCGGCGGCGACGGCTCCGGTCGGATTCAACGATAACAAAGGAGGAAACACCCTTGGAAAACGAAGAGATCCTGCAAGAAGAGCAGACCAACATTCTGACCCTCACCGACGAGAACGGCACCGATGTTGACTTTGAATATCTTGATTGCATCGACTACGAAGGCAAAGAGTATTTGGTGCTGATGCCTGCTGACGAAATGGCTACAGAGATCGTCATTCTGGAAGTAGAGCCTGTAGATGAAGAGAATGAAAACTACCTCTCTGTCAATGATGAAGCTACTCTGGATGCTGTTTACGGCATTTTCAAAGAGCGCTACAAGGATGTTCTGACCTTCGAAAACTAAAAGCTTTCGCGCGCACTGTTAAGCAGTGCGCGCATTTTCTATGACTTGCATTTACACAGTTATTTTGCTATGATGGATTAAAAATTACCTCAGGAGGCATCTTTCATGACAGAACAGGAGCTGCAGCAAAAGGGTATGCTATACAAGCCGGATGCCGCGCTTATGAAGCTGCACAACAAAGCCAAGAGCATTTGCAGAGCGTTGAACTGCACTTTGGAAACAGAGCGTCCCAGACGCATGGAGCTTGTAAAGGCGCTGTTCGCCTCCGCAGGTAACGGGTCTTACATTGAGCCGCCTTTTTTCTGCGACTATGGCTACAATACCACCGTGGGCGAAAAATTCTACGCCAATTATGACTGCGTGTTTCTGGACTGCGGAAAAATCACCATTGGCAATTTCGTGATGCTGGGGCCAAAGGTCGCTTTGTATGCAGTAAACCACCCCATTGATCCCAGCGTGCGGCAATACCACCACGATTTTCCCCTGCCCATTACCATCGGAAACCATGTTTGGATCGGCGGCAGTACCGTAGTCTGTCCCGGCGTCACCATTGGGGATAACACAGTGATTGGGGCAGGCAGTGTGGTCACCAAGGACATTCCTGCCAATGTGGTAGCTGCCGGAAACCCCTGCAGAGTGATCCGTCCCATTACGGAAGAAGACAAGGTGTATTGGGAGCAGCAGCTGGAGCTTTACCGCCAAAACTGCGACGATCCCCAATTCTAGAGCTTTTGGCACGCCTCTCCGGCGTGCCAATGTTTATTTTACATCCCGGCTTGCCAAATACACCCCGGCATAGTGGACTGCCACTGCCCCATCGGCTGCCGCGGTGATGATCTGGCGAACCTCCTTCGTCCGCACATCTCCCACCGCAAAGACACCGGGGATACCGGTCTTCGTGGATTCGTCCGCTACGATATACCCGTTCTCATCCAGCTCCAATTGTCCCTGAAAGAGCTTCGTTGCCGGCTGCATTCCCACACTGATGAAAAGCCCGTCCAAATCCAGAACATTTTCTTCCCCGGAAGAAACATTTTGCAGTTTGACACCGGTGAGTCTTTCCGAGGAAAGCAGCTCAGACACCTTGCTGTTCCACAAAAGCTCTACATTTTCCGCCTTTTCCAGCTGTTCCCTGTAAATCTTCTCTGCCCGAAGAGTATCCCGGCGGTGGATCAGATACACCTTTTGGGCGATCCGGGACAGGGTCAGAGCATCTGCTGCGGCAGAGTTTCCGCCACCCACCACCGCCACCGTTTTCCCCCGGTAGAACATCCCGTCGCAGGCGGCGCAATAGGCAACGCCCCGGCCGATCAGCTTTTCTTCCTCCGGAAGTCCCAGGTGCTTGTGCCCTGCTCCGGTGGCAATGATCACGGTTTTGGCAAAATAGATTCCTTTTTTTGTTTCCAGGGTCTTAATCGCCCCGTGAAGCTGTACTGACAAAACCTCAGTGTTCACCGTTTCTGCCCCAAATCGCTTCGCACCCTCTTGCATATTCATGCCCAGGCTGATGCCGTCGATCCCTTCGGGATAACCGGGATAGTTATCGATTTGGTTGGTTTGGGCCATCTGTCCGCCGGCATAAAGCTTTTCCAGCACCAAAGTAGAAAGACCTGCTCTTGCGGCATACAAAGCAGCCGTGTACCCTGCCGGGCCGCCACCGATCACAACAACATCGTACACATTTTTCATAACACATTTCCCTTTCTTTTTTCTTTAGTTTACCCAATTTGAAACATAATTTCTGTGACAAGGTCACCCAAAGAGAAAGCATTGACTTGTTTGCAAAAATGTGCTATTTTGAAACCAGAAACAAGAAATGAGGCGGATACTATGGCATTATCGGAGTATTTTCCCATCTATGATAAGCTGACGAAGGAGCAGCAAGCGCTTTTGGATGCCCATGCATCCATGCGCACCGTGCCCCCCGGCACGATCTTGCACAACGGCGATACCACCTGCATGGGGCTGCTGATCATTCGCGATGGGCAGCTCAGAGCCTATATGACCTCTGACGAAGGCCGGGAGATCACCCTTTACCGGCTATTTGCCCGGGATATTTGCCTGTTCTCCGCTTCGTGTATCATGAACTCCATCCAGTTTGAGATCACCATCACCGCGGAAAAGGAAACGGAGTTTTGGATCATCCCGCCCTATCTTTACAAGAATCTGATGGACAATTCTTTGGCCGTTTCCAACTACACCAATCAGATCATGGCCACCCGTTTTACTGATGTCATGTGGCTGGTAGAACAGATCCAGTGGAAAAGCTTTGACAAGCGGCTGGCACATTTTCTTTTAGAGGAATCCAGCATTGAGCAAACCACTGTTTTAAAGATCACCCACGAAAAAATTGCCGCCCACTTAGGAACGGCAAGAGAGGTTGTCACCCGAATGCTGAAATACTTTCAGGCAGAAGATATGGTGCTTTTGACCCGGGGCACTATAGAAATTATCGGCGAAGATAAGCTGGAGCAACTGGCTGAAGACTAAACATAACGGCGCAGGTTTTTGACCTGCGCCGTTTTTCTTATTTCAGCATCTCCAGAATTTCTTCCTTGGATTTTGCGCCTACGCTTTGATTTACGATCTGCCCGTTTTTCAGCACAAACAGGCTGGGGATACTGTACACCTGATACTTGGCGGCCAATTCCGCCTCTTCATCCACATTGACCTTGCAAACCTTAACCTCCGGGTTTTCTTGGGCGATCTCATCCACAATGGGAAGCACCATGCGGCAAGGACCGCACCAATCAGCATAAAAGTCCAGCAGCACAGGCTTTTCCGACCCTAAAACTTCCTCTTGGAAATTGGCTTTGTTGATTTTTACAGCAGACATATTCTGTTCCTCCTTTTTTGTTTGTGATCACAGGATACTACATATTTTATAGGTTTTCTGTAACTTTGTCACTTAGCTTCTTGCCATACCGTCCACACTCAGCACCACGCCGGTAATATAGGACGCTTCATCGGATGCCAGGAATACGAAGGCGTTGGCAATGTCCTCCGGCTGACCCAGCCGGCGAAGCGGGATCTGTTTGATCATTGGCTCAATGACTTCTTTTGGTACAGCCCGCATCATATCTGTTTCCGTGATTCCCGGGGCTACCGCATTGACCCGGATACCCTTGGGGCCCAATTCTCTTGCCAAAGACACCGTCAGTCCGTTGACCGCGAACTTGGATGCCGGATAAGCAAGACCGCTGGGCTGGCCGTAGATGCTGACCATGGAAGATGTGCTGAGGATGACACCGCTGCCTTTGCGGATCATGCATTCTGCCGCGGCTTTGGTGGCATTAAACACACCCTTTACATTCAGATCCATCACCTTGTCAAAGGCTTCCTCCGTGTATTCGGTAAAGGGGGTGCTTTCAGATACGCCGGCATTGTTTACTAAAATATCCACGCAGCCGAAATTCTCCCGGACATACCGAAACGCTTCTTTTACCTCTTCAAAGGATGCCAAATTGGGGCTGATGCCGCCTACGGCAGACTGGGGGAACTCCTCTTTCAGTCTGGCAACTGCCTTTTGGGCAGATTCTGCTGTGCTGGCAGCGATCACCACCGTAGCACCTTCCTTTAAAAAAGCTTTGGCAGTGGCAAAGCCGATTCCCCGACTGCCGCCGGTAATAACTGCAACTTTATTTTTTAACCGCATTATGGATACCTCCTTTATGTTTGTGGCCTTAGTATAGCCAAAAAACAAAAGGATATCTGTGACCAAATCACAAAGATATGCCCATCTTCTCCCGGAGGTCTCCCAGACTTTTATTGTACTGGGCTTGTGAAATGGCATTTTTCTGCCGGAAGATATCCAGCAATTCTTTTTGATTTAAGAACAGCTGCACCTTCTGCCAGCGCTGCTTTGTCATCAGGTTGCAATACCCGGTGCGAACTTCCTGCAGCAAAGGAACATCCACCTTTTCTGTCTTATGGTGGAATTCAAAGCCCAGTTTTTCCTGCACCCGGCGGGATTTTTCATTGCCTTCATAGTAGCCGCACCACACAGCCTGCATACCCAACTCCATAAAAGCATGGCGCAGCAGCTCCCGGGCCGCTTCCGGGATCAGTCTCTGTCCCCAATAGGGTTTGCCCAGCCAGTAGCCAAGCTCACATTCCGTATCCTGATCTGTCATATCGGTGCTGCCCTTCAGATGCAGGCCGATGCTGCCAATGGGCTTTCCGTCCTTCAGACATACCGCGTATACTTCCGGTTGTGAAAGAACGGTTTTTATGATTTGGCGGCTATTATCCACACTTGTGTGGGGCGGCCATCCCGCCGGCGGGCCTACCGCCGGATCTTTGGCATATTGGTATAATTCCTCCGCATTCTCCGGGTCCCAGGGGCGCAGGATCAGCCGTTTGGTTTCCAGTATCATCATCTATCCCCTCTTTGCTCAAAACATATCCGCCTATCCTCTTTGTCCCGCAAGGGGCGTTTTTCACCGGTCCTGCAGAAAAGCCAAAATTTTTCTCCCTTACACAAAGTGAGGCCTTACATTACTGCAAGGCCTCACCGCAAAGCTTATTCGGTCTCAGTGTCATCAACCTGGGCCGCAGGCGTCTGTGCAGCGCTGTGCACCTGAGGAACGACTACAACAGGAGGTTGATTATCAGCGGCAAGCTTACCGCCCAGTGCGCCCATCAGCAGACTCTTCAGATCTATGCCCATACCGGCAGAGATACCCTCGGTGATCTGCGTTGTGGAGTTGACGATATCGCTGACCAATTTCGCAGAGTTGCCTTCGCCGTACATGGTGATCTTGTCGACCTTGCTCAGAGGCTCGGCAACATTCCGGGCGATCTCGGGCAGAACAGCCATGATCATTTCGACAACTGCGGCTTCGCCATACTTCTTCATTGCTTCAGCCTTCTTGTCGATACCTTCTGCCTCTGCCAACGCTTTGGCACGAATAGCCTCTGCTTCTGCCTTACCGACAGCTGCAATACCTTCCGCTTCCTGCTCTCTTGCAAAACGCTGCGCCTCTGCGATCTTCATATCAGCGGCAGCGGCCTGCTCCTGCTCATAACGACGGGCTTCCGCATCCTTCTGGCGCTTAAAGAGGTCTGCCTGTGCTTCCTGTTCCTGGCGGTACCGCTCTGCGTCGGCCTTTGCGCGGATCTCTGCATCCAGAACCTGCTTCTTAACCTCGACTTCCCGGGCCTTCAGCTCAGCTTCCCGCTCGGCCTTCGCGATGTTGGCGTTAGCAGAGGTGATCTCGATGGTCTTTCTCTGCTCCTGCTCCTGGATGGAGTAAGCAGCATCGGCTTCTGCCTTCTTCACGTCACTCTGCTGCTTCAATTCTGCCTGCCGGATTGCCAGACTGGTCTGCTTCTCGGCGATCTCCATGTCAGCCTGCACCTTCGCATCGTTGGCTTCCTTGGCTGCCTGGGCCTGGGAGATGGCGATGTCACGGTCAGCCTGGGCTTTCGCGATAGCAGCACCCTTCTTGATCTGGGAGATGTTGTCAATACCAAGATCCTCGATGACGTTGTTCTGGTCAGCGAAAGACTGGACATTGAAGGAGATCATTTCCAGACCCATCTTCATCAGATCGGGGACAGCGTTTTCCTGAACGCGCTCTCCGAAAGCCTTACGGTCAATGACCATCTCTTCCAGCTTCATCTGACCGACGATCTCACGCATGTTGCCTTCCAGGGTATCCTGCACACGGCGGATGATCATATCTTCGCCTTCGTTCAGGAAGAACTTGGAGGCCAGGGTCATCATTTCATGGCTTTGACCAATTCGAATCTTAACCGTTGCGTCAACCTTAACGTTGATATACTCAGCATTCGGGACGTAGTCTGTGGTCTTTACATCCACAGAGAACATTTTCAGGCTCAGTTTATCCATCCGCTCCAGGAAGGGAATTCGAATACCGGCTTTGCCGATAAGGATGCGGGGCTTGCGGAAACCGGAAATGATGTATGCCGTATCCGGGGGTGCCTTCACATAGCCGGCGATAAGCAGCAGGGCGATTGCTGCAGCCACGATACCAATACCAATAGTAATTTCCATAGGGGTTCTCCTTTCTGTTTTCAGGGTTTACTTACGACTTATTACCGGCAGAATTTGAAACGTTCTGCCGCTCAGGTTCAGCTGAGCCGTTTTGTGCGACAATGCCGAACGCTTCTGCATATGCGGGGTTTGCGTTCACCTTTTCCATCAGTCGAATGGTAAGGATCCGTTTTCTTACACTCACAAGGCATCACTTCCTTTCCGGATACCGGGAACTTTGTCGCTCCAACCATATCCATATTGTATGAGAAATGATGCGTGGAATAAAGGTGCAGTTCCGCAAAATAGATGGGCTTTTTTCTCCAATTAGAGAGACTTAGAAATCCTGCGCAGCATTCTGATATGCTTCATACTGTGTTCTGTCAATAACGCCGGTATCCAGCATCCGCTCGCACCACAGCTGCAGAGTCTCTACCGCGACGGAGATCTTCTCAAGTTCTTCCTGTATGTACACAAAGTCTGCCAGCTCATCACCGGAGATGCGGCCATCCACGGTGATCTCGATGAGCCGCTCCTTCTTTTTCTGCATAGCATTCAAAGAAGCAATTGTCTCCAGCACGATCTGAGACAGATCCTTGATCTTTATCTCCGGAACATACTGCTGCCCAATGGGGCACTGATTTGCACAGTAGTAGTTACATAAACCGGGCTGCTTATATTGATCGGACATCAGCAGCACTTCATCCGGGTGCGGCATGGAGCGCTCACTTTCGATCTTCTCAATCCGTTCCGAAGACATTGTGACAAGCAGATCAGATGCCTCCTCCCGGGTCAGATCCAGCGATTCTCGCGTGCGCTGATAGATGTTCTTATTCTCTTTTGTGGATCTTCTCGCCATTGATATATCCTCTCTTCCAGTAACCACTGATTAAATCGACAAGAGCAAGTGGCAAAAGATCCGCCAATAACCGCAGACGATTTAATCCATGGTGACTCCAGAATTGCTTTGCCAAAAAACAAAAACCGCGCAGGTTCTTCTGCCTGCGCTACGTACTGTCTGTAATACTGAGATATGATTATCAGCGGCAGAGGAGGGCATATCTTTGGGTGCAACTGATCCCGTTCACAGGAAAGCCCTCCTTTTACCATAAATTTGTAACTATTATATCGTAGTATCTTTCTGATGTCAAGAATTCGCCTTTTGGTTTTTTCCTATGAAGACTTTCGTTAAAAAAGCAGGCTCCCACTTGCAAAAATCGCAAAAAAATGTTATGATCTCATATTGAGAAAGTATTTCCCGGAGGATGCTCCTATGAGTAGCAAAACAACGATTATTACCCAGGAACAGCTATCTGCGCAGTTTGCCTTCTGCGATCAGATCCGCGGTTTCTGGTATGAACAAAATATAACACCCACCGCCTATGTGGAAACCTACGGCTGCCAGCAGAACGAAGCGGATTCGGAAAAGCTTCGGGGCTATCTGAGCCAAGCCGGTTACGATATTGTCCGGGAGGCTGAGGGGGCCGATGTGGTGATCCTCAACACCTGCGCCATCCGGGAACACGCGGAGCAGCGGGTTTTCGGCAACTTAGGGGCACTGACCCACACCAAGCGCCGCCACAGCCGGCAAAAGATCTTCCTGTGCGGCTGCATGGCCGGTGAGACCAAGGTTTCTGACCGGGTGTACAAGAGCTTTCCCTATGTTGACGGTGTGTTCTCTACCCACCATCTTTGGCAGTTCCCGGAGATTTTGTGGAATGTGCTGACCCGGAAGAAGCGCCAATTCTACATTGAAGACGAGCCCGGCTCCATCGCCGAGGGAATCCCTCAGGTGCGGGACTCCCGATTAAAAGCATGGGTATCCATTATGTACGGCTGCAACAATTTCTGCACCTACTGCATCGTCCCCTATGTCCGGGGCCGGGAGCGCAGTCGGAAAATGGAAGACATTTTGGCTGAGTGCCGCTCACTTATCGAAAACGGCTGCAGGGAGATCACCCTGTTAGGACAAAATGTGAACTCCTACGGTAAAGATTTGGAGGAAAATGTAGATTTTTCTGATCTTCTGGCACAGATTGCGTCCATGGACGGGGATTTTCTCATTCGCTTCATGACCAGCCATCCCCGGGATGCATCAGAAAAACTTTTTGACACCATGGCCAAGCATCCGAAGATCGCTAAGCAGCTCCACCTTCCCTTCCAGTCCGGTTCTTCCCGGGTATTAAAGGCCATGAACCGCCACTATGACCGGGAAACTTATTTGGAAAAGGTGCGCTATGCAAAATCCGTTATGCCGGAGCTGGTGCTGACCTCGGATGTCATTGTCGGCTTCCCGGGAGAAACGGAAGAAGAATTTGAACAAACCATTTCTCTTATCGAAGCCGTACACTATGACGCCCTGTTTACCTTTATTTTCTCCCCCCGGGTTGGCACCCCTGCTGCCGGGATGGAGGATCCTACCCCCAAGGAAGAAAAGAACCGCCGTTTCGACCGGCTTTGCGCCGTTCAGAACAGCATTTCTGAGAAAATTCACGAAAGCTATATCGGCAAAACCTTCCGCTGCCTGGTAGACGGCACTGACAAAGATTTGCTCACCGCCCGGACAGAGGGCGGCCGGTTGGTTCGTTTTGAAGGAGATCCTAAGCTTATCGGCTCTTTCCAAAACATCCGCATTACCGGTGCCACCACCTGGAGTCTTACCGGCACTTTAGAGGCGTAAAAAGTCCCCCTACATTACACAGAAAGAGGTCTCTGTCATGGCAAAACCCACCAATGAACTGACTCCCATGCAGCGGCAGTATCACGAAATTAAAGAACGCAATCAGGACTGCATCCTGTTTTTCCGACTGGGCGATTTTTATGAAATGTTTGACGAGGATGCCCGGATCGCTTCCCGGGAGCTGGATCTGACCCTCACCACCCGGGACCGGGGCAAGCCAAAGGAGGAACAGACGCCCATGTGCGGTGTTCCCTTCCACAGTGTGGATGCCTACATCGCCCGGTTGGTGCAAAAAGGCTACCGGGTAGCCATCTGCGAGCAGATGCAGGATCCTGCCACCACCAAAGGCTTGGTAGAACGGGACATCACCCGGATCGTCACCCCCGGCACGGTTACGGAAAGCTGTATGCTGGAGGAACGGAAGAACAACTATTTTGCCTGCATTTACGGTCAGAAAGGGCAGTTTGGGCTGGCCTTCTGTGATGTTTCCACCGGCGCGTTCTACGCCACCACCTGTCAGGACGCTTCCGCCACCGCTTCTGAGCTGGGTCGCTTTGCACCTACAGAGGTGATCCGTTTCGGCGAGGGGGTATCCTGTCAGGAGCTGGACGATACTTTGAATCTGCGGCTGAAATGCTGCATCAGCCAGGAGCGGCAGGTTCAGCTGAACGAAGCCCAAGCGGAAGCTTTACTGGAAAGCCATTTTCATATGTCTTTGGCTCAAATGGGTCTTGGAAATCTCTCTGCCGCCACCATTGCCAGCGGCACGCTGCTGCAGACTTTGCTAACCTTACAAAAGAACGAGCTTGCCCATATCCGGGTACTGGAATACTACACCAGCGGTAAATTTATGGAGCTGGATCTGGATGCCCGGAGAAACCTGGAGCTGGTGGAGACCATGCGCAGCAAGGACAAAAAGGGTTCTCTGCTGTGGGTTTTGGACAAAACCAGTACCGCTATGGGCGGCCGTATGCTTCGCTCCTGGCTGGAAAAGCCCCTTTTGGATCCTTTGGAGATCACCCACAGACAAACCGCTGTGGAGAAATTGGTGAATGACACCATCCGCCGCAGCGAGCTGATCGAAGCCCTGAAGGATATTACCGATTTGGAGCGTGTACAGACCCGGATCGTCACCGGCAGCGTCAACTGCCGGGATCTGTTGGGCTTTGCCCGGGGAATCCGGGCTTTGCCGGAGATCAAGGAGCTTCTTAGTCAAATTGACGCGCCGCTGCTGCAAAAGCTTCAGGAAGCCATTGACCCGCTGACCGACTGTGCTGACAGGATCGAAAGCACCATCGTAGACGATCCTCCCCTGACGGTGCGGGAAGGCGGCATTATCCGTCCCGGTGCCAATGCCGAAGCCGACCGCCTGCGGGATATTATGAACGGCGGCAAAGGAACTCTCGCCGCCATCGAGACCGCGGAAAAGGAAAAGACCGGCATCCGCACCCTGAAGGTCAGCTACAACCGGGTCTTCGGTTATTACATTGAAGTTTCCAAGTCCTTTACGGATCAGGTGCCCATGCACTATGTCCGCAAGCAGACCTTAGCCAACTGCGAGCGTTACATCACCCCCGAGCTGAAGGAGCTGGAAGACCAGGTCCTGGGGGCCCGGGATCGGCTGACTGCCTTGGAATATCAGATCTTTACCCAGCTGCGGGAATACCTGGCCGATCAGGCGGCAAGAGTCCAGCTTACCGCTGCCGCTGTGGCCGCGGTAGATACCCTGTGCTCTTTGGCTGCCGTTGCCGTACAGCGGGATTACTGCCGTCCGGAAATCACCCTGGACAACGAGATTTCCATTGTTGACGGTCGCCACCCTGTGGTGGAAGTGGTTTTGAAGGACACTTTGTTTGTTCCCAACGATACCCGTTTGGATAACGGAAGCAATCAGGTCGCCATTATCACAGGCCCGAATATGGCAGGTAAATCCACCTATATGCGGCAGGTGGCGCTGATCGTACTGATGGCGCAGATCGGTTCTTTTGTGCCTGCCCGCAGCGCCCGGCTGGGCATTGTAGACCGGGTCTTTACAAGAATCGGTGCCAGCGATGATTTGGCTTCGGGTCAGTCCACCTTTATGGTGGAAATGTCGGAGGTTGCCACCATTTTGAAGCATGCCACTTCCAAAAGTCTGCTGATTTTGGATGAGATCGGCCGGGGCACTTCCACCTATGACGGTATGGCCATTGCCCGGGCTGTGCTGGAGTATGCCGCCAACCCCAAGAAGCTGGGTGCGAAAACCCTCTTTGCTACCCACTACCATGAGCTTTCCACCATGGAAGACAAGCTTCCCAATGTAAAAAACTACAACATTGCGGTAAAAAAGCGGGCAGACCAGATGATCTTCCTGCGCAAGATCATCCCCGGTGCTACCGATGACAGCTACGGTGTGGAGGTTGCCAAGCTGGCAGGTCTTCCCAGTGCCGTTGTTTCCCGGGCCCGGGAGATCCTAGCGGAGCTGGAAGCTGAGGGCGGCGCAACCCGTCCTGCTGTCATTCCTGTGCAGCCTGAAGATCAGATCAGCATGATGGACTTAAGCTCCCAGCAGGTCTGTCAAGCACTGGAAGCCATCCATGTGGAGACCCTGACTCCCATTGAAGCCATGAATGAGCTGTATAAGCTGAAGAAGATGCTGGGAGACTCTCTGTAAACACTGCTTATTTAGGATCAAAATAATGAACAACAACTTCGCCCAAAACCAACTTACAAGAAAAGAATTATCCCGTGGCATCCGGTACTTACTGTTTCAGACCGTATTTCTGCCGGGTCTGCTTTCCTATGGAAACAGGCTTCTGCCTGCTCCCCTCCCGGCAGCATGGGTGAATTTTCTCTTTTTCACCATCAATTTGGGTGCGGCTTTGGGAATCCTGCATCGTTTTTTAAAGGGCTTCTTCCCTGTTCCCCCAAAACAGCTGCTACGGATCTTATTGGTGGGAATTCTTTTCTTCGGAATAAACCAAGGCGCTTCCCGAGCACTTGGCTGGCTGCTTTCCCGGGTTTCGACGGATTTTTCCAATGTTAACGATCAGACAATCTTTGGTTTGCTCCGGGAGAACTTCCTGTTGGTGGCCATAGGGACTGTGATCTTTGTACCCATTGCAGAGGAATGCTTCTTCCGTGGGGTGCTTTTCCGGGGACTTTACCAACGCGCCCCCTGGGCAGCCTGGGTGTTTTCTGTGTTCATTTTCGCTTTTGTCCATGTAAAAAATTATTGGGGCGTTGTTTCTCCCCTTACCCTCGCCCTTTGTTTTGTGCAATATTTACCTGCCGGTATTTGTTTGGCAGCAGCCTACCGGGTCTCCGGTTCTCTGCTCTGCCCGATTTTGATCCACGCAGCAGTCAATGCCGCGGGACTGTTAACTTTGAGGTGATCCTATGCCGAAAATTATGGAACTTCCCCAGCATGTTGCCAACCTAATCGCTGCCGGTGAAGTAGTAGAACGACCTGCTTCTGCGGTAAAGGAGCTTTTGGAAAATGCCGTGGATGCCGGTGCTACCAAGATCACCGTTGAGATCAAAGACGGTGGTATGACCTTTTTGCGTGTCACCGACAATGGCTGCGGTATGGCACCTGAGGATGCCAAGACAGCCTTTTTGCGCCATGCAACCTCCAAGCTGCGCAGCGCGGAGGATCTTGCCGCCATTGAAACCATGGGCTTCCGGGGTGAAGCTTTGGCAGCCATCGCTTCTGTCAGCCGCATCGATTTGCTGACAAGAACAGCCGATGCTCTCAGCGGTGTGAGCCTCCACCTGGAAGCCGGAAACATTACAGAAGAATCCGAAGCCGGCTGTCCCGTCGGTACCACCATTTTGATCCGGGATCTGTTTTTCAACACTCCGGCACGAATGAAATTTATGAAATCCGACACGGTGGAAGGCGGTCGGGTAGCCGCCGCGGTTCAGCTTCAGGCGCTGGCGCATCCCGAGGTTTCCTTTACCTTTTTACGGGACGGAAAGCAAATCCTGTCCACCCCCGGCACCGGAAATCTGAAAGATGCCGTGTACTGCGTTTATGGACGGGATGGTGGAAAAATGATCCCCGTAGAAAGCCGTTGGGATAACTACACCCTCACCGGCTTTGTCAGCAAGCCTACAGATGCCCGTCCCAGTCGAAGCCTACAAACCTTCTTTGTCAACGGTCGGCCTGTGGTTTCCAAGCTGCTGATCAAGGCGCTGGAGGAAGCTTACCGCAACCAGATCATGGTGGGCAAGTTTCCTGCCTGCGTGCTGCATTTGGCCCTGCCTGCCAACGCCGTAGATGTGAACATCCATCCAGCAAAAACGGAAGTAAAATTCCTCTCGGAAAAATCCGCTTTTGACTGTGTACACTATGGTGTTTTGGGTGCGCTGAACAAGCAAACTGACCGGCCTCAGGTGCAATTTAAGCCTTCGTTCCCTGAAAGACAGGAAAAATCCCCCACCCCTCAGTCGCCTGCAGTGACTGTCCCCCGCAAAGGGGAAGCAAATTCCTTCTTCCGCACCATGACGGCGGAAGAATACAAGAATTTTTCCACTGCTGTTCAAAATGCGCCCCAGCCCAAGCCTCAGGCCGCAGCTGCTGCCGCCATTAAGGTAGATTCGCAGCGAAAGGACGCATTAAAAGAGTCTGTTTTGCTTCCGGGCATGACCAAGCTGCCACCTATGTACACACCGCCCAAGCCGGTTGCGCCGCCTATGCCCGAGCCGGAGCCTTTGCCCGAGCCGGAACCGGAGCAGCAGGAGCTGCCTATGGCTGCGGAAATTCCCTGGCGGATGGTTGGCGAGCTTTACAATACTTATATTATTGTGGAGCAGGGTGAAGACGCGTTCCTCATCGACAAGCATGCCGCCCACGAACGGATCCTCTTCGAAAAGCTGAAAGCCAACCAAGAGGCTATCTCTTCTCAGATGCTTCTGACCCCTGTTCCCGTCACCTTGAATGCTGAGGCTGTGGGAGAGCTTCTTGCCAACACGCAGCTGCTTGCAGAATTGGGTTTTGAAATTGATGAATTTGGCGATCATACCATTCTGGCCCGGCAGATCCCCATGGACTTAAGTCCGGAGGACGCAAAGGACGCTTTGGAATCTTTGGCTGCCGATTTACTCACCGGTCGCCGGGAGGAGAAAACCAAGGTACGGGACGAGATGCTCCACACTGTTGCCTGCAAGGCTGCCATCAAAGCCGGCTGGACTACCAGCGAACCGGAGCTTTTGGCGCTGGTTAAACAGGTTATGACCAGAGATGATCTGAAATACTGCCCCCATGGCAGACCTATCTGCGTAACATTGAGTAAAAAGCAGCTGGAGAAGCAATTTAAGCGGAGTTAGATTGAGGATAGCTTATGCTGAAATATCCAAAAATGATCATATTCGATTATGGTCACACCTTACTGTACGAACCCGGTTATAATACACTCAATGGCGAACTGGCACTCTTTCAATACATCAAATACAATCCTAATAATATTACACCGGAACAGGCAAATGATTTTGTAAAGGAAATATGTCGTGAGTTTGAGCCTGCCAGGAAACTCGGCTATGAGATTCACGAACACACTATTCTCCGTTACAAATGTGAGCGTCTTGGCCTGCGGTATACAGTTCCTTTTGATGAAGCAGAGCGCATTCTTTGGAATAATATTTCACCTGGAGCTGTTATGCCCGGTGCAGAGGAAATGCTGGATTTCCTTGCCGCCAAACAAATCAGAACCGCTGTCATAAGTAATATTATGTTCTCGGAAAGAGCATTAGCCGACAGAATTAACCGTCTGCTTCCCCGCAATCAATTTGAGTTTATTGTTACTTCCAGTGAGTATGCTATCCGCAAACCCAACCCCCGGCTGTTTAAGCTGGCCTTACATAAAGCAGGACTTGATGCAAAAGATGTTTGGTATTGCGGCGATGATCCGCAGAAGGATGTCGATGGTGCCTCGCAAGCAGGCATATTTCCTGTTTGGTATGATAATGACACAGATCAGGCTCACAGTGGTCATGCCAATAATATTTCGCCAAAGAGTGATCATCTGCACATTCACGAATGGAGTGAAATGACGGTTCTGCTAGATCAATTAGAAAACGCAAATTAAGCGGAGCTGATCCGCAAAGGAGGTCAAGGTTCAGTGAACAACATCATATGTATCGCCGGGCCGACGGCCTCCGGAAAAACCGCCTTTGCGGTGGAGCTTGCCAAGGTCACAAACGGCGAGGTGGTTTCCTGCGACTCCATGCAGGTATACCGCTCCATGGACATCGGCACGGCAAAGCCCACAAAAGAAGAAATGCAGGGCATTCCCCACCATATGCTGGATGTGGCAGAGCCTTGGGAGGATTTCTCTGTCAGCCGGTACTGCGCCATGGCATCGCCTATTGTTGATGACATTATTTCCCGGGGAAAGACCGCCATCATCGCCGGCGGCACGGGGCTTTACATGGACAGTCTGATAAAGGGCAACGATTTTGCCCCCTTCCCCGCCACCGGTGTCCGGGAGCGGCTGGAAGCCCAGGCAGACGCGGAGGGCATGGATGCCATGCGGGAGCTGCTGCGAAGCATCGATCCCGAGGCAGAATCCCGGATCCACGACCGGAAGCGGCTGATCCGCGCGCTGGAAGTCTACTACGAAACCGGGCAGACCATCACCGAGCATAACCGAAGGACCCAAGCCATACCGCCCAAATATACACCCCTTTGGTTTGGTTTGGATTTTGCGGATCGGCAGCAGCTTTATGACCGCATTGACCTGCGGGTGGATATCATGCTGCAGCAGGGTTTGGTGGAAGAGATCCGCAGCCTGCTCGACAGCGGTGTTCCGGAAAAATGCACAGCCATGCAGGCCATCGGTTACAAGGAATTTGTAGCCGCGCTGGAAGGAAACGGCAGCATGGAACAGGCGGCAGAGGAAGTCAAAAAAGCTTCCCGGCACTACGCCAAGCGGCAGCTGACCTGGTTTCGGCGAAACAAAGCCATACACTGGCTGGTCCGTCACCCGGAGGAAAGCACCGGGGAAATTCTTGCAAACGCCCGACAGATTCTAAACGAATTCGACAACTGAAAAATGCTAACATATGGATATCCCAAAGAAAGAAGGTATACATATGTCAGATGCAATCAACTTACAGGAAGCCATTTTGCGTGAGGTGCGCCGGGACAAAATACCGGTGACCCTATTCCTTATGAACGGCTTTCAGCTTCGGGGCACTGTCACAGGCTATGACAGCTTTGTGGTGGTACTGGTCAGCGACGGCAAGCAGCAGATGATCTACAAGCATGCCATCTCTACTCTGGCGCCTATGAAACCCCTGAAGGCCGCCGCTCCCACCGCATAATCCACGCAAAGGCGACGGTTGCAACCGTCGCTTTTTGCTGTACAAATATTTACAGATACAGAGGTTTTACCATGTCTATTGCTGAAAACATTGCCGCTATCCGGGCGAAAATGGAAGCAGCCGCCCAGGCTGCAGGCCGGGATCCCAGAGAAATTGCCCTGTGCGCCGCCACGAAAATGAATGATGCCGATGCCGTCCGGCAGGCAATCGCCGCTGGCATCGATATCTGTGGTGAAAACCGGGTTCAGGAAATGACCCAAAAACTATCCGAGAATGCCTACGAAGGCTGTCCCCTGCATTTTATCGGCCGTCTTCAGACCAACAAGGTCAGGCAGGTGGTCGGCAAGGTTTCCCTGATCCAAAGCGTGGATCGGATGAAGCTGCTGGAGGCCATTCAGGCAGAGGCTGCCAAGCAGGGACTCAGGCAGGACATTCTGCTGGAGATCAATATCGGCAACGAACCGGCAAAGGGTGGTTTTGCCCCCGGGGAGATTTGGACAGTTTTAGATAAAATCCCTGTTTTTCCCAATATTCGGGTCTGCGGACTTATGGCTATCCCCCCAATTTCCGAAAATTCGACAGGAAATCACAAATTTTTTCAAGAAATGTACAACCTTTCTGTTGACATAACGAGAAAAAAAAGCGATAATGTATCCATGGGCATTTTGTCTATGGGAATGTCTGATGATTTTGCCGATGCCATCGCCTGCGGCAGTACCATGATCCGTGTGGGTACCGCCATCTTTGGTCGGAGAGATTATCGCAAGTAATATTTCCAATGATTGAACATACAGGAGGAAAATCAACCATGAGTATTTGGGATAACCTTAAAAAGTTTACCCGCCCCTATGCAGACGAAGAATATGATGATTACGAGGACGAAGACGAACTGGAAGATTATGAGGAAGAAGTGGCAGAGCCTGCCCGTTCCGGTCGCAGTGGCCGCCGTCCCAATCCCTTTAAGCTGAATAACGACGTCGAAGAAGATTCCTTTGACATTGATACCACCCCCGCTGCCCCCACCCCTGCCCCCAGTGCCCCCATCGGCTTCAGCGGCAAGGTTGTTTCCGGCAACAAGCAGGAAGTGGTTCTGTTCCATCCCTCCAACTTCAACGACACCTCCAAGGCTGCCGATGACCTGCGCAGCAAGAAGGTCGTGATCTTGAATCTGGAGAACGTGGACAAGGCCATGGCTCGCCGTGTGGTGGACTTCCTGTCCGGTTGTTCCTACGCTTTGGACGGTAAGGTAAGAAAGGTCGCACAGTCTACCTATCTGTTCTGCCCCTACAATATGGATGTTGTAGGTGATCTGGAGAATCTTCAGAGCGAAGTAGAGAGCTACATCTAAGCTTCGCAGAAAGGATAAGATATGTTTACACCGCAGCAAATTGAACAGATTTCTTTCGGTCGGCAGACCTTTGGCGGATATGATATGCAATCTGTTGACGCTTTTTTGGAGCCGCTGACTGAGGACTATGTTACCCTTTACAAGGAAAACGCCCTGCTGAAAAGCAAGATGCGGGTTTTGGTCAGTAAGCTGGAGGAGTACCGCAAAAACGAGGCCAGCATGAAAGATGCTATGGTCAACGCCCAGAAGACCTGCGATATGATGGTCAGGGAAGCAGAAACCAAGTGCGCGCAGATGCTAAACGATGCCAGCACTGCTGCTTCCGAAAATTCCAAAAATGCCAATTCCCTGATTGAGCAGGAAAACGCCCGGGTGGAAGAAGCCCGTCAGACTGCTTCTGTGAAGATCCAGGAGATTGAGGATCAGCTGCAAGCCTGCATCCAGGCTTTGACCCGGATTCGGGAAGCCAACCGTCCTGTAACTCCCGTTGCCGCATCGGTATCCGGAGGCAATACCATTTTTGATTACGACAGCGACCCGGACAACGTGGAGACTGTTGATCCCACCGACGCTGTTGCCGATGAGATCTCTTCCAATCTGGAAGCATTGGTAGGTACTACGGAAGAAACTGCTCCCAAGGCAGAGCCCATGCATCCTGTCAATGACACCACCACCAGCAAATTCGCCAATTTGCAGTTTGGCCGGAATTACGATCCCAACCACAAGTAAATCCATTACGCTATGACGAGGACACGTCGGCGAATCCACCGTTTTCAGAGAGCTGCCGGTTGGTGCAAGGCAGTAAGCGCGCATTCGCGGATATCCCCTCTGAGCAGCGCACCGAAATACAGTAGGCTGCGCCGGCTTGCGCCCGATACCGCGCACATGAGTGCTGCTTTACAAGCAGAACGAGAGTGGTACCGCAGAGGTATTTTTACGCCTTTGTCTCTTGCATAAGAGACAAAGGCGTTTTTTGCCCTCCCCTTTTGGGAGGGTGCCCCGTAGGGGCGGGAGAGGTTTTCCTCTTCCGTCAGTCCTTACGGACTGCCACCTTCCCCAGAGGGGAAGGCTTTGTAGAAATTCTTTAAATTTGAACATTATACGGAGGTAACATTCCCATGGAATACAAAAACACCATTATCACCCCGAAAACCGACTTTCCCATGAAGGCCGGTCTTCCCCAGCGGGAGCCGGGTATGCTGGAGCGCTGGCAGGAGCAGGATCTTTACAATGCTATGCTGGAAAAGAACAAGGATCTGCCCCCCTTTGTTCTCCATGACGGCCCTCCCTTCTCCAATGGCTTCATCCACATGGGTCATGCCCTGAACAAGACCTTGAAGGACTTTATCGTCCGCAGCCAGGCTATGATGGGTCACTACACCCCCTATGTTCCCGGCTGGGACAACCACGGTCTTCCCATTGAGCGAGCCATTGAAAACTCCAAGAAGAAGCTGAACAAGGATATGTCTGTCCCTGAGTTCCGGAAGGCCTGTGAGGATTTTGCTGAGGATTTCATCCAGAAGCAGATGGGCGGCTTCAAGCGGCTGGGTGTTGTGGGCGACTGGGAGCATCCCTATCGCACCATGGACAAGCACTTTGAAGCTCAGGAGGTCAAGGTCTTTGGCCGGATGTTTGACAAGGGCTTTATCTACAAGGGCTTGAAGCCGGTTACCTGGTGTCCTTTCTGCGCTACCGCGGTTGCTGAAGCGGATATCGAGTATAAAGACGATCCCTGTACCTCTGTCTATGTCAAGTTCCCCATGGCCGATGATCTGGGCAAGCTTGCCGATTTCGACAAGAGCAAGATGTTCTTCGTGATCTGGACCACCACCATCTGGACGCTTCCCGGCAACATGGGCATCTGCCTCCACCCCCGGGACAGCTATGTTCTGGTCAAAGCCGAAAACGGCGAGACCTACATCATGGCCGAGGCTCTGATGGAAAAGACCATGAAGATGGGCGGTTTTGATAATTACGAGGTTCTGGCAACCTTCCCCGGCCAGTTCTTTGAGAATATGCTGGCACAGCATCCTTTCCTGGATAAAACCTCCCGGCTGGTCAATGCCGAATATGTTACCATGGATTCCGGTACCGGCTGTGTCCACACTGCCCCCGGCTTCGGTGCTGACGACTATCAGACCTGTATGCGCTACGGTATGGAGCTGGTTGTTCCTGTGGACGACTACGGTCGCCACACTGACTATGCAGGCAAGTATGCCGGCATGAAGACCGAAGAATCCAACCCCGTTATCAAGGCAGATATGGCAGAAAGCGGCATGCTCTTTGCTTCCGAGGAGATCATCCACTCCTACCCTCACCACGACCGCTGCAAGAAGCCCGTGATCTTCCGGGCAACCCCCCAGTGGTTCTGTTCTGTGGAATCCTTCAAGGATGCCGCAGTAAAGGCCATTGAAAATGTCCAGTGGTATCCTGCCTGGGGCGAAGACCGGATGGTCAGCATGATCCGGGAGCGGGCCGACTGGTGTATCTCCCGTCAGCGTCGCTGGGGTCTGCCCATCCCCGTATTCTACTGCCAGGACTGCGGCAAGCCCGTTTCCACCCCCGAATCCATCGAGAAGATCTCCAAGCTGTTTGACGAGCACGGCTCCAATGTTTGGTTTGAAAGAGAAGCCATGGAGCTGGTGCCCGAAAGCTTCACCTGCCCCCATTGCGGCGGCAAGACCTTCACCAAGGAAACCGACACTCTGGACTGCTGGTTCGACTCCGGCTCTACCCACTACGCTTCTTTGATGCACCGCACTCCCGAGCTTTGGCCTGCGGATGTGTATCTAGAGGGCGCTGACCAGTATCGCGGCTGGTTCCAGTCGAGCCTTCTGACTTCCGTTGGCGCGCTGGATCAGGGTGCTCCCTTCAAGCAGGTTTTGACCCACGGCTGGGTGGTTGACGGACAGGGCCGCGCCATGCACAAGAGCCTTGGCAACGGCGTGGATCCCGCGGACCTGATCAAGGACTTCGGCGCGGATATCATCCGACTGTGGGCTGCATCCTCTGACTATCATGCCGATGTTCGCTGCTCCAAGGAGATCTTCAAGCAGATCGCACAGAACTATCTGAAGTTCCGTAACACTGCCCGGTACTGCCTGGGTAACCTGGCTGACTTTGATCCCAACAAGGATATGGTAGCCGCCGAGGATATGGAAGAGCTGGACAAGTGGGCGCTGACCAAGCTCAACGAGCTGGTCAAACTGGTTCGCAAGGCCTACAACGGCTATGAGTTCCATGTGATCACCCACGCTATGAACGACTTCTGCGTGGTAGAGCTGAGCTCTTTCTATCTGGATATTTTGAAGGATCGGTTGTACTGCGAAGAGCAGAACGGCCAGCGCCGCCGCTCCGCACAGACTGCCCTGTTCCTGATTCTGGATGCCATGGCAAAGCTGTTCTCCCCCATTTTGGCCTTCACCTGTGATGAAATTTGGCAGGCTATGCCCCATTTGGACGCCGATGATGCCCGGAATGTGCTGCTGAATCAGATGCCCGAAAGCTTTACCCAGTACGCGCTGAATGACCCTGACATGGAAAAGTGGGAAACCGTCATGAAGCTGCGTCAGGATGTCAACGGCGTTTTGGAAAAGGCCCGTGCTGACAAACGGATCGGTAAGGCTTTGGAGGCCCATGTGACCTTGCAGGGCAGCGAAGCACTGAAGGCCGCGTGTGAAGGTCTGAATCTTGCTGAGATCTGCATCGTTTCCGCCTGTGATTGGGCACAGCCGGAGGAAGGCGCTGAGGTTGGCTCCGGTGTCAACTTCCCTGAGCTGACTATCGGTGTTGCCGAGGCCAAGGGCGAAAAGTGCCCCCGGTGCTGGATGCACTCTTTACAGGCGAACGCTGAGGGTCTTTGCCCCCGGTGCGCTGCTGTTATGGCAAAGCTGGATATCGAATTCTAATTTCAAATCATCTTTCTTAAAAGGAGCAATCATTATGTTTAAGATCATCTCTCCCAATGACGGATATCACTATTTCTTCGGCTATTATGACTTGGTCGCCTCTCAGGGAAACGACCATCTTGCTCACCGAGTTCCCTTTATGGATCGTTTGCCGGAAGTGAATGATGTTGCAGAGCTTGGCATTTTGAATGACGGTGTCTTTACACCCTTCGCGCAGACCACCGCATGGAACTTCCAACAGGGTGCGCTGCTTCAGTATCACCCCACCCTGCCCGATACCGTGATCTATAACGTCAACGAAGGTGGCTTCAAGACGGTGACCCACAATCTCAAGACCGGTGAAAAGGTTTACACCGACCGGGCCTGCGCTTCCATTTCCCCGGATGGCAAGTACGGTCTTGGTATCGACTTCGGCAGTATCTTTGAATTTCGCCCCGGTTACGGCTACGCAGGCGCTCCTGTCACAGAGGACGGCGTTTGGCTTGTCAACATGGACGGCAGCGGTTCCCGGCAGATCGTGACCCAGGATGCCCTTTACGACACCGGCTTTGACCGCTCCCAGCGGCTGCTGGTGAACCATATCACCTTCAATCCGGATTCCACCAAGTTCTTGATGCTGGTGCGGAATTTCCCGGAGCCGGGTAAGCGCTGGGGTACTTCTCTTGTCACCGTCCATATGGATGGCAGCATGAAGACGATCCTGGAGTGCGTCACCGTTTCTCACTATTACTGGCTGGATCCGGATAATATTGTTGTGATCTGCAGACTGGGCAAAGAAACTCTGGACCTGTTCAAGATCAACATGGAAACCGGCGAATACTCCTGCTACGATTTTGGCCGCTGGGATATTCACTGCATCATCACCCCGGACAGAAGATACATCATCGGTGACGGCTACCCCACCCCCGCCAACAACATGACCCGTCCTCTGTGGAGCATCAACCTGGAAACCGGAGAAAAGAAAATTGTATTCGCTGTGCCGGAGGTTACACCGGATTCTACCGATATGCGCTGCGATCTGCATGTGCGGTTTGCCTTTGACGGCAAGGTGATCAGCTTCGATACCACCCAGAACGGAAAGCGGGAAATCGCTACTGTTCCCATTGAAATTCTGGACAAATAACGTTAAAACGCAGGGCAAATTGCCCTGCGTTTTTTATTGAAGTTTGAAGCGCCAAAGTCTATTTTGGTCTTCCCGGCTGGCATAGCCGATGCCGACCCTTTTGTCGGTTACGACATGGCAGGAATAGCCGTCATCTTCGATCCAAAGCTCTTCACCGCAAATGCTGCCCCGGTTCAGCTCCCCGGTAACGGAAAGCGTCTTGGTGAGCTTGCCCGGACCGTTTTGCTCCAAACAAGCCCGGATCAAAACGGCTTCCGGTGTCTCTGCCTCCCCGGTAACAATATTCAAAAGCCAATGCATGCCGTAGCAAAGGTAGACATAGATAGTACCACCCACCTGATACATCACCTCTGTCCGCTTGGTTCTGCCCTTGTGGGCATGACAGGCAGTATCTTCTTCCCCACAATAGGCTTCCGTTTCGGAAATACGAAGCTTTAAAAGCTCTCCTGACGGCAAACGACGCACAAGAAGCTTACCAACCAGCGCCTTGGCAACCGCCAAACAGGGCCTTTGATAGAAGTCTTGATCCAATTTATATGCCATAAGAACACCTCTTTTTCACTAATATATCACACAACGCCGTGGCAAACAACACCGCATTTCCGATTCTCTGTGATTCCATTTCTTTTTCTGCAAAAAGCGAAAATAATACTTGACAAACAGCAGTCACATCGCTATAATAAGCGTGTTCGGTTCGAGACGCCGGTATAGCTCAGTTGGTAGAGCAACTGATTTGTAATCAGTAGGTCGGGGGTTCGAGTCCGTCTACCGGCTCCAAACCGCATCGACAAGTTATTGACTCGAAAATCAAAATGCAACGCGGATGAGCGTTGCCGGCGAGGGCTTGACCGAGCCGCACCTTGATTGAACGAGTCCGTCTACCGGCTCCAAACCAAACATCGAACGGAACAACAGAATATGGGGGATTTCCCGAGTGGCCAAAGGGGACAGACTGTAAATCTGCTGGCTATGCCTTCGGTGGTTCGAATCCACCATCCCCCACCAAAACAAAAAACACCATCCGTATGGATGGTGTTTTTTGTTTTGGTATGGGCATTTGGATGGTGAGATTCGAACAATCCGAATGCAATATGCCTGTGGCATATTGCTTCGACCAGTGCAAACACTGGTCGATACCATGATTTTCTTTCGCCCTAAGCGAAAGAAAATGCAGATCGAATCCACCATCTCCCACCAGCACGTGTGGTCTAAATGACTGCAACCCAAAATTTTCGCTCAATTTTCATGGATGCAAAACGCCTACATGATGGATTCGAGCCGACGGTCGCAAGCATTTGAGGGTCGGTTTCACTGGTTTCTCAGCGGAGACAGGCCTTTTTGTACAAAATAAAAAGGAACTCTAATGTACAATTATTAAGCAGCAGATCGTATGTTTCCTTGCTTTTGACAGAACGCAAATATGTGTTATAATGAAAAAAATTGTAAGATATTTATATCATTTCTGTCTTATAGGGTGAAGGAACCTTTCGTCTATCTGAAAGGAGGTATGATCGTGGAAGATCACCGAATTATAGAGCTTTACTGGCACAAGAACGAAGATGCTATCAAGGAAACTGATCGTAAATACGGTAATTATTGTTTTGCTATAGCAAACAACATCCTACACAACACAGAAGACTCTGAAGAATGTGTCAATGACACCTGGCTCAGTGCCTGGAACGCTATTCCTCCTCAGAAGCCGCAAATACTTCAAATGTTTCTGGCGAAGATTACCCGCAATCTTTCTTTCAACCGTTTTATTGCCCGGTCTGCAAAGAAGCGAGGCGGCGGAGAGATTAACCTTGTGCTGGATGAACTTGCTGAGTGCATTGCAGGTGAGGCAGATGTGGAGCGTGAATACGAAGCCAAGGAGCTGGAGCAATGCATCCGGCTATTTGTCCGGGCACTTCCTGGTCGGGACGGCAATATTTTTGTACGTCGCTACTTCTTCACGGAGCCTGTATGGGAGATCGCAAAAAGGTACGGTCTTACCGAAAATAATGTCTTGGTAATTTTGAGTCGGACACGGAAGAAATTAAAAATGCATCTCATAAAGGAGGGATTCTTTAGTGGATAGCAAGGCTTTATATGCTAGCTTCAGTGAAGTTGATGACGATATCTTGGAGCGCAGTGAAAGAGCAAGCTTTTCCAGTATCATTTCCTACCGCCGACGCTTTCTTGTCGTACTGATTGCAGCAATTTTGGCATTGTTTCTGATGGGTGCAGGTCTCATGGCAAGTAAATATGGAGACAGTATTCAAAATTGGTTCACTTACTACTGGAAGGAGATCACAGGACAGGATATCAGCGATCCGCACGCGTCTGTGATCGACAGGTTAAGCCAGAAAATCGATTTGAACCAAAAGATCGAAGATGTTACAGTAACTGTAGATTCTGCCACCGTGGGAGACGGCAGCATTGTCATTTTGTTGCGGGTAGAAGGGCCTGCGTTCTCAAAAAAGGATGAATATGGGTTTGATGAAGCGCAAATAAAGTTGGCACCGGAAACAGCAGAAGATATTTTGGGCCTTTTTTATACAACCAGCTATAGCTTTTGGGGCTTAGATGCAGACGGAGCCGCTCTGTTCCTATTCTATTGTGATTATTCAGTCAAGGACGAACCTCAGACGGAGAAGCCACCTTATACGCTCACTCTGTCTATGACGAATTTTTCACAGAATCCCAAAACTGATAATCGTACACTGTTGGCGGAAGGAGAGTGGCATTTTACCTTTTCTATAGATAGAAATAAAATGGATATAAGGAGACTTCCCGACACTCAGGTCATGGGACTTTATTATTCGGAGGATAACGAAGCGATAGAAACCCCCATTGTACTGACGAATATAAAGCTCTCCAATACGGGCCTTGCTTTCCAATTCTATCGATATGATTCCCAAGGCAGGGCCCTTCTTCTGGACACTAGTGCGCTTAATCTATGGATCGTGCTTAACACTGGTCAGGAAATTGGTGCCAGAGGAGGTAGCGAAAATATCCTGACCGACGGGATCAGCTATCACAACTATACATGGGAATTCCCAGCCAATTTAGATGAAGTTGTAGAAGTTAAAATTGGTGAAGTAGCAATTCCAATTGAATAGTTGTATATGGCCCTGCTGTTCTTCGGAATGGCAGGGCTTTTTTGTGTATGGCAAGATTTTCTTTTCCGTCTGGAAAGTAAGCATAAGTAGTTTTGCAATCCGCAACAGTTCTATATATAGATTAAGTTCAAAAACGCCAAACCAAAGACACCAGCCTTAATGGCTGGTGTTTTGGGTTTGGTATGGGTATTTGTGGTGGCGAATATAATATCACTGAAACCGCAGGTTTCCATATCACTTTCACGAAGTGAAAATATCACTGTACCGTAGGCACAATATACTGTCAAGTCTGCCCTTTGTTCTATTTATTTTTTACCCTTCAATCTTGCCTTTGCTTCCTCTACGGTTTCTCCGTCTTTGGTGAGGTAAGCGTCTACAAACTTATCTTCGATTTTGGTGTAACCACTAACAACACCTTGCTCGATTTTTTTGTATCCGCCTACAACACCTTTTTCAATTTTCTTGTAACCGCCGGTTACTGCTTCAGTGATTTTTTCATTTGTCTTTGCAATTTTTGATTTAGCCATATCTATATATTTACCTCCAATCAGATTGATCCCGAGAAACAGAACAATAATCCATACTGCTGTTCCCGTAAACATGTTTAACAATAAGATTTCCACCGCTTCCATCCCCGGAAAGGACACGAGCATTGATCTTTGCATTGTGTATATGGAAGCACACGCATCAGCGAGTGATATATTACGAAGTGTCTTTAATACCGCGGAAGCGGAATGTTTTATTTTCACCATACCGATAATTGAAATGGTGATTTTCGTGAATGAGTACGCTGCAATGGTAATCATTACAATTTTGTGAAAAGCGGTGCCTCTGTCTTTAACTGCTGACATTATGTTCACACCTACTATGCAGAAAGAAAGCACAACCAATAAAACCCCTGTAAAACGCCGTGCAAAAAGCTCGGTATCATAACTGTCACTTGCTTTTCGTTTAATCTGCAACACAGAAAATCTTGTAATTGCAAGCACGGTATAATACGCACCTACTGTAATAAACCACCACGAATGTGTAAAGAAACCTATCATACAGTTGCCGAATGCATAAGCAGCATTAAATACAAGACCTGCATAAGGGCTTCTTACAAGATTTAACGCTTTCATTTGATGCCTTTGATCATCGGAATGAGAGCAATCAGCATAATGATGCCAAGCAAGCCGACAAGTGTGCCCCAAATGATTTGCTCCCACACAAGACACATACACATACCGACACCAAGCACTAAAGCAGCAATGACGGCATAAATAGTACGGAACAGATTTTTACCACGCATTCTCGGCAGCTTCTTATTTTCCATTTTGCACCATACAAGCGCCGTGATAATACTGAGCACGATACCAATGGCTCCGAAAATCACCCCTTCTGTGAATGCATTCCATTCAGGCAGAAGTGCCATACACATACCCAGTGCGAAAAGCACCCCGCTTACAGTTCCTGATATCAGTGCAACAAAACTACTCTTTTTCATTTTAAAATCTCCTTTCATTAAACCAACACTTGTGTTTTTATTGCTTTTGTAGTATAATATTTTTGCCAAAGCAAAACAATCAACAATTAAGCAACAAGTGTTGGATTAAACGAAAGCACGATCATCAGTTTTGTCACAAATGTTGGAATAATGGAGAATTGTTATGAACGTAAAGAACAACAAACGCCGCAGAGAGTCGCAAGAGAAGATCGAAAAGGCGTTTATAGAGCTACTGCAAACCCGTGAAATTAAGGATATTACTGTTTCAGATCTCATTAAAATGACAGAATTGAACCGCAGTACCTTCTATGCAAACTATCTTGATATATTCGATCTTGCCGATAAAACGAGAGAAAAACTCGAAAATGAGTTCAGCGATCTGTTTGCAGATTACGATTATTTCAACGAGCGTAGTGGCGCACTTAAGATGTTTACGCATATCAAGGAGAATCAGATCTTCTATAAAACCTATTTCAAACTGTGTTATGATGATAAACACCTTATTTCGATATATGATACGAAACGAGCAGAAAAAGAACATATTGATAGCAACATCAAGTATCATATTGAATTTTTCAGAAACGGTCTAAATGCCATTATTAAATTGTGGCTTGCAAACGATTGTCAGGAATCGCCGGAAGACATGGCGGAGGTCTTGAAGCAAGAATACAGAGGTCGATAGAAAATATTTTTGAGGATTAGAAAAATACCTGTTTTTTTCAAAAAATAAAGTTGGCATCTAAATGGTTTGGTATGGGTATTTGGATGGTGGATTCGAAAGGCGGCTCTTCCGCAGAAAAGCGAATCCACCATCCCCCACCAAAAATCGCCGATCTTCGACAGAAGATTGGCGATTTTTACTTCTTCACTATTACCTATTCACTCTTCACTAAATCCCCCCGGCGATTTTTGGAAAGCAATAAGTAATAGTGAATAGTGAAGAAGTTTATCCTCTCCGATAGAGTCTCTAGCGGTTTTCCTGTTTTTATACCCAAAAATCTCACACAAATTCCATGGATGCAAAACTTCAGCATGAGGGATTCGAACCACCGAAGCCACCTTGCACTGCTACATTATTACCTTGTATACAAATAATTTGAGATACCAATCTAGAACTTGACGGTTTTGAGTCGATATGCTATACTAATTACAAATAATATAGGACGGAGTTGAAAGAATGAACAACATTATCTGCTAATTATTTGGGCAATCTGCAACTTACAACGCGACGGTATCCGCCGCTATGTTTGCTATGCCCTTTGGCAGGAATGTAGTTCTTTCAACCATGAGTGTGTAACTGCGCCCCTACGGGGTCAGTCTGCGTTGCCCATTGGCTGCGGGAGTGCTTTCCTGCAGCCAATTTTTTATTACGGAGGGCAACCATGTCATTAATCCAAGTAACGAATCTAACCTTTGCCTACGATGGCAGCTACGAAAACATTTTTGAGAATGCCAGCTTTCAGATCGATACCAACTGGCGGCTGGGTTTCACAGGACGAAACGGGAGAGGCAAGACCACCTTCTTAAATCTGCTTCTTGGAAAATACGAGTATCAGGGTAGCATTTCTGCATCTGTCTCATTTTCCTATTTCCCTTATCATGTAGCAGATAAGACAATCTTCACCATTGATGTGGTGGAAGAAATCTATCCTGAATACCAATACTGGCAACTTGTACGGGAAATGAATGCTCTACAATTGAACGAAGAGGTTCTATATCGATCTTTCGAAACCCTTTCCAACGGAGAGCAAACCAAACTGATGCTTGCTGTACTATTCCTAAAAGAGAATAACTTCCTTCTCATAGATGAACCCACCAATCATCTGGATATTCAAGGGCGCGAGATAGTAAGTCAGTACCTTAACAGCAAAAAAGGATATATACTTGTGTCCCATGACCGAGCATTTCTGGATGGCAGCGTAGACCACATCCTATCCATCAATAAGGCCAGTATTGATGTGTGCCGTGGTAATTTTTCGACTTGGTATGAAAACAAACTGCGGCAGGATGCCTTTGAACAAGCTAAAAACGAAAAGCTAAAGCAAGAGGTTCAGCGTTTAGAGGAAACTGCTCGGGAAAAAGCGGTCTGGTCTGACCGCGTGGAAGCTACAAAAATCGGATTCGGTCCATGTGATCGAGGTTACATCGGTCACAAGGCAGCGAAAATGATGGCTCGCTCCAAGGCCATCGAAAAACGGCAGCAGGCAGCAATTGAGGAAAAGTCACAACTACTGAAAAATATCGAACGAATTGATGCTTTAAAAATCTTACAAACACCATTCCATAGCAAACGGTTAGTAACACTGCGAGATGTAACGATTTGTTATGATAAAGAACCCATATGCGAAGGAATCACTTTTGAAATCCAGCAAGGAGATCGTATTGCGCTACAAGGTGCAAACGGAAGTGGCAAGAGTAGTATCATTAAACTGATCTGTGGAGAGGACATACCTTATACCGGAGAGATGCGAATTGGTAACGGACTATCGATTTCCTATGTATCCCAAGACACATCGGAATTGCGAGGTAAGCTAACTGATTTTGCCAGGGATAGTGGAATTGATGAAAGCCTCTTCCTTGCGTTACTGGCGAAGTTGGACGTTCCCAAAAGGCAAATGGAAAAGGACATGTCCTCTTTAAGTGCTGGTCAGAAGAAAAAAGTCCTTCTCGCTCGATCTATCTGTCAACCGACTCATCTGCACATTTGGGATGAACCCATGAACTATATCGATGTGATCTCCAGAATGCAAATTGAGGAACTTCTTCTGCAATTTAAACCCACAATTCTTTTTGTGGAACATGATAAAGTGTTTTGTGATAATATTGCTACAAAAGTAGTACAGCTGTGATTGGAGAAACTATGAATAAAAGAAATACCGAGATGAAGAATGCTGCTGTTTCGGATGATTTGACTCTAGAAATACCAAATGAAACACACCGTCAGGAATACCAGAGAATTATGGAAAGATGGGAACAGTTAGAGGATAACATCCAACCCGAATTAATGCGCAGAGGTAATACCCCCTACGAAAAATGGCTTGAGTATTGTGAAGATGACCGCACAACAGGCTCGATGCTGTCAACGCATGTTCCGTGTACACTATATTTCGCAATAAACAGACAACGAGAAATTGTTGGAAGCATCGTTTTAAATCATGCCGATACAAAACGCGGTCACCTTCATGCTGGCATTGTTCCATGGTGTAGAGGAAAAGGTTATGGTACTACTATGCTCTCCCGTGCGTTAATAGAATGCAAAAGAAGGGGTATCTATCGGGTACACATTTGCCCAAACAGTAAAGAAAACATATCCGCTATACACACTATTTTAAAAAACGGGGGATACTTATTAGAAGAATTTATTGATGATGAACGTATTATTCAACGCTACGAGATCCTTCTTGATTAAGTTTCGTTGGCAAATTCCTCTAAATTGGCAACAATATATATTAAGTTCAAAAGCAAAAACGGACACTTTTACAGTTACCAAAAGCTGAAAAATCGTTGCGGCTCTAAGCTTTTTAGTTTTGACATCCTCTATAACCTAGCGAAAAATATACATTAGGTTCAATACTGCCAAACCAAAACACCAGCCTTAACGGCTGGTGTTTTGGTTTGGTATGGTCATTTGGATGGTGGATTCGAAAGGCGGCTCTTGGCGACAGTCCGGTGGACTGTCGCAACCAACCTGGCCCGGCCGTAGCCGGGCGAATCCCGGGTACAGAATCCTTTTTTTACAGTCTTGAGGGGCGAGATGTATTGCATATCCATATATA
This sequence comes from Oscillospiraceae bacterium, assembly GCA_017397565.1. Lineage (GTDB taxonomy): Bacteria > Bacillota > Clostridia > Oscillospirales > Oscillospiraceae > Faecousia. The sequence goes on along the minus strand of JAFQIL010000004.1, from coordinate 47,415 downwards.
ACATCTCCCTTTACTTTTCATTCAGAATACAGTATACTTACCGTAAGAATTCTTGGGGAATTTTCGGGAGGGGAAGCTATGAAACTCTGCTTTTTAGGTACCTGTGCCGGCACAGAACCGATGCCGGACAGAAAGCACACCGCTTTCACTTTGGAGCATGACGGCAAGCTCTATTGGTTTGATGCCGGAGAAGGCTGCTCCTACACCGCCCACAATTTAGGTCTTGATCTTCTAAGGGTAGAAAAAATCATCCTTTCTCATCCACATATCGACCACACCGGTGGTTTGGCCAATCTGCTTTGGACCATCCGTAATCTCCACTGGCTGAAAAAGTCCGAAAAAATGACTGATATTCAAATTTTTCTGCCTGTTTCCGGTATTTTTGAAGCTGTTATGGGGCTTCTGCGGTGTAATGAGCCGAATTTCAGCCTGGGTCCTTATCTTCATCCCCATATCATTCAGGACGGTGTTTTATTTGACAACGGCTCCCTCTGTGTCACCGCATTTCACAACACCCACATGGCACCTTCAGAGGAAGGGTGGCGCTCCTTCTCCTTCCGGATCGACGCTCAGGGCAAACGGATCGTCTACAGCGGTGATGTAAAGCACTACGAAGAACTGAATCCGGCCATCGGAGAAGGCTGTGATGTTCTGATTATCGAAACCGGTCACTTTGGCATTGGCGATGTGTACACTTACACCAAAGGTAAACCTATCGGTAAGATCCTCTTTAACCACAACGGCCGGGAGATCCTGAATGCCCCGGCAGAAGCCGCAAATAAGGTTAAAAACCTCTTTGGCGACAAGGCTGTCATCTGTTATGACGGTATGACGGAATGTCTTTGATTCCTTTTCAGTCCCTGTTTTTCTTTGCCATGCCTTATCTCCATTTCCGGTTGACAAATTTCCCCTTGCATCTTATAATTTATTAAGAATTGTTTAATATGGAGGTTGATATTTTATGGATGGCGCATCTAGCTGGGACTTTACCTTGGCGAATTATGGCCAGGTTTGGAGCTTTTTGGTGCAGTTTGGCCTTTTGCTGCTGTTTCTGATGCTGGGAAATATCCTCCGGCGTACCATCCCGTTGTTCCGGAAATGCTTGATCCCGTCGGCTCTTCTGGGCGGCACACTGCTGCTGGTTGTGAATATCATTACCAAGCAGTTTGGCTTCAATCTGGTAGACATGCGCCTGATGCAGGTCATTACATATCACTGTCTGGCCATCGGCTTTGCCGCCATGTCCTTAAAAACAGAAAAAAGCACCCACAAAACAAAAGGTTCCCAGGTCGTGGAATTTGGTGCTCTGCAAGGCGGCACCTATATGCTGCAGGCTTTTGTAGGACTTGGCATCACGATAGTTTTGTTCCTTTTGACCCGCTACGGCGATCAGATCGTTTCCTATGTCTGCGGCGTGATCCTGCCTCTGGGCTTTGGTCAGGGACCCGGCAACGCCCTGAGCTGGGATATCAATTACACCAACACGGAAGCCGCGCAGTTTGCCGGTAACGGCAGCTTCGGTCTGTCTCTAGCTTCCATCGGTTTTGTGGTCGCTTCTGTATTTGGCGTTTTGCACATCAATATTTTCAAAAAACGCGGCAGTCTTACTGTCCGCAAGCCCGACCCCAAAAAGCTTGCTGCAGAGCAGGCAGAATGTGGCGAAAACGAGATCCCCGACAGCGAATCTGTGGACAAATTTACCATTCAGGTTGGTTTTGTGGTGCTGGCCTATGCCATTTCCTTCGGCTTTATGTGCCTTTTGGGCAAGCTTTCCGCGTTCACCAACAGCATCGCCTGGGGCTTCAACTTCCTGTGGGCCTCTCTGGCTGCCATGCTGATCAAGTTTGTGGTGAAGCGTTTGCGCAAGGGTAACCTGATGCACCGGGGCTACATCAACAATTATCAGATGGACCGGATCTCCGGTTTTTCCTTCGACCTGATGATCGTTGCCGGTGTGGCAGCTATTGAGATCAACGATATTAAAAACTACATTCTGCCCATCGTGATCCTCAGCATTGTGGGCATGATCATTACCTACGTCTACATCCGCAAGGTTTCCAAGGAATGCTTCAAGGGCTTTGAACATGAATTCTTCCTCATGAGCTTTGGCACGCTCACCGGCACTGCCTCCAACGGCGTGATCCTGATGAAGGAAATTGATCCCGACCTGCGCACTCCCGTTTCCAGCCTTTACATTCTTTCCAACTTCCCTGCTATGGTGATGATCGCTCCGCTGCTGTTCTTGCTTGGCTTTGCCGGTAAGTCCTTTACCAACGCTGTCATTGCCTGCTGCGTTTTCTTCGTGCTTTGGCTTTGCTACACCATCTTCCTGTTCCGCAGACGGATCTTTAAAAAGCGGTACAAGAACACGCCTGTAACCGTTTGGACGGATGAGGCCGAGGAAACTGCTGCGAGCACCGTTAAATAGAGCAAAGAAGGATTGACTTTTGACAAATTTTCCCGTATCATAACAGTACATTATTTAACAAGTGAGGTACAGTTTTATGCGTGTATTAGCAATTGGTTGTCATCCCGATGACGCAGAATTTGGCTGCTTCGGTACATTGGCCCGCTGTGTCGCCCGTGGCGATGAGGTCTATGTCTGCGGTGTTACCAACGGCAGCGGTGGCTCTATGACTCTGGAGCCCGACGAGATCGCCGCCATCCGTGTCAAGGAAGCTGAAAAGGCCGCGAAGGTCATTGGCGCCAAGGAGTATTTCAACCTGGGCGTATACGATCTGTATGTGGACTCCAACAACCGCGACACCATCGACAAGCTGGTGGATGTGATCCGCTACACCAAGCCTGATATGATCTTCACCCAGAATCCCGATGACTATATGCGTGACCATATCGAGACTTCCCTTCTGGCCTTCAATGCCAGCTTTATCGCAACCATCCCCAACTACAAGACCAAGTATCCTCACACGCCCGTGGTGCCGGCTATCTTCTACATGGAGCCCGTAGGCGTTGGCGACTTCCGCCCCACAGAATTTGTAGACATCACCGATACCATCGAGCTGAAAACGGAAGCTCTGAAGTGTCACGAAAGCCAATACGGCTGGCTCAGCGCCCACACCGGCAACGACGCTTTCAGCGGCAACCGTGCCTTAAACCAGAGCCGCGGCAAGCAGTGCGGTACAACATATGCTGAGTGCTTCTCCCGCTGCATGCAGAACCAGCGTATGAATACCTACCGGATGCTGCCGGAAGGCCGTTAACGAACATAAGTCAAGCCAGGGGTTGTTGCTTTATTGGCAACAACCCCTGAGATTTTTTGTGGCAGCATCCCGCAGACATGGATCGGTACGATTTTCTCAACAAATTGCCCTTTATCGGGCAAATGCCCTCCCCTTTGGGGTAGCGAGCGGTGGGAGAGATTATAACCTCTTCCGTCACGCCTGACGGCGTGCCACCTTCCCCAAAGGGGAAGGCTTAGTGGCTGCGCCGCTGCATGGGACGGGGAAATAAGTCCCCTACAGCCCGAGAAACGGGAATTTGCAGGCTGTTGTCGGGATCGGTTTTTTACCTATCGTCCCTGCTATAAGAGACTTGCATATATTTTGCAAATATGGTAATCTACGGTTATACAAAGAAAAGGAGATTTCGTTATGAAGCTTCTCATTATATCCATTTTGACGCTGAGTTTTATCTACCGTCTGGTTTTGAATATCGTCCAGTACCGTTCCTGCGGCAATCCCATCCCGGAGAATGTTGCGGACATTTATGATGCAGAAACCTACGGCAGATGGCGCAAATACGGCGGTGAGCGCAGCCGTTTGAGCATTCTTTCCACAGTGGTTTCTTTTCTTATCTCTCTTGCGCTGCTTTGCGCCAACGCCTATGCCGCTTTCGCCTCATTGTTCGGATGCGACGCTTTCCCCCAGCTTGTTTCCATCGTCATTCTGGAAAGCCTGGTGGATGCCGTTGTCAGTGCTGTTTTTGGCTATTACAGCACCATGGTGATCGAGGAAAAATACGGCTTTAACCGATCTTCCGTAAAGACCTTTGTCACCGATCAGATTCGGGATCTTTTGTTGAATTTCGGTCTGAGCCTGCTGCTGACCTGGCTGCTTTTTATTCTGCATACCAGCCTGGGTGACTGGATGATCCTGCTGTTTGCCGGTGCGGTTTTCTGCATTATGCTGGCTATTTCTTTCCTGTACCCCATTTTCAGCCGTCTTGGCAACAAGTTTGTTCCTCTGGAAGAGGGAGAGCTGAAGGACAACCTGATGGCGCTTTTGACCAAGCACGGCTATCAGGTGAAAGCCATCGAAGTAATGGACGCATCCCGGCGCACCACCAAGCTCAACGCCTATTTTACCGGCTTCGGCAAATTAAAAACCATTGTTTTGTATGACAATCTGGTCAATTCTATGACACCGGAGGAAATCTGCGCTGTGTTTGCCCACGAGCTGGGTCACGGTCTGAACAAGGATGTACTGAAGCAGCAGGTCATGAATTTCGGCAATCTTCTGCTGATGGCCGTGGTGGTTTGGCTGGCAGTTCGGCATCCCCAGCTTCATGAAGCCTTTGGCTTTGGCGGTATCAATTACGGCTTTGGCTTTGTGCTGGCCACCATCGGACTTGGGCTTACACAGCCGCTGACCGGCATGATAATGAATGCCTACAGCCGCCACGCAGAATTCCGGGCTGACCGTCAGGCAGTACAGGAAGGCTACGGTGACGCCATGGTTACAGCGCTTAAAAAGCTTGCCAAGGAGAATTTTGCACATCTTGCCCCCTCTCAAATCAATGTGGTGCTGGAATACAGTCACCCACCCCTGAGTCAGCGGATCGCCCAAATCACAAAAATCAATCACGAGAAATAATCATTTAAAAACCCACCCAAGGAGGAATTGCTGTGCTGCCTGTCAGCGAAAAAATATATCTGCAGCTGATGCCGCCGTCTGAGGACGCGCCGGTCAGTGACCAGCAACGCATCCGGCTTGCGCTGCAGGAGCTGGGATATGAGAATATCACATTCCCCCTGCCGGTTTTGGGTAAGCTTTATCCCCTTTGCCGCAAGGCTGACGGCATTACGGTCACCCTGGTTTACCGGGAAACAGACTGGGTGATCACCGACATTCAGGCCGGTGACCGGCGGCAGCAGCATTATGCTTTGGCAGTGGACTACGGCTCTACCACCGTAGTCATGCGGCTTGTGGACATGAATTCCGGGGCAGTGGTTGCGGAAGAAAAGACCGTTAACGGCCAGGCCGTTTACGGTTCTGATATTCTGACACGGATCACCTACAGTTTAGAGGGTGAAAAGCAAGTGCAGGATCTGCAACGCGCGACTGTCGAAACCTTTCAGGATCTGCTGGCAAAACTATCTGAGGACACCGGAATCGACGCTGCCCGATGCCCTGTTATGGCCGTTGCCGGTAACACCACTATGATCCATTTTCTGCTGAAGCTGAATGCATGGACCGTGTTTGCCTCCCCCTTTGCCCCGGTTTGCTCTGATCCCGGTTTCGTTTGGGGACGGGAGCTGGGGCTGGATTTTCAGGGCTTGGTATATCTCTTCCCCGCCGCGTCAAACTATATCGGCGGTGATATCATCAGCGGTCTGACGGTGCTTGCCATCCACAAGAAAGCAGAAACCAGCCTGTTTTTTGACATTGGTACCAACGGAGAGCTGGTTATTGGGAACCGGGACTGGATGTTAGCCGGTGCCGGTGCTGCCGGTCCTGCTTTGGAAGGCTACATCAGCCGGTTCGGTATGCGGGCGCAAAAGGGTGCTATCGATTCTGTTACCATCCGGAATGATGCCCTTAGCTTTACCACCATCGGCAAAGAACCGCCTGTGGGCATCTGCGGCTCCGGTATCATCGACCTGATAGCGCAAATGCGGTTAAACGGCTGGATCGATGCCGCCGGACAGCTAAATCCCGATACCTCCGATCGAATCGTCTTTTTGGAAGATGAACAGGAATTTGCTGCCGTCTATGCAGACGCAACAGAGTCTGCCACCGGTTCTCCCCTGTATTTTTCTCAAACGGATATTCATCAGTATTTAGACACCAAAGCCGCCGCCTACACCATGGTGGATTGTCTTTTAGAAACCGCCGGTGTGCATGCAGAGGAGCTGGCGCAGGTGTATTTATCCGGTGCTTTCCCCGCTCATTCAGACCTGGAATCTGCCATTACGGTGGGTATTTTCCCGGATCTTCCCCGGGAGCGTTATCACTGCATTGCCAATACATCCTTAGAGGGTGCGCAGCTTCTGCTTTTAGACAGAACCAAGCTTTCGGAAGCCCGGGAGTTGGCAGAGCAGCTTTACTGCGTGCAGTTTGCCTCCATCCCCGACTTTTTGATTCGGATGCAGGCGGCAAAATTCATTCCTCACACTGACAAGGAACGGTATCCTACCGTTCAGAAGCGACTGCAAACTAAGGAGAACTACCGATGAATTGGAATTTAGAAGAAGCCATCACCCACTATCGAGCCATGGGTACGGATCAAAATACTTTGGTCAATCTTCTTAAAGAAATTCAGCAGGAACAGGGCGGCACAATCCCTCTGTTCGCAGTTCCGCAAGTAGCGGAAAATTTCGGTGTGAAGGAAAGCTTTCTTTTGGCGGTGATCCGCCGGATGCCCAGTTTGCGGCTAGGCGACACCCACACTCTGCAGATCTGCGGCGGACCTAACTGCGGCAAGCATCGCGCCCTTGCTGAAGCCGCCCAAAAGCTGGAAAGCAAAAAACTCCGGGTTTCCTTTGTTCCCTGTATGCGTATGTGCGGGAAAGGTCCCAACATCAAATTTGACGGGAAGCTCTATCACGGAGCAACGCCGGAGCTTCTTAAGCAGCTAACGAAAGAGGCCGGGATTTAACAAACTTTTTCTTTCATTTTTTCACTTTTTTATCAGAATGGGTATAATTTCCCAAGTTTGTTTGCAAAATCACTATAGTTTATTCACAATCTGTTTGCACACGAGCATCTGTTGTGGTTTATAATGCAAATGCGATTTGGCTATGGCTGATCGCAACCTACACAGCATTGAAAGGAACAATATCCATGAAAAAAATGATTGCCCTTAGCCTTTGCCTGGTTATGCTTCTGACTATGGCAGCCTGCAAGCCCAGCAAAGACGAGACTCCCAACACCAACGATTCCCAAAACGGGTCCGCTTCCAATTCCGGTTGGGGCGACAAGAGCGCTTTGGAAATCCTGCAGACTATTGCCCAAAAGGCAGACACCCAGATCATGGCAGAGATCACCGACGGAACGGAGTATTATCAGAACGCTCTGACCCTGGGTGAGCTGGAATTTAAAGAAATTGCCATTTATATGCCCATGATCTCCTCCCAGCGGTTTGAGGTGGCTGTGATCCGGGTAAAGGACGGCACCAATGTGGCAAATTATGTATCTGACCTGGAGAGCCGGGCTGCCAATGCCCAGTGGGTCTGCGCTGCTCCCCCCGACTTTGTCAAGGTGGTTGCCGTAGGCGACTGCGTCCTGTATATGGCTATCAACTCTGAGTTTGCCAATGAGCAGGCCATGATCGAAGCCTTTCAAAACCCCACCATCTGATACAATTTGACCTCCCAACAAGCGGGCGGTAACGAAGATGTTACCGCCCGCTTTACCACTTGGAAAGGAAGCAAGCCTTTATGCTATTTTCCAGCATTCCGTTTCTATACTATTTTTTGCCTTTGATACTGGCAATTTATTTTCTGGTGCCGAAAAGAGGCAAAAACCTCGTTCTGCTGATCGCCAGTCTGTTTTTCTATTTTTACGGAGAACCGGTGTATGTGCTGTTAATGATCGGAGCCTGTGTGTCCTCCTATATCCACGGACTTCTGATCCACCGATTCCGGGGGAAGCCCTTATCGAAGGTCTTTTTATGGTCCTCCATTATCACCAGCCTTGCTATGCTGGGCTTTTTCAAGTATTCGGATTTCTTTTTGGAGAATCTGAATGCCATATCCGGGCTTGATCTGCCCCTTTTGGGCTTGGCGCTTCCCATTGGCATCAGCTTTTACACCTTCCAAACCCTGAGCTATACCGTGGATGTCTACCGTGGGGATGCTCAGGTACAGAAAAATTTCATCTCCCTTGCCACCTATGTGGCGTTGTTTCCCCAGCTCATCGCCGGTCCTATTGTGCGTTACACCACGGTAGAAGAGGATCTTTCCGGGCGTACCCACTCTGTAGAAAAGTTTTCTGCCGGCATTTCCCGTTTTTTGATAGGACTTGGGAAAAAGGTTCTGATCGCCAATCAGCTGGGTGAGCTTTGTGACATTTTCCGCAGATCTTCTGATCAAAGTGTGCTCTTTTTCTGGCTTTATGCCATCGGATTTTCCCTGCACATTTACTTTGATTTTTCCGGCTACTCCGATATGGCCATTGGCCTTGGAAAGCTGTTTGGTTTTCGTTTCCTGGAAAACTTCAACTACCCCTTCATTTCCAAAAGTATTTCCGAGTTTTGGCGGCGGTGGCACATGTCCTTGGGCTCCTGGTTCCGGGACTATGTGTATATCCCTCTGGGGGGCAACCGGGTCAGCAAAGGAAAATGGCTGCGCAACATCCTGATTGTTTGGCTGCTGACCGGTTTTTGGCACGGCGCGGCCTGGAACTTTATCATTTGGGGACTGTTTTTTGGGTTTTTCCTGGTTTTGGAGAAATTCTTCCTTGGCGCATGGCTAAAGAAGCTGCCCGCTTTTCTTTCCCATATCTATGTATTGTTTTTGGTGATGATCAGCTTTGTTATTTTTAATGCCAGCAGTATGGGGCAAGCATTTTCTGACATTGGCGGTCTGTTTGGGTCCGGTGGACTTCCCATGGTGAGTCGGGAGGCTCTCTATCAGCTGAGAAGCTTTGGCTGGATTTTGGTGCTCGCTTTGATTGGCGCTACCCCGATCCCAAAGCTGATCGTTGGCAAAATCAAAAGCCACACCACCGGGCATAAAATCCTCAACCTTTTAGAGCCGGTGTTCCTGGCTGGGCTATTGCTGGTTGTCACCGCCTATTTGGTAGACGGCTCTTTCAACCCCTTCCTGTATTTCCGTTTCTAAGGTGAATGCTTATGACTGATAAAATCAAACACATCGCTGTGATGCTGACCTTTTTGGTACTGACGGGGGTTATCAGCTTCTTCTGTCTGACCCAGGAAAGCACCGCTGTTTCCGATTCGGAGCGGCGCCCCCTGGCGCAGATGCCCGAATATTCTTCGGACAAACTTCTCAGCGGAAATTTCTTCCCCGCATTTGAAAGCTATACCGTGGATCAGTTTCCCCTGCGGGATTCTTTTCGCAATCTGAAGGCGTTTATTCACACAAACCTTTTAGGCCGTAACGATAACAACGGCTACTACGAAGCTGACGGCTATCTGGGAAAGCTCGACTATCCCTTGAATGAAAGCAGCCTTTCTCATGTCATTGACCGGATGCAATTTATCCGGAACAAATACTTCAAGGACGGAAACCACAAGGTTTTCTATTCTGTCATCCCGGACAAAAACTATTTTCTGGCGGACAAGCGTCCTGTCATGGATTACGAAAAGCTTATCCAAACCATGGAAGCCAATCTTAATGACATGACCTATATAGATATTTTTGATACGCTTACCATAGAGGATTATTACAAGACTGACACCCATTGGCGGCAGGAGCAGCTTTCCGATGTGGTGCAGACCCTTGGCAACGCCATGGGAATTGGGGATCAGCTTTCCAAAAACTATACCGTGAAGGAACTGTATCCGTTTTACGGTGTTTACAGCGGTCAATCCGCCCTCCCCACCAAACCGGAAAGTCTTTACTATCTGACCAATTCCGTTTTGGAAAACTGCACGGTATACAACACAGAAACCGGCAAAACAGGTTCTGTTTACGACTTGGATCGGTTTGAAAGCCAAGATCCTTATGAGATCTTCCTGTCCGGCTCTCAGGCCATTTTGACCATTCAGAATCCGGCCAACACCTCCGGGAAGCGGCTGATCCTGTTCCGGGACTCCTTCGGTTCCAGCCTTGCGCCTCTCCTGGCGGAAGCCTACAGCGAGGTGGTGCTGGTGGACATCCGCTATGTCAGCAGTGCCTTTTTAGACCGCTTCATAGAATTTACCGGTCAGGAAGATGTTCTGTTCCTGTACAGCACCTTGGTTCTCAACAGCAGCTCTACGCTAAAATGAACAACGGGCGTGTTGCGTTCATAACGCAACACGCCCCAGTCTGTCGTAAAAGCTCAGCGAAAGCTGGGCTTTTTCGACAGACTGAAATTCTCCGGTTTAACCGGAGAATTTTTTCCTAAAGGATGCCCACAACCACGGAGCACACAGCAAACAAAATAATGGTTACCAATGTCATTGCCGATAGTGCAGAAGAGACCTGGACACGCTCGGTCGGTTCATCGGCAAACACAGGGATCACATAGGGAGGCGGCAGGATCAGCATCAGCAGCATCGCGCCCTCAAAAAGCACACCCTTCAGCAATGTCCGGTTCAGCGCCACTGAAGCACCAAAGCAGAGAGCCATAATCACCAAACGCATGGCGATCATACCGGCTGTCTTCTTCCAGGGAATTTCCCGGATCACCAAATCATAGCCCACCGTCAGCAGAATGATCATCCCGGTGGGTGCGGACAGGAAATCCGTACAGGCGTTGAACACGCCGCTGACACCCCATTGTTCCATTTTTCCGTAAAGACCGGTGGCACCGATCAGAACACCGGCGGCAACGGCCCACAGGATCGGAGTTGTCGCCATATCCCTGGCGATCCTTTTAAAGTCCCGTTTGCCGGAAAGCAGGATCTTATACAGGGTAAAGACAAACAGCGTCTGACCGATATCGGGAAGTGCGAAGGATGACACCTTCACATTCGGAAACAGCAGCACAAACAGGGCATAGCCCAGCATACCGGCCTCGAAGCCGGAAAACAGAAACGGGATCAATCTGCCCTTGACCCGGAAAATGCGCACTGCCAAAAAGCCCAACCCAAGAGCCAGACAGCAGATCAAAAACATCAGCGTTGGCAATATCAAAGCAGCGGCAGAATATTCTGCCGTGGCAAAGGCGCTCAGCAGAACAAAAGGCAATGTCAAATTGATGACCACCTTTTTTAAGGCATCCACACCGTCCCTGCTGAGGAAATTTCGGCTGCGGCACAGCATTCCCAGCCCCAGCGCCAAAAACACCGGCAGGGCTGTTTGGATCACGGATATTACCTTATCCATACTTATTTAATAACGCCCTTCTGGAGGATAATATTGGCGTAGATGGCAGTTTCACCGGTCTGCAGGATGCAGTAGCAGTCCTTGGCCTCGTCGTAGAACTTGAAGCGGTCGATGTTTCCAACGCAGGCAGCGCCACGGTCATCATATTTTGCGATGATGGACTTATACTCGTCCCAAACAGGGATCACCAGATCCTTATCGCAATCCATCTTCTCCATCAGGATAGCAGGCTGCTCCACATAGGTATCCAGAGGGAACACCTGCAAAATAGCATCCAGGATCTCGGGAACGCCGTGACCGTCCGCACGGAGGAAAATGGCATTCTTGGCCTTGGCCATGGAAGCGCCGGGGAAATTGCCGTCACCGATGCAGATGCGGTCAGAGTGACCCATTTCGGAAAGAACCTTCAGAAGCTCGGGAGACAGAATGGCAGGGATATTTTTCAGCATAATCAAAACCTCCTGAAATAATCATTGGGAAAAGTGGCGGTCTTGCGACCGCCACTTTTTTGTTGCGAATTACTTGTACATAGGACCGTAGGTGGCACAGGCGCGGTAGTTCTGGCCTTCCTTATCCATGCCGAATGCATTCCAGCAAGCGGGACGGTAGATCTCGTCCTCGGGAACATTGTGCATGCACACGGGGATGCGCAGCATGGAGCACATGGTAATCAGATCGGCACCGATGTGGCCGTAGGAAATAGCGCCGTGGTTGGCGCCCCAGTTCATCATGACCTCGTAAGCGGTCTTGAAGGGAGAGCCTTCCTTGCCGTCGCAGCGAGGTGCAAACCAGGTGCAGGGCCAGGTGGGGTTGGTACGCTCCATCAGAGTGTCGGAAACCTTGTCGGGCAGGTTCACAGTCCAGCCCTCAGCGATCTGCAGCACGGGGCCCAGACCCTTCACCAGGTTCAGACGGATCATGGTGCAGGGCATTTCGGCCTTGGTGGTGTAGTGGCTGGAGTATCCGCCGCCACGGAAGTTGTCGAAGCCGGCCTCGCACCAAACAGTAGCGTCGGTCATCTTCTTGATATCTTCCTCGGTGACTTCCCACCACTTCTTCATGATGGCATTACCGTTTTCATCGGTGCAGACACCGGAAGCATCCAGGCAAGCTGCACCGGAGTTCAGCAGATGGATGATACCGTTGGACTCAGCAGCTTTGCCCTCCAGCTTATAGCCGGTAACACGCTCGGTAGCCTCGCCGGACCAGTAAGTACGGACGTCAGCAAAGATCTGGGCACGGTGGGTCAGCAGACGCATCATCAGCATACCCATGCCGTTGAGAATATCGTTCTCGGTAGCCAGGGTGTAGGGCTCACGGGCGCCTTCGTAGTCGAAGGTGGAAGAAAGCAGTGCCTCGGGGTAGTCGCAGTTGGGCCAATGGTCGGTCCACTGACGCTGGCCCTGGAAGCCACCGGCGATGGCGTTGTGACCAACCTTCTCTTCCTCGAACTGATCGGGCAGATTCTGATTGCCGGCCATCAGATCCTTAATGATGCAGTACATCTTAACGGTGAACTCCCACTGCTTTTCTTTCTCCTCGGGAGTGAACTTGATGCGGCGCTCTTCGCCCAGGAAGTTGACAGACTCGGGATTGTCGTCCCGGCCTTCCTTGCAGTGCTCCTTGGTCCAGGCCAAAGCCTTCTGGAATTCTTCCTCGTTATAGATGCCCTCTTCCATGCGGCGCAGGATCTCAACCTCATCCACGGACTCAACACGCATGCCGAAGTAGGTCTCCAGCATATCCTGATCCATGATAGAACCGGCAATGCCCATGCACTGAGAGCCGATCTGCAGGTAGGACTTACCGCGCATGGTGGCTACAGCAACAGCGGCGCGGCCAAAGCGCAGCAGCTTTTCCTTAACATCCTCGGGGATCTGAGTAACCTGGTCACGGTCCTGAACTTCATGACCGTAGATGCCAAAGGCGGGCAGACCCTTCTGGGCATGACCGGCCAAAACAGCTGCCAGATACACAGCGCCGGGACGCTCGGTGCCGTTGAAGCCCCAAACACCCTTGATGGTATGCGGATCCATATCCATAGTCTCAGAGCCATAGCACCAGCAGGGGGTAACGGACAGCGTGATGGAAACGCCTTCCTTCTTAAACTTATTGGCACAGGCAGCAGCCTCGGGTACACGGCCAATGCAGGTGTCGGCCATAACAACCTTCACAGGCTCACCGTTGGAGTAGAAAAGGTTTTCCTCAAACAGTTTTTTTGCGGACTCAGCCATAGCCCAAACCAACGGCTCCAGAGATTCCCGAAGCATCATGGGGCCACGACGGCCGTCAACAATGGGGCGAATACCGATTACGGGGTAATCGCCAACGTATCTGTTCTTTGCCATAATAATTCCTCCTAGTTTTCTACCGTAACAGCATTACGGTGATTGAAATACATATTATAAAAACACGTTACCGCGTCTTCATACATTTTTACAGCATGATGCTGCATTCCAGCCGGGTCGTCCTTGGTTGACCGTTGTACCCCTGCAGCCGCTCGATGAGATAATTGGCGGCTGTCTGCCCGATCTTTTGTTCCGGCTGATAAACAACCGGGATGGGAGATTTCATCATAGTGCAGACATCCTTACAGTCAAAGCCGAATACATCTACATCTTCCGGAATATGCAAGCCCATGTCACGAATAGCCGTGACCAAACCGATGGTAATATCATAATTGGTAGAGATGATAGCGGTTGGCTTGTTTTTCAAAGAAAGCAGCGCCTCGCAGCCCTGATATCCGGTGGCAAAAGTATGTTCGTTGCTGAAAAACAGCTCTTCATCAAACAGAATGTCATAGTCAGAAAGGGCTCTTAAAAAACCCACCTGCCGTTCCTTTGCGGAAGAAACCGATTTTGGACCGCTGATCAGACCGATCCGATGGTGTCCCCGACGAATCAGCTCAGCAGTCGCGGCATATACCGCATCGGCATTGTTAACAAGAACAGCATCACTGGCTACCCCCTGAATCACTCTGTCGATCTGTACGGCAGGCACGCTGTAATTGGCTGTCAGTTCATAAAATTCTTCCGCAGAGAGATCCTCCGGTATGTATACCAAACCGTCCACACCGGTGGAAAGAAGGTAACGGAGATTCTCCCGTTCCAAAGCATGGTTTGCGCTGTAGCAGGAGATCAGTGTGTGATACCCCCGTTCCCGAAGGGTTTTATCCAAGGCCGTTACAACGGTTCCGAAAAACGGAGCCGAGATATCCGGAAGCAAAATACCAATGGCACGGCTGCGCTGAGTCTTCAAACTTCGGGCAAAGGGATTGACCCGGTAATCCAAAGCCGCAATGGCATCCCGGATAGCTTTCGCGTTCTCTTCCCGCACATTGCCGCCATTCAAATATTTAGAGATCGTGGAGGGAGAAACGCCGGCCAGGCGGGCAACATCCTTGATCGTATGCATATTTTGCTCCTCCTCCCTGTCTTATCGCGAATCGATTCGCGATAAAATCACAAATGGCCACTAGATTTTGTAACATTATAATATAAGAACATTTTTGTGCTGTCAATACAAAAAATTAAAAAATAACTTGATTTTTTTAGCAAAGTTTATTATAGTATACAAGAAGACGCTTGGTGATTCGGTTTCATATGTGCATTTTTCCATAATTAGACAGTGATTTTGTGCAAGTATTATAAGCGAATCGTTTCGCGTTTGTCGATTTTCCCTAACAAGACTTCCACAGGCAACTTCCTCCCCTTGTTGACGAGGAATGTTGTATTGTTTTGAAGCGAATTGAGAAAGGTGATGTTGAATGGGTGAAACAATTCTGAAGATGCAAGGCATCCAGAAATATTTCTCCGGTGTTCATGCTCTGAACGGTGTCAATTTTGAATTGCGCGCCGGTGAGGTTCATGCGCTGATGGGAGAAAACGGTGCCGGTAAATCCACATTAATTAAGGTGCTCTGTGGTATCCACAAGCGGGACGGCGGCAATGTTGAATTGTTTGGCAAGGAAGTCAACTTCAACAACATCGCGGAATCCCAGGATGCCGGTATCAGCGTGATCCACCAGGAGCTGAACATGATGGGCCATCTGACGGTTGCCCAGAATATGTTCATCGGCAGAGAGGCCAGAAAGGGCTTCTTTATTGATGACAAAAAGATGGAAGCTGACGCACAGCGCCTCTTTGATAAAATGGGCGTTAAGATCAACCCCGCTACCAAGCTGGGTGATCTGACTGTCGGTAAGCAGCAGATGGTGGAAATCGCCAAGGCTGTTTCCCGGGAATGCAAGCTGCTGGTTCTGGATGAGCCTACCGCTGCTTTGACCCTTCCCGAAGTGGAAGAGCTGTTCAAGATCATGAACGATCTGCGCAGCAAGGGCATCGGTATGATCTACATATCTCACCGTATGGATGAGATCAACCGGATCTCCGACCGTGTTACCGTCATGCGTGACGGTGAGTACGTGGGCACTGTCAACACCGCCGATGTAACAAAGGATGACATCGTGAAGATGATGGTCGGCCGTACCATCATGGGTGAGCAAAAAGAAGCCAGTGCCGTTGCCGAAGGCGCTCCTGTTGTTTTGGATGTTAAAAACCTCAACGCAGGCAAGGAAGTCAAGAATGTCAGCTTCCAGCTGCGTAAGGGCGAGATCCTGGGCTTTGCCGGCCTGATGGGCGCCGGCCGTACCGAGGTTGCCCGGGCGCTTTACGGTGCAGACCCCAGACAGACCGGTGAGATCTACCTCAACGGTAAGCGGGCCAAAATCAAGACTCCTGAGCAGGCTGTTAAGCACGGCATCTGCTACCTCAGCGAAGACCGGAAGCGTTTTGGTCTGATGCTGGATAAATCCGTTACACAAAACTCCGCCATCGCGTCTGTGGATGATTACATCACCATGGGTCTGATCAACGACAGCAAGATGCGCGAAGTTTCCGCACAAACCAACGCAAAGCTGCGTACCAAGACTCCTTCCATGGAGCAGCTGCTGAAAAACCTTTCCGGCGGCAACCAGCAGAAGGTTATCATCGCCCGTTGGCTGATGAAAAACTGTGACATCTTCATCTTCGACGAGCCTACCCGAGGCATTGACGTCGGTGCCAAGAGTGAGATCTACCACTTGATGGAGGATTTGACCAAGCAGGGAAAATCCATTATCATGATCTCTTCCGAGCTTCCCGAGGTTCTGCGTATGAGCGACCGCATTATTGTTATGTGTGAAGGCCGCAAGACCGGAGAGCTGGACATTTCTGAAGCCACCCAAGAAAACATTATGCAACTTGCCACTATGCGAGAGGAGAATTAATTATGAGCAATAAGAAAAACCCCCTTCTGAAGACCAAGGGACTGTTGGCCAGTGGCAAGCAGAACTTCGTGATCATTCTGGCCGCTATCGTTCTGTTTGTCGTCTTCTATCTGATTAACCCCGGCTTTGCCAGCAGCAGTAACCTGCTGACCATGACCAAGGCTTTGGTTCCTTACGCGATCCTTTCCCTGGGCGTTACCTTCGTTATCGCCACCGGCGGTATTGACCTGTCCATCGGTACTGTCTGCTTCGGTTCCGCCGTTTTGGCCGGTGCTCTGTGCAGAACCGGTGTTTCCCAGGATGAAGGCACCCTGTGGCTGACCATTCCCATCATCCTGTCCACCGGTCTGATCTTCGGTCTGATCAACGGTCTGTTGGTTGCCAAGTGCAAGATCGCACCCTTCATCGCAACACTGGGCTCTATGCTGTTCTCCCGCGGTTTGACCGCTGTGGTTGCTGAGGCTGTCCGCGGCACCTCCTCTGCTATTAAGTACCCCTCCACCGGTTGGTTCCAGAAGATCTTCACCAACCTGAACGGTTTCCCCATCGGTATCATTTGGGTTGTGGTTCTGACCGTCATCTGCATGGTCGTTATGTATAAGACCAAGATTGGCCGTTACATTCTGGCCATCGGCTCCAATGAAGAAGCTGCCCGTCTGTCCGGTATCAATACCGATAAGTACAAGATCACCGCTTATGTGATCTGCGGTTTCTTCGCTTCCATGGCTGCTCTGTTCTATGTTGCCGCTAACCCCTCTTTGAACCTGGCTGCCGGTAACGGCATGGAGCTGGACGCTGTTGCAGGCGTTTACATTGGCGGTACTTCCACCACCGGCGGCTCCGCAACCATCATCGGCACTATCCTCGGCGCTATGATCCTGGTCATCATCCGTCAGGGTCTGAACCTGGCTATGGCCGGCGGCGTTGGCATCTCTGCTACCAACATCACTTACGCAGTTACCGGTATCATCGTTGTTGGCGCGGTTCTGCTGGACGTTCTGAAGAAAAAGAAGGCCACTAAGGTCAAGATTCCCACCGAAGCCAAGAAAAAGACAGATTCTGTTAAGCAATAAAAACCATTCATTTCGTAATAAAACCGACAGGTTTTATATAAAAAATTTTAGGAGGAAAAAAACATGAAGAAAATCATTGCACTTCTGCTGGTTCTGGTTCTGGCTGTCTCTTTGGTAGCTTGCGCCGGCGGCAAGAGCGACAAGAAGACCATCGCTGTCATCGCAAAGGGCGAGACCCACGCTTTCTGGCAGGCTGTTAAGGCCGGCGCTGTTGCTGCCGGTAAGGAAGCTGGCTACGAAGTAACCTTCCAGGGCCCCACTTCCGAGTCCGAGAGCGAAGTTCCCAACCAGCGTAACATGGTCGAGGCTGCTCTGAACGATCCTAGCGTTAAGGCTATCGTTCTGGCTACCATCGGCACCGGTTTCGTTGATCAGCTGGTCGCTGCTTACGACAAGGGCCTGCCCGTTGTCGAATTTGACTCCGGTCTGTACTCCAACGGTGCTGATATCACCGCTGGCAAGGACCCCACCATCGGCTCCGTTGCTACCGACAACAAGAAGGCCGGCGGCGTTGTCGCTGAGAACTTCTATGCTTACCTGAAGGCTCAGAACGTTCTGGTTAACGGCTACAAGGTTGGCGTTATCCAGCACGACGCTACCTCCACCGGTATCGACCGCGCTGAGGGCTTCATCGAGAAGATCCAGGAGCTGGCTAAGGCTGACAACATCACCCTGGAGATCAACCGTCAGGAGAAGCAGAACAACGCCGGCGAATACAAGCTGGGTCTGACTGCTCTGACTGAGTGGGGCGCACAGGCTATCTTCATGACCAACGAAGGCGTTGTCAATGAAGTTTACCCCGAGGTTAAGGACAATGCTCCTACCTACAAGGACATCCTGTTCTGCGGCTTCGACGCTGGCACCAACCAGTACGACTGGATCAAGGACAACGGCAAGACCTGCGCTCTGTTGGTTGGCTCCGTTGCTCAGGACTCCTACTCCATCGGCTACCAGGCTGTTAAGCTGGCTATCGCTAAGCTGAACAACGAGAAGGTCTCTGATGTTGGTATCGGCGGTCAGTGGTACACCACTGAGAACATCGATGCTCTGAAGGATCAGAACATCTTCTACATGGGCTAATATTTCGTCCATAACTGAAGAAGCTTACGGCTGAAACCGACCGGTACCACTTCGGTGGTACCGGTTTTCTTCTGAAAGCTGAACGGTGCAGATACCTTAGATATCTGCAGCTTTGAGCATTCAAAGGGAGGTAACGGAATGTCGAAAATCAGAAATTTAATCGCGTTTGACTTGGGTGCCAGCAATGGCCGGGCGATCCTGGGCCGCTTTGACGGTGAAAAGATCACCATGCATGAGCTGCACCGCTTTGAGAATAACTACGTGGAAATGAACGGCGTGTTCTACTGGGACACTCCCTATCTGTACAACCAGCTGAAGCAGGGCCTTCTGGCCTTTAAGCAAGGCGGCTACGGGGAACTGGATGCCTTCGGTATCGACACCTGGGGCGTGGACTACGGCCTGCTGGACAAAAACGGTCACTTAAACGGTGTTCCCCGTTCCTACCGGCTGGGCACACAGAAGGATATTGACGCAGTTAAGGAAAAGATCCCTGCTGAGACCCTCTACAGCCGTACCGGCATTGATACTTCCCTCACCTTCAACACCCTTTACCAGCTTTATCGCCGTGTCCGGGAAGACGACAGCGCCCTGCTGACCGCGGACACCCTGCTGCTGACCCCGGATCTTTTGGGTTACTTCCTCACCGGTGCCAAGGGTACAGAGTACACCATCGCCACCACAACTCAGCTCTACAACCCTACCACCAAGGATTGGGATTGGGAAACTATCGAAACCCTGGGTATCCCCAAGCACATTTTTACCAAAATTGACAAAACCGGCACCATCCGCGGTTACCTGCGCCCGGAGCTGTGTGAGGAGCTGGGGCTCAATAGCGCCGCCTTCGTAGCCGTGGGCAGCCACGACACCGCTTCTGCCGTTGCCGCCATCCCCGGAACTGGCAGCTTCGCCTTCTGTTCCAGCGGCACATGGTCCTTGTTTGGCGCGGAAATGGATAAGCCGGATCTGAGCATAGAAGCCGCCAAGGCAGGCTTCTCCAATGAAGGCACCATTCAGGGCGCATTCCGCCCCCTACGTACCATTATCGGCATGTGGATCATTCAGGAATGCCGCCGCGACTGGATCAAAAACGGCATCAGCATCTCCTGGGACGGTGTTGTTCAGGAAGCCATGAAGGCTGAGCCTCTGCGCTCCATTATTGATCCCGATTCTCCGGAATTCTACGCCGGCGGCAACATGGAAAAGAAGATCCAGGAATTCTGCCGGAAAACCGGTCAGCCCGTTCCCGAAACCATCGGTCAGGTTGCCCGCTGTGTCTACGAATCTCTGGCACTGAAATACCGCCACGCCCTGGAAGGTCTGGAAAAGATGAAGGGACAGCGGATCGACTCTCTGAACATCGTCGGTGGCCCCATCAACAACCGTTTTCTGGATCAGCTGATCGCCGATTCTTTGGATCGGACCGTGGTTACCGGCCCTGTGGAAGGCGCTGCCATCGGCAATCTGCTGACGCAGGCCATGGCCCTTGGTGACATCAAGGATCTGGAGCATCTGCGGCAGGTAGTCCGCAACTCCGAATCTGTAGAGACCTGGACGCCCAACCACACCCAAGCGTGGGAAGACGCCTATCAAAAGTTACTTACATTCTTAAAATAAAGGAGAATATTTATTATGAGTGTTGACATGACTGTTTGGCAGGAGCTTGCCAAGAAAAACATCCACAACCGTCCCGCCGGTCAGGGCCGTCTTGCCGGTAAGATCACCATCGTCACCGGTGCTGCCCAGGGCTTCGGCAAGGGCATTGCCGAAGAGCTGTACGCTGAGGGCGCTACCATCATCATTGCCGACATGAACCAGCCTTTGGCTGAGACTGTTGCCAAAGAAATGGGTGAGCGTGCTTATGCCATTGCCGTTAACGTTTCCGATGAGGAAAGTGTTGCCAATCTGGTAGCACAGACCGTTGAGAAGTTCGGCGGACTGGACATCATGGTGGCTAACGCCGGTGTCGTTCGTTCCGGTCCTATCGCTTCTTTTGAGAAGAAGGACTTTGAGTTCGTCACCGCCATCAACTACACCGGCCTGTTCCTGTGCGCCAAGTATGCTTCCATCATCATGCAGGCTCAGCACGAGGCTGACCCCGAGGCTATGTTTGACATCATCGCCATCTCCTCCAAGTCCGGTCTGGAAGGCTCCAACAAGAATTTCGCCTACGCAGGCAGCAAGTTCGGTGCCATCGGTCTGGTGCAGTCCTGGGCTCTGGAGCTGACCGCTTACAATGTAAAGGTCAATGCCGTCTGCCCCGGCAACTATCTGGACGGTCCTCTGTGGAGCGATCCCGAAAGAGGTCTGTTTGTCCAGTACCTCCAGGCCGGCAAGGTTCCCGGTGCCAAGACCGTAGAGGATGTTCGCCGCTTCTACGAGGCAAAGGTTCCCATGAACCGGGGCTGTCTCCCCATTGACGTTGCCCGGGCCGTTATGTACTGCGTAGAGCAGAAATATGAGACCGGCCAGGCCATCCCTGTTACCGGCGGTCAGGTCATGCTGAACTAAGAGGTGCGCCATGATCGATATCGCGATCTTGAATAAGCTCAACGCCCCCACCAAAGCGGAGCGTCTGGAGAATCTGAAGGCCATTGTGAAGGAAACCGTATTTCCTCCCATGGTGCCGGAATACATCAACAACCACATCCACACCACCTATTCCTTCTCCCCCTACTCCCCTACCGCGGCCGTGTACGCCGCCCGGATGGAGGGACTTTGCACCGCCGGTATCATTGACCATGATTCCATTTCCGGTGCTGAGGAGTTTCTGGAGGCTGCTAAGATCGTGGATATGCCTGTCACCATCGGCATGGAAGCCCGTATTTCCATGGATGGCACCCGTTTGGAAGGTCGCCGCACCAACAACCCCGATCAGGTTGGTGTCAGCTACATGACCATTCAGGGTGTCCCCCACGATAAGATCGAAACACTGACCGAGTTCTTCAAGCCCTACCAGGCCGCCCGCCACGCCCGTAACCGGAAGATGATTGAAAAAATCAACGCTCTGGTTGGCGTTAGTCTGGACTATGACCGGGATGTGCTGCCCCTTTCTCAGGCTGCGGAAAACGGCGGTGTTACCGAGCGGCATTTGATGTATGCTTTGGCCTTGGAGCTGGAAAAGCAGGTGGGTAAGGGTCAGCCCATGATCGATAAGCTGACTTCTCTGGGTATGAACCTCTCTGAAAAGCAGAAAACCATGCTGCTGGATACGGAGTATCCTTTCTATGCCTATGATGTTTTGGGTATGCTGAAGGGCACATTTGTTCCCATGATCTTTATTGATGCCACCGACGAATGCCCCAAGCTGAAGGACATGGTGAAGCTTTGCAAGGATGTGGATGCGTTCCTGTGCTATGCCTATCTTGGCGATGTGGGTGACAGCGTCACCGGTGACAAGAAGGCTCAGAAGTTTGAAGACGATTATCTGGATGATGTGTTTGAATGTCTGAAGGAAGAGGGCGTCAAGGCTGTTACCTATATGCCCACCCGGAACACCCCTGCTCAGCTGGAGCGTCTGCGCGGTCTATGCGAGCAGTACGGTATGTTCCAGGTCTCCGGTGAGGATATCAACTCCCCCCGGCAGATCTTCGTCATCAAAGCCATGGAAAACCCCATGTTCCGCAATCTGATCGACGCCACCTGGAAGCTGATCGAACACGAAAACAAGCACTAACCCGGACGCTAGTACAATTTATCATATAGATTTCGTTTTTTGGCAAATATTCCTCTCCCGTTGACAAGCAATTCCCGGGAAACTATAATGAAGCAAGAACAATTAAGGAGGTATTTCCTATGCAAACAAAAGCAGTTAGAATCCACGGCAAAATGGACCTGCGTCTGGAAGAGATCACCCTGCCCGAGTTGGGTCCCGACGGCGTTCGTATTCGTGTTGTATCCGACAGTTTGTGCATGTCCAGCTATAAGGCTGCCATTGAAGGCGGCGACCACAAGCGCGTTCCCGATCGCTGCGACCTGACCCCCACCATTCTGGGTCACGAGTTCTGCGGTGATATCGTAGAAGTGGGCGAAAACTGGAAGCACAAGTATAAGCCCGGCGACAAGTTCGTCATTCAGCCTGCTCACTATCACAAAGGCAGCCAGATGGCTCCCGGCTACTCCTACGAGTTCTGCGGCGGTAATGCCCAGTACGGCAATATTCCCATTGAAACTCTGCTGGAAAACTGCCTGCTGCCTTACAACTCCGATACCTACTACTACGGCTCTTTGGCTGAGCCCTTGAGCTGTGTTATCGGTACTTTCCATGCTATGTATCACACCAAGGCCGGTTCCTATGTCCATGAGATGGGCATTAAGGAGGGCGGCAAGATGGCTCTGTTGGCTTCCGTTGGCCCCATGGGTCTGGCTGCCATTGACTACGCCATTCACTGCGACCGCCGCCCCGGCCTGCTGGTGGTCACCGATATCGACGAGGCTCGTTTGGAGCGCGCCGCTTCCATCTACACTGTAGAAGAGGCTGCCAAGAACGGCATTGAGCTGCACTATGTCAATACCCGGATGGAGAACGCCACCGAGTACCTGCGCAGCCTTACCGGCGGCACCGGCTATGACGATGTGGTTTGCTTCGCCCCTGTAAAGCCCGTCATTGAGCAGGCCGACGACATTCTCGGTTTTGACGGCTGTCTGAACTTCTTTGCCGGTCCTACCGACTCTCAGTTCAAGGCGCCCTTCAACTGGTACAATGTTCACTACCTGTACACCCATGTGGTTGGCACCTCCGGCGGCAACACCCACGATATGCAGGAAGCCATTGAGATGATGAATGCCGGCAAGCTGAACCCCTCCGGCCTGGTCACCCACATCGGCGGTTTGAACGCTGTCGTCGACACCACTCTGAACCTGCCCAAGATTCCCGGCGGCAAGAAGCTGATCTACACTCAGATCGACCTGCCTTTGGCAGCAATCTCCGACTTTGAGGAGCTGGGCAAGACCGATCCCATGTTTGCTGAGCTGGACCGTCTGTGCAAGGCTAACAACGGTCTTTGGAATCCCGAAGCAGAAAAGTACCTGCTGGCCAACGCCAAGGCAATCTAAGTATGAAAAAGCCTCCAAGGGTCATTGCGAAAAGGAGTTTCCGCAACGACCAGTGATATTTTCCCTATGGGAAAATGATATATTTCCTGACGGAAATGTGATATATTGCTTGCGCAATGTGATATTTGCCCTTCAGGCAAATTGTGGTGTCCCTTCGGGACAAATTGTATATAAAAATAAATGCCGCAAAAGCGGCATTTATTTTTAACCATAACATTTTCGAAGAAAATATATCACAGGCGAAGCCTATATCACACGCCGCAAAGCGTATATCACAGATTTGCTCTGCAAATCTATATCACTGTGGGGTGAGCATATCCCTATGCTCACCCCGCTAATGGGAGGCTTTTTTAGAAGGAGCACATTATGAATTTAGAAAACACCTTTTTGGGCATTGAGCTTGGCTCCACCCGGATCAAAGCCGTTTTGATCGACGAAGATCATAACCCCATCGCTTCCGGTAGCTTTTCCTGGGAAAACGATTTGGTAGACGGCGTTTGGGTCTATCCTTTGGAAAAAGCCATAGAAGGTCTTCGTGCCTGCTATGCCGATCTGCAAAAAGATGTGCGGAAGAAATTCGGTCATTCTCTGTCTAAAATCGCAGCGATGGGCATCTCCGGCATGATGCACGGCTATTTGGTTTTGGATAAAGACGGAAAGCAGATCGCTCCTTTCCGCACCTGGCGCAATACCATCACCGCCCCTGCCGCGGAAGCCTTGACAGAGCTGTTCCAATTCAACATTCCCCAGCGCTGGAGCATCGCCCACCTGTATCAGGCGATCCTCAACGAAGAAGCGCATATAAAGAACATCGCAAGGCTTACCACCCTCAGCGGCTACATCCACGGTCTGCTGACCGGAGAAAATGTGGTCGGTGTGGGAGAAGCCTCCGGTATGTTCCCCTACGATGATGCGGCCGGTGATTTTGATGGCGCAAGGGTGGCGCAGTTTGACGAGCTGGTGAAGTCTTATGACTTCCCATGGACGCTGCGGGACATTCTCCCCGTGGTAAAGCGGGCAGGACAGTCCGCAGGCTGCCTGACGAAAGCCGGTGCCGCCCTGTTGGATGAGACCGGCACCTTAGAAGCCGGGATCCCCCTTTGCCCCCCTGAGGGCGATGCCGGTACCGGCATGGTAGCCACCGGCGCGGTAT
The DNA here is from genome assembly GCA_017397565.1 of Oscillospiraceae bacterium. Taxonomy (GTDB): domain Bacteria; phylum Bacillota; class Clostridia; order Oscillospirales; family Oscillospiraceae; genus Faecousia. Next base: position 22,615 of record JAFQIL010000004.1, on the reverse strand, counting down.
TCCCCCGCACGGGAAGCATTTCTGCCGGCACCTCCGCCTTTTCCATGCAGGTCTTGGAGCGGCCTCTGAAAAAGTACTATCCGGAAATCGATGTGGTGGCTACCCCTGCAGGCAAGACGGTTGCCATGGCCCACACCAACACCTGCACCTCTGAAATCGACGCCTGGGTCAATTTGATCGCGGACGGCATGCGCACTATGGGTATTGCGGTAGACATGAATACGCTCTATCCTACCCTGTACCGCAAGGCTTTGGAGGGTGAAGCCGACTGCAGCGGCATTATCGCTTTCAATTACTTTGCCGGCGAGCCTCTGACCGCCACCGAAACCGGACGCCCCATGCTGGTTCGTCTGCCGGACAGCAGACTAACCATCGCCAACCTGATGCGCAGCCAGCTTTACGGTGCCATTGCTACCTTGAAGATCGGCATGGATATGCTGGCCCGGGAAGAGCAGGTAGAATCCGATAAGCTGCTGGGTCATGGCGGCTTCTTTAAAACACCTGTCGTGGGTCAGCAGATCATGGCGGATGCCTTAAATGTTCCCATCACCACCATGGAGACTGCCGGCGAGGGCGGTCCCTGGGGCATGGCGCTGCTGGCAGCCTATATGCTGCAGAAAGCAGACGGTGAATCTTTGGAAGACTATCTGCAAAACAGAGTCTTTGCTACCGCAAAAAGCAGCTGCGTCTGCCCCACCACCGAAGGCGCTAAGGGTTTTGCGGCTTACCTGGATCGGTATATCGCTTGTCTGCCTGCCCAGAAAGCTGCCGCCAAATTGCAATAACAAAAGCTCCCTCCAACCCGGAAGGGAGCTTTTTCACGGCGGTCACAAGCCGCCCAACAAATTCATTATATCGCAACACCTTTTCCCCTGTCAACGGCTTTTTGTTTATAAGTGCTAATTTCTACATTTTGTACGATTCGGCTTTGTTTACTTTGTACAATTTTCCATATTGATTTTCCAATTTCTTTGTGGTAATCTATAGTCAGAAAGGGTGATACCAATGTACAGGTAAATAAACCAAAGGCCAAGTCAGATCAGCAGAATTCAAAACTGAAAAGTGAAATTTAACAGAATATAATCGAAGAAACAATTTAAATTGGGCAAACAGATCTGCTGATACACTTTAGGCCAAAGGACGACCGGCATCATTTACGACGAAGTTCCACCACAAAAGAGCATCTCGCTTAGAGAATCCAGAAGTTGAAAGTGATGGTTGGGAACGCTGGAAGACATGATCAGCCGCAGCGTCCAAACTGCAGAAAGAGAGGTTAACCAATGATGTTAGATAATAAGACAGAACAGAAATGACCCTTGACCGCAAACGGCAAAAGAACCGCGGTCAAGGGTCATTTCTTTTTTTGCCTTCCTCTTTTTCCTTGACAGAACACCTTTAGAATGTTAGACTAATTCTGTTTTCGGAAAAGAAAGTCCTATTTTTTTACGGATCCGAGGGAGTCACAGCAATATGGATTGGAGCTTTGTTTTTTTCTTTAACAGCATTCTGCTGGGTGCGGGTTTGGCTATGGATGCCTTTTCCGTTTCCCTGGCTGACGGTTTGCATGAACCAAAAATGAAAACCGGAAGAATGTGTACCATCGCCGGTGTATTTGCCCTTTTTCAGGCCGCCATGCCACTCATCGGCTGGGTCTGCATTCACACCATCGTCCAGTATTTCCGTGTGTTTGAAACCCTGATCCCCTGGATCGCGCTGGCATTGCTGAGCTATATCGGCGGAAAGATGATCTATGACAGCCGCTGTGAGCAGGAATGCCCGGACTGTGTTCCCAAGCTTACCATCGGGCTTCTGTTGACCCAGGGCATTGCCACCTCCATCGATGCTTTGTCTGTTGGCTTTACCATTGCAGAACATACTCTGGTTATGGCTCTGGCGGCCGCCGGTATTATTGCCGCTGTTACATACGGAATTTGCATGGCAGGCCTTGCCATCGGCAAAAAGGCCGGCACTAAGCTTTCCGGAAAAGCAGGACTTCTGGGGGGCATGATTCTGATTTTCATTGGTTTGGAAATCTTCATTACCAGCTGGCTTTGAATATTCACAGCTTGATCTTGCTGAGGCAGGGACAAGCTGTTTTTCTTTTCATATAAATCCATAATTTACAGAAGACAATTGCTATATTCTATGCTATAATAGTAAAAAATCCCGGGAGGCAGCTATGAGATACGCAGATACCCGTCCCCATCCCCTGCGAAAGATCATCATATTGTTATCTGCCGTGCTGCTCGTTCTTTGTATCCTTGCGGCAGCCAGCTGCGGATTGTTTAGCCGCCGTCCCGAACCGGGAACGGCAGAATATACCGTTTGGCTCTACGCTGAAGAGCACGGCTACTCTTTGCGGGATTACCCGGAAAGCTTGATCGACCTGCTCCGGCGCAACCCGGAAACAGAGGAATTTGTTTTGCAATACCCTGCTGCCAAAGACTCCGTCCACACCCCGGATATGACCCCTTACTTAAATACCGATACGGTGCCCCTGTTTCTACAGTGGGATCCCCGGTGGGGCTATCTCACCTACGGCAGCGATGTTGCCGGTCTGACCGGCTGCGGCCCTGTCTGCCTTTCCATGGCCGCCATCTATGTGACTGACGATCCTGCCTTTTCCCCGGATGCCATGATCCGTTTTGCTGGTGAAGAAGGCTACTATGTCCCCGGCAGCGGCTCTTCCTGGACACTGATCAGCCAGGGCGGTGCAAAGCTGGGACTGTCTGTTACAGAGCTTCCTCTGGATGAAGGACGGATCTTAAAATCCTTGGCCGCCGGTCATCCGGTGATCTGTGCCATGGGCCCCGGGGATTTTACAACCTCCGGTCATTTCATCGTGATCACCGGAACCCAGGACGGGTATTTGAAGATCAACGACCCCAACAGCAAAACCAATTCGCAGTATCTTTGGCAATATGCGGTGATCAAGGATCAGATTCGCAATCTTTGGTCTATTGCCCCCGGCGATGCCGCATAATCCCCCATTTATACTCTTCCCTTTTCCTGCAAAATGTGCTATAATATATCGAATACTTAGAGAAACAGAGGTGTAGCAATGCTGGAACTATCCAAAATTTCTGTTGTTCTTCCCTCTTTAGACCCTGACGACAAATTGATCACCGTTGTAAACGGTCTTTTGGAATACGGCTTTACGGATATTATTTTAGTCAACGACGGCAGTAACCCCAACAATCTACACTACTTTGAAACAGCCGCCCAACATCCTCAGGTCCACTTGCTGCATCACCCCGAAAATCGGGGAAAGGGTGCCGCGTTAAAGACCGCTTTTCAATGGTTCCTGGAAAACAGGCCGGATGGCTACGGTGTCATTACGGTAGACGGCGACAATCAGCACCATCCGGAAGACACCCGTGAGTGCGCCTTGCGTATGCTGGAAACCGGAAACATCGTTTTGGGTGCCCGGACTTTCAATCAGGCGGATGTACCTTCCCGCAGTCGTTTTGGCAACAAGATCACCTGCGGTATCTTCAAGATTTTTGTGGGCATGAAGCTTTCTGACACGCAAACCGGTCTGCGGGCTATCCCAAGGTCTGCTTTGGAACAGTTGGTATCCATACCCGGTGACCGTTTTGAATACGAAACAAACATGCTGCTGTTTATGAAAGCCCAGTCCCTTTCTTATGAGGAAGTTAAGATCCGCACCGTCTATATTGAGGAGAATAAAAGCTCCCATTTCCGGGCAGTACGGGACTCCTGGCGTATTTACAAGCTGATTTTGGCCCATTTCTTTAAATATACTGCCAGCTCCCTCTTCACCTCTTTGATCGACGAGGCTCTCCACGCTTTTCTCACCTTTGCGCTGTGCGATGTTCTCTTCGGATGGAAGCTGTCTGCTGTCACGATTCTGGGTGCCAGACTGGTTTCCTCCCTGCTGAATTTCTTCCTGAACCACAAATTCGTCTTCCATTCCTCGGAAAAAATGCTGTCAGCCCTTGGTAAATACTACGCCGTTGCCTTTCCCGTGGCAATTTTGCAGTTTGTAGGAACTGAGGGTATCTACCGACTGCTGAATGTGGGTGAAGAGCTTGTATTTTTACGGGCTGTTTACCATATGCTGGTGATGATCGCTTTGTATTTTGTCAGCTATCTGGCACAGCAGCGTTGGGTGTTTTCCCGCAGAAAAAAGTAACCAATGAGGTAATACATATGAATCCTACCACTCCCCGTCCCAAGCGAAAAATCAGCCAAATCATTTGGTGTATCGTCCGCAGAACGCTGCTGACCTTGTTTACCGTTGTCATTTTACTGGTGATCGGTCTGTGGACTGTTTGTAACCTGATCTTCAACGGGCCCTCTGAGTCCGCCAAAAATGTGCTTACCATGTCCCTTTTGGAGGCCAGCGCCACCAAGTGGATCCCCGGCCTGTTCATTGGTGACGAAGGCGTGAAGAATGTGCAAAGCAGCGTCAATTCCACACTGCCTGCCGATGTTTCCTCCGCAGATCAGGTAGTAATCCAAACAGATATCAACAACGGTCAGCTTTCTTCTGAATGGAAGGATCATCCCGATGGCATTCGCATTGAAACTGTTCAGGGCGATATGTATACCGCCCACGTGATGATCGTGCGGGATCCCTCCGCGGTATTCGTGGCTACCTCCCTGTACCCCGGACAGAGCTTTTCCACAGCCATCCCCGGTAAACCCATCAATTTGACCATGATGGAATTAGGTACCGTGGCCGCGGTCAACGGCGGCGCGTTTTTTGATAACGGCACCGGCAGTCCCTCCATCGGCAGCGTTCCTTCCGGACTTGTTATTTCTGAAGGTAAAGTGGTTTGGGATGACAAAAAAAGCTACCACGGCTTTGCCGGCTTTACTGAGGACAATATTCTCGTTGTCGCCCCCTCTATGAACGCGCAAAAAGCAAAAGAGCTGAATATCCGCGACGGCTGCTGCTTCGGTCCTGTGCTGATCATGGACGGCGTGATCAACGAATCCGCCTACAACCAGAATTCCGGCTACAACCCCCGCACCGCCATTGGTCAGCGGGCTGACGGTGCTGTCATCCTGCTGTGCATCGACGGTCGCCAGCTGGGATCTTTGGGCGGTACCTATGCAGATATCATTAACATCATGGTAGAATACGGCGCTGTCAATGCCTGCAATTTGGACGGTGGCTCTTCTTCCGCCATGTTCTACAAGGATGTTTACGGAAAATACGGCGCAGAAGATGCTTTGCTTATGATCAACAGCTACTCTCTCCTGCAGGAGACTCCCCGTCGTATGCCGACCTACATCATGGTCCGTCCGTCAAGTGAGGAATGATTATGTACAAAGGAAAATACTATCAACCCAAAAAGGGCGCGCCCAAGGAACCCTTGCCGGTTTCCCCCAAGGATGACGAAGCGCCTGACGAGTCTTTGACGGTGTCTATTGACGAGATCACGCTGGATTCTCTTAATGAGGCCCCGGCGACTCCCCCGGCAGAGCCGTTAAAAGCGCCTGAAAAGAAGGAAAAAAGAAATTTTTTCCGTAAGCCACGGCTCAGCACCATTATCTTTTACACTTTTTATGTTTTGCTGATCGCGGCCTTTTTTGTAGGCCTGCGGAAAATCACCGTTCCTCTGGAAGATTGGCTGACTCGCTACGAAGCTTCTCAGCCGGAGAAGAAATGTGAAGAGGTTTTTGAAGACTTGTTCTCCGACCCGGATTGGGAACAGCTTTACCGTCTGGCCGGCATCGAAGATACCACCTATGAAGGCAGCGACGCTTTTGTTTCCTATATGGAAGCCAAAGCTGCAGGCAAGGAGATCACCTATGTAGAGACCTCTGCCGGTCTTTCCGGTGACCATAAGTATATTGTCAAGCTGGATGGCGAGAAGATCGGCACCTTTACCCTCACCGGCGGCGCGGATTCCCAAACTGAGATCCCGGAATGGGAATTTGGTACACTGGAATTGTTTTATACCAGAGAAGAGGCTGTTACCGTGGAAAAGCTTCCCGGCTATACGGTTTCTGTTAACGGAGTAGCCTTGGATGATACCTACACCATCCGCACCGTAACCACCGGTGCCGAAAAATACCTGCCGGAGGGCCTCCACGGCTATCGGTTGGAGGTGCAAACCATTTCCGGATTTTTGATCCCCCCGGAAGTGACTGTTGCCGATGAAAACGGCAACCCTGTTGTCATGAATTACGATGCCGCAAGCAAAAGCTACACACTTCCTCCCCTCACCATGGAAATGACTGAGGCCGAGCAGGGCTTTGTAAAGACCTCCCTGGAGACCTTTGCCAAATACATGATCAAAGCCGCCTCCAAAAAACAGCTGGCAGCTTGCTGCGTTCCCAACTCTGAGGTTTACAACACCATCAGCGCTATCGACCGTTGGATGCAGGATTACCTGAGCTACGAGATCAGTCCCATCACCTACCGGGATTTCTATCGCTACAGCGACACCCTGTTCTCTGTCCGGGCTGCTATGACCAACCGTGTCACCCGTTTTGACGGTTCGGTAAAAAATTACGAAATGGATTATTCCCTGTTCTTCACGCTGGATGCCAGCGGAAAATGGCTGCTCAGTGACATGACACAGGTAGATATCGCCCAGCAGACGGAGCTGGTGCGGATGACCTTCCTGAACGGTGAGACGGTTTTGGACACATTCTTTGTGGATACCGCCAGCAAAACCCTGACCTTGCCTGCCGTTACCGTTCCTGAAGGAATGGTATTCTCCGGCTGGGCCCGTCAGGAGAAGAACGAAAACGGCAAGATCACCATGACCATTGTCTTCAAGCCTGACGAAACCAACACCGTCGTGCTTTCGGGTGAGAAGCTTACGCCCATGACCCTTTACGCCCTGTTTGAGAAAGGGGAAGCATAATGGAAGCATTGCTGACCTGGTTTGCAGCGCATTTTGACATTCCGGTTTTGGATTGGATCGCGGATAAGCTTTGGTGTCCGGTATTGGATGCCATCATGCCGTGGATCACCTTACTGGGAGATGGCGGAATCTTTTGGATCGCCATTGCTGTCATACTCATTTGCATCCCCAAATACCGCAAAGCCGGTCTTTCCATGGGTATCGCTCTGCTGATGGGACTATTGCTGTGCAATCTCACGCTGAAGCCGTTGGTTGCCCGGATCCGCCCCTACACCTTCGTTTTGGAAAACTACGGAAAAAACATCGCGCTGCTGGTCTCTACCCCCAGCGATTACTCCTTCCCTTCCGGTCATACCATCGCTTCTTTTGAAGCAGCCATTGCGCTGCTGATCCACGACAGAAGGCTGGGCATTCCGGCAACGGTTCTGGCCTGCCTTGTTGCCTTCTCCCGGCTGTATCTGTATCTGCATTATCCTACTGACGTCATTAGCTCTGTCCTCTTGGGCAGCGCCCTGGCAGTCTTAAGCTGCTGGCTGGTGAAAAAATGCTTCGGCGTTTGGGAAAAAAGAAAACATGGCCAATAAAAAATCAGCAGGAAACCGACGGTTTCCTGCTGTATTTTTATTGGGCTTGCTCTATACTTTCTGAGGTTACGCTCTTGACATACAGCACATTGTCTTCCGATGTGAATTGGATCTGATAGATCCATTCATTCCGGGAGTTATACACCAATGTCATGTCGTCTACTTTGGAATATCCGTCCGGTGCGCCAACCTTTTGAACCACCTGAGACAGGGTCATTCCGGGGGTTAGCTCTTCAAAACGCTCCGGCTTATCGCTGGCCTTGGACAAATCTATAACTTGGATTTTGACGATCTTGTCATCTTCGCAACGGATCAGCACCGGAAAGCCTTTATCGTTGACGCAAATGCTATAGTTGCAAAAGTCAATGCGTTTGTCTTCCGGGAACAGCTCGGTATATTGCGTAAATGTCATGCCCTCTTCCAATCCGGCTGTATCCTGAAGTCCAAAATAGAGGGAAATTCGATTGCTCAGCAATACGATAAGTACAAATGCAATTGCAACAATGATCAACGTTCTGGTCTTCATAATATACCTCCTGATTTGAACAGCTTTTGCACATATTTTACAACATTACCGACTGTGCGTCAACCATAGTTTCTTCAAATAACAGCTCCGGTCCATCCGTAAAGTCACACTGACTTTGCGGATGGACCGGAATTTCTTATTTGGAAAGAATCACCTTATCGCTGGAAAATGCGCTGCCGCTGGCTTTTTCAAACAAGTCCAGAAGCTGATTGATCGTCATCCGCTTCTTTTCCTGACCGGAAACATCGACAACGACCATTCCCTCATGCATCATGATCAATCGGTTGCCGTAGGCAATGGCATCGTGCATATTATGCGTGATCATCAAAGTCGTCAGTTTATGCTCTGTTACCAGTTTTTCCGTGATCTTAAGCACGTTGTCTGCCGTTTTGGGGTCTAAAGCCGCTGTGTGTTCATCCAAAAGCAGGATCTTGGGCTTGCGGATGGTTGCCATCAAAAGTGTCACAGCCTGGCGCTGACCGCCGGACAGCAACCCCACCTTGGAAGACAGCCGATCCTCCAGGCCTAGTCCTAATTGTGCCAACAAAGACCGATAGTTTTCCCGGTCCTTCCGTGTACATCCCCAAACCAGTCTCCGCTTTGTGCCGCGTCTTGCTGCGATGGAAAGATTCTCCGCGATCTCCATATCCGGAGCGGTTCCTTTCATGGGATCCTGGAATACTCTGCCTAAAAACTTAGCCCGCTTATGCTCCGGCATATTGGTAACATCCACGCCGTCGATCTCGATAGTTCCGTAATCCGGTTTCCATACACCGGCAATGGCATTGAGGAGCGTGCTTTTTCCCGCCCCATTGCCGCCGATCACTGTCACGAAATCGCCTTCTGCAATATGCAGATCAAAGCCATTCAATGCTGTTTTTGCATTGATGGTGCCGGGATTAAAGGTTTTCTGCAGATTGGTCACTTTAAGCATGATCATCACCTCCCGGATTTGTGGGCAATGAAACAGGCTTTCGTTTTGTAAAAAACTCCCCTTTCAGATAAGGGACTGCCAGGAACAGCACTACAATAATGGCAGACAGCATTTTCAAATAATCCGTCTTCAGACCGATCAAAATAACCACACTGTAAATGATGTAGTAGACGATTCCGCCGCCGACCACGCCGATCAGGCTCACCACAAAATTCGGCTTGATCTTCAGAGATACAGAAAGTCCGATAAAGATTGCCGCCAAACCGATCACAATGGCACCACGACCGTCGTTGATATTGGCAGAACCCTTATACTGCGCCAACAGTGCGCCGGCTAACGCCACGATCCCGTTAGCAATTGCCAAGCCAAGGACCTTGTTTCGCTTTACGTTGACACCCTGGGCGCGGCTCATGTCCGGGTTGTCTCCTGTGGACTTCAGGGTCAGCCCTACCTCCGTATAGAAAAACAGCCACAATGCCACCACCAGCACCGCGACACTGATAGCAGCCACCAAAATCGCAGCAGGATTGTTGCTCATGCTCAGCAGCAGATCTTCCCGGTTTCCGGCAAGAGAAACCAGAGACTTACCCCCAAGGATCGCCAAATTTACGGAATACAGGATCAGCTGTGTAAGAATTCCCGCCAAAATGGAAGGTATCCCCAATGCCGTATGTAAAAGTCCCGTCAAAACGCCAGCTGCAGCACCGGCCAGGACAGCCGCCAGCATCGCCAGCCATACCGGCACACCGGCAACTACCATCACAGCACAGACACAAGCGCCGGTACAAATAGAACCGTCCACAGTCAGATCCGCAATATCCAAAATCTTATAGGAAATATATACACCTATGGCCATAATGCCCCAAATCATCCCCTGGGCAACGGCACCGGGCAATGTATTAAAAAAAGCACCCATACGAATTCATCCAATCACTTTTCAGGAATCTCAATCCCCAACTGTCGGCAAAGCTCCTCATTGTAAACAACGCTGGGTGTCAGGGTCATAATTTCCAGGTCTGCCACCGTCTTGTTGCCCAGCAGGACCTGGGCTGCCATTTTTCCGGTCTCATAGCCCAACTGGTAATAATCAATGGCCAGGCTTGCATAGCAGATCTTACCGCCGTAGCTGGTATATACGGGAATCTTTTTCTCGTTGCAGATGGTGCCGACCACAGTGTCGTTATCAGCTACGGTATTGTCAGAGGGAACATAGATGGCCTTGCACTCGCCGGCAGCCTTCGTTACCAGAGCCTGAAGCTCGGTTGTCTCAGAGAAAGTATAGGCCTCCACAACAATCCCCTCTGCCTCAAATAAAGCCTTCACCGCTTCATACTGGATCCGGGAATTGGATTCGCCGGTACAGTAGAGCACGCCAACCTGATCTCCGGCGACCAGGTTCAAGGTCTCGATCATCATTTCTGCCTGCTCATCAAAAGGAACCGCATCGGAAGTACCGGAAACGTTGGCAGGGATCTTACCGGCAAAGGTATCCGCATAATCCGTTACGGAGGTGCCCAGCACGGGGATGGTGGTAGTGCCGGTAGCCGCAGCTGCCAGGGCAGGGGTGGCATTGGCCATGATCAGGTCCACATTTTTGGCTGTAAAGGCGTTGATGATGGTGGTACAGATATCTGCCTCACCGGCAACCTGTACCTCAACGGTGACGGTCTTTCCGGCTTTTTCCATTTCTGCCTTCAAAGCATCGGTAAAGCCTTGGGTAGCCTTATCCAAAGAATCATGCTCCATCAGCTGGCATACGCCAACAGTAAAATCTACCTTCTCGCCGCAGCCGGTCAAAGCCAGGCAGCCAAGGCACAAAACCAATGCCAAAATGAAAGATACTAACTTTTTCATAAAAATTTCTCCTTTTGCGTAGAAAATATGTTACACAGCCGAAACTGCGAAAACCAAATAAAAATCCCTGTTTCCCAAAAGGAAACAGGGACAGTTACAGCATAACCGTGATACCACTCTGCTTTGCTCTGCCTTCACAAGCAGAGCCTCATTAGGTGCAAGCACACCCTGGCGATGTAACGGTCGCACCCGGTAAAGCCTACGCAGCATACTGCCTTCAGCCAACAGCTCACAGAAGGAATTCACCGTCATCCGCATTACTGCTTTACACCAACCAACAGCTCTCTGAAACGCCACAAACGGTTACTGATTTCTGCTCAAACGCTTTGTCGATATTGGCGCTATTGTAGCTCACCTGCGCACATTTGTCAAGTATGTAAAAACACTTTTTTCTTTAAACTGATACAAATTTATGACGCTCTTTATCAAGTCCACCAAAAAAGATATTTTCGGTTTGATTTACTAACTGAAAAGAAGTGTTGTGAACGCCTTTGAAGGCAGTAAAAAGAATCTTCATTTATTTTCCTTTGCGGTATTAAGTGATGCAATCAGCATCCTCTTAATTTCTTCAGCAAGAGAAATGGGTTCATCATAGTTATATTCCATCAAACTTGTTCTTTTCAGAAGCGTGAGCCAATATATGCTTTCACCGGTTTCCTTAAGTGAAATGTGAAGCTTTGATATAAAATCCGCTTTGCTGTTACCGTATATGGCTTCGTTTATATTTGCACCAACGCTTGTAGCAGAACGAAGTAACTGTTTTGCGATTGTTGTATCTTTTTTTGTTTTAGAAAAATCCTCGTAAAACAATACTACCTGTGTTGCAAAATCAAGAGATTTATCGAGCAAAGGACTGTTCATTCGTCATCACCTCTGATTGAATTATATGCTTGTGTTAAATTAGGGACAAGTTAGTTTTCGGCTCCCTCGTCAGAGGGAGCTGTCAGCGAGGCTGACTGAGGGAGAGATAACTACCCCTCCGTCACGGCACCGCCGTGCCACCTCCCCTGACAAGTGGAGGCGCCCATTTACAACTTGTGGAAGTCATTTCCACAAGTTGAATTTTCCGCATAACAACAAGCTTTTTCTTATATTTAATATAACATTTTTTATTATCATTTTCAAGTTATATATACAAATAGAGTTATCCCGAAATTGCGAGATAACTCTATTTTTGATGGTATGACAAAAATCATACCGACACATTTAAAATCATACCGGCGAAAATGTAGTTAAAAACTTTGTTTTTAAGCTGTGAATTTGCCAAAAGTATGACGGCTATTCCTGCCTTGCCTAAATATTTGCAATATTATGGTACGGTATTTCAATAATTTAAGCTAAACAATCTTACTTTTTGACTACCGGTATCCAAATTTCGCTACGATAATCTGATTCATCCATATTACCTTCTGTATAGGCTTCGATATCCATTTCATATGTTGGCTGATAACCAGATGTCGGGAAAAATTCTGAAGTTATTTTGTGCCACATATCTTGCATTGCTTTCGGCATTGCTCCTTTGCACTCGAAAATTGCCCAAGTCCTTGCGGGAATTGTATTTCTGCGAAATCCTTTCGGAACAGCAGCTTTTTTGTTATATACCGCTCCAATAGAATAGTCAAAAGTCTTTGCACGATCGGCATTATTACCATAGCAAACGCCAAAAATGAATGTTCTGTCGGTTGTGTTTTCCAGTAAAGTTTTCACCGTCCCGTCATTGTGTGATTTTGTCCAAAAATCTGGAATGCTTTTTGCATTTACATCGTTTTCGATGCTATGTGCTTCAACCTTTTCAATAATTTCAAAAGCTTCCTTTTCAACAATTTTATAGTCCATCATAGAACCTCCGCTTAATGTAATTTTCACTGAAAGACGAGAAAACGATTTTAGCTTTGAGCCATTTTTCTTTGCTTCGGACGGTGTTATTCCGTGAAACTTAGAAAAAGCTCTTGTAAAACTCTCTGGGCTTTCATAACCATACTTTAATGCAATATCTATTACTTTTATGTCGGAAGCATTCAACTCATTGCCGGCAAGAGTTAGTCTTCTATTGCGAATATACTCGCCAAGAGAAATATCGCATAGAACACCAAAAATTCTTTGAAAATAAAAGCTTGAACAAGCGGCTTCATCAGCCACCTTGTCATAATTGATTTCTTCTGTTAAATGTTCCTCTATGTAGTTGATAGCATTTTGTATTCCGGTAATCCAATCCATAGTTGTTCCCCTTTCCGTGTAATTACATTATAAAACAAAATAATATAATTTCCTGACTTTTCGTGCCCACATATGCAAATATGTTCAGTTATACCTTAATGACTTTACAACTAATTACAACATACATTTACTCGCACAACAAACAACATTAACATATTACAAATTTGTCCCTACTGTAGCACAAGCATACCACAAATTATTATATAATTCAACGCTTTGCGAAGCAAAGCTACCTTTTCTCTTCTCTTTTCTCTCTTATCTTTTATCTGGAAACGACAATTTTAGAGAAGAGAGAAGAACGAAAAGAGAAAAGTGAAAAGAACAAAAAGAAACGACAATCTTCTGTCGAAAATTGTCGTTTCTTTTTGGTGGACTTGAAGGGATTCGAACCCTCGACCCCCACAATGCGAATGTGGTGCGCTCCCAACTGCGCTACAAGCCCGGAAACTAGGAAAATTATACTTCTGTTGCGCTTATTTGTCAAGCATAGCCTGCGGAAATTTCCGCGGCTTGTCTTATGGAAAAGCTAAGGTTTCATCCAGGCGGTAATCCAGTCGATATGCCACCCCATCCATGGTGTGGCTTTTTCCCATAAACATACCAAAGGCCACCGGAAGCCCCGTTTCCATATCTACTGTCAGGTATCCGCCGAAGCCATGATACTCTGAAACACTTGCCAAAGCATCTAAATCCACCTGCAAAACATTCTGTAAATGCCTGTTCATCATTTCCCGGAAATCGATACTGCCGCCCAATTCCAACCGCAGCAGTTTGCCCTCCGCTTCCGCAGAAGCACTGCGCAGATACTTTACCGCAAGCAGACCGGAAAGTATGGTGTCCTCACAGTACTGGCGCATGGAAACCGCGGTGATGCCGCCGTTTTGGCTGGGATCTCCACCGTTCACACTTACCGTGTAGACGCCTTTTTGGAATTGCTCTTTCTGGCTGGTCTGGGAAACCACGCCCCGATTATTGGAAAGCTCCGAAGCATTCACAACCTCTGCCGTGAAAGAATCATCCCGTCCCCGGAAGAGAATGTGGCCGCTGCGGGTATAGGAAAGCGGAACTGCCTCGCTGGTAATGGTCTCTGCCAGCTGGCAGGTAAGGCTCTTTGCAGAATACACATCCGCCACCACCTGCACCAATTTTCTCGGAGCATCCAGGTTCGAGAGCCATACGCTGTTTTGTTTTTCCACCGTTTGAACCCCACTCAGGTCCAGCTGCTGGGGCAATGTGACCTGTACCGTAACAGAAAGGGTACATTCTGCCTCTCCTTTTCGGTACTGCACCTGATAACGGGTCTGTTGGAGCGTGCCTTTTGCGTCAAACACCGCTTCACCGGAAGCTTCCAGGAGCTCCCCTTCACCGACCCATGCCTCCAGCTGCCGGGGATCCGAAAACAAGATCACATTTTTCCCTTCGCTGTATGTCACCGTGTCATAAACTGACGGGGTAAGCAGCACCGGGGGAAGCTGTCGGGAGACAAAGTCCTCCGGGCTTTGGTTGGTCCAAAAAAAGCTGTCATTTACCGTTGCGTAGGCTTTTGCCTCATAATAAATTTCGCTATAGCCGCACCGGTAGTAGCCGAAATCCTGAGTCTCCTCCACCTTGGCCAGCATTCCATCCCGGGCATAGCCCTGATAAGACGCTTTGCCGGTGACCTGCTTTGTGAAGGTGTTATCCCCCACAGTCCGGGTCTGCTCCAGAGTATACTCCAGCAGCAGATTTTCCGCAGACGCAACAGCTTTCTTCGCTGAGGAATAAAATATCCCGGCATCTACCGGCTTTTCCGTCTGCGTCGGCTCTGTTTGGGGATTGCCGCAGCCTGCCACCAGCCACAGCAGGGCTATCAAAAGCCAAAAACAGCAAAGTTTTCTCATAGGTCAGCCATGGTCCGGGCCATGGTCAGCACCACCCGGGCACAACGGTCCGCGGCGATGGCTTCAAAGGCAGGATAATCCATTTCCGCACTGTTGTCAGCCTTATCGGAAATCGCCCGGATGATCACAAAGGGAATGCCGTTGCGGTATGCGGTATGGGCAATGGAAGCCCCCTCCATTTCCGCACAGACAGCTTGGGTATCCGCAATGATCTTATCCTTCTGCTCCCGGGAGCAGATAAACTGGTCACCGCTGGCCACCCGACCAATCCGGGTATGGCCGGGGTTAATCGCTTCAGCAGCCTTGTACGCGCTTTCTATCAGGCTTTCCGCAGCCGGGAAGGCTGTAACATCCAATCCCGGTACCTGACCGATGGGACGCCCCCAGAAGTGCAGATCAAAATCGTGATGGATAGCATCCCGGCTGATAACCAGATCGCCAATATCCAGGTTTACATCCAAAGAACCGGCAATGCCGGTATTTACCACCGCACGCACGGAAAAGCGGTCGATCAGCAGCTGGGTGCACATAGCGGCATTGATCTTACCTACGCCGCACTGTACCACCACCGCGGGTGTCCCTTCCAAAATACCCTCGCAAAATTCCATACCTGCCCAACAGCTGATCCTGCTGTTTTCCATTTTTCCCTTCAGCAGCGCCACTTCCACATCCATAGCGCCAATAATTCCCAACATTCTTGTATCCTCCTTATTCCGGGTAGACCAGCCGGTCTTCCGGGATGTTTTCCAGCAGTGAAGCATAGCGGTTGCCCCAGTAGTTTGCCATAGGCAGATTCATATCCAGATAGTTTCCGCAGTCCCTGGCGCTGGCGCCGGGAACCTCCCCCCGGAAATCCCGGACAAAGCAGAAGCAATCGCGTACCAAATCCAGCACAGCCCGGGAAGTATAATCCCCTGCCAGCAGCAGATAAAAGCCTGTGCGGCAGCCCATGGGACCAAAGTAGAGAACCTTTTCCTTCCAGGCAGTCTCATTGCGCAGGAAGGTTGCCGCCAAATGCTCGATGGTGTGCATTTCCGCGGTGTTCATCACCGGCTCTTCATTGGGGCTGGTAAGCCGCAGGTCGAAGGTGGTGACCGTCTGTGCCCCCACCTTGTCTTTCCGGGAGACATAAAGCCCCGGCTGTAACTTGATATGGTCAATGGTAAAGCTTGTGATTTTTTCCATAAGCCCCTCCTGTTTATTTATTATTGCAGTTAGCCGCATCAATGGCAATGGTCAGCAGAAGCCCGGGAATCTCATCCGAGGCATTGCTGTAATCCAGCACATAAGTATCTCCCCAGTGGAACCACTCTCTGGTTACCGACAGCACCTGCT
This sequence comes from Oscillospiraceae bacterium, assembly GCA_017397565.1. GTDB lineage: Bacteria > Bacillota > Clostridia > Oscillospirales > Oscillospiraceae > Faecousia. Next base: position 6,437 of record JAFQIL010000004.1, on the reverse strand, counting down.
CATCCCCTTGATAAGCACGGTAATCACAGCCAAGGAAAAAATCCCCTTCCACTTCCCAATTGCAGAAATCCACATGATACCGGGGCTTGAAAAAGGAAAACGCCCGTCGGATCGTACCTACAGGGATCCCGTCAATGACGATCTCAAACTGGGGAAGAAAAGTCAGCAGCTTTTGGTGGATAGAGCCCACCTCCCGGTTGGTACGTTTATCATATACATGAATTTGATGACCAAACGAGAAAGCCTCTGCCTTCACGAAATACCGGGCCTCTTCGTATGGGTCATAAACATCATAAGTATCCGACCAGGAAAACACCCGTTGTTTGATTAACAGCTGCATAGCACCATCTCCTTATTGGATGATAGTATCATACCTTAAAACCCCACCGATTGCAAGAAAAATGCGTCTCAACCGGTTGTTGAGGGAGTTTCAACTGCCCGTTGACAGAAAAAACTCTCAAATTTAACGAATATTTGATAGCTTTTCGCCCAAATTTATGGCATGATATGCTTAGAAAACACAAGGAGGTACCGATATGGAACAAACTCTCGGAAATCGAATCTCAGAAAACCGGAAACGGCTGGGACTGACCCAGGACGCATTGGCAGAAAAGCTGGGTGTCACCGCCCAGGCTGTCAGCAAATGGGAAAATGACCAATCCTGCCCGGACATTACCACACTGCCCAAGCTGGCAGACATTTTCGGGATCTCTACCGATGCGCTGTTGGGCCGTGAAAATACGCAGGTACATACCGCGGAGGTCGTAGCCGACACCGTTTCCGAAGAGGAGAAAAAAAGCAGCTGGGAGTTTCATTGGGATGCCGGCCGAAAAGGCAGTATTTTCTTCGCACTCTTCGTAATCCTTACCGGCGGTCTGACGATCTTTGCCCGGATAAAGAATTTAGATGTGTCCTTTTGGAGTATGCTGTGGCCCAGCTTCCTGCTGTGCTTTGGCATTCACAAGCTAACCAAAGAATTTTCCGTGGCAGGCATCGTCAGCACGATTTTGGGCGGATATTTTATTGTTGCCAACCTGGGAATTTGGGAGCTGTCCATCGACAGCAGTCTGATCTTCCCCGGCATCGTGGTGCTGGTTGGCATCAGCCTTCTGGTCGACGCGCTGAAAAAGCCGAGAAAGCCCCGGTTCCGCATTTCCCGTAACGGTGTAAAGCTGGGCAGCGAAAATTCCGACGGCAAGACAAAGAGCCATTGCGAAACAGATGCGGATTCCTTTACCTGTAACCTGTCCTTTGGGGAAGATACCCATTATATTACACTGCCTGTGCTGGAAAGCGGCGAGATCAACTGCTCCTTTGGCGAACTGACAGTGGATCTTTCCGGCTGTGAAACCTTGGCAGAGGATTGTGAAGTGGAGGCAAGCTGCTCTTTTGGGTCACTGGAGCTACGGGTTCCCAAACGCTTCCGGATAGAACCTGAAAGCAGCACTGCCTTTGGCGATATCAGTATTCTGGGTCAACCGGATCCGATACCGCGCGGAACGATCCGCCTGGATGCCAATGCCAGCTTTGGTGAGATCGAGATCCGGTATGTGTAATTGATATATTGCCATTTATTGAGCAGGCTATGCCTGCCAATGGATAATGGAAAATGGATAATGGACAATGAAGGAGTCGCCTTCGGCGACATATTTCAAATCATTTCCGAAGGAAATACCGTAATTATTCATTATTCATTATCAATTATCCATTTCGCGCGTCAGCGCGATAAAGGTCAATTGGCAATCTAAAAGCCCGCTTCGGCGGGCTTTTTTTCACAGGATTGACAGAAACTCCGGTTTCGTGGTAACATATAGCCATCACACGAAGGAGCTGATTCCATGGCTGACCAGTATTCCCGCACCCGGCTGCTGCTGGGGGATTCGGGTATCGAAAAACTTCGAAAAGCCCATGTGGCTCTGTTTGGTCTGGGCGGTGTCGGCGGTTATGCGGCAGAGGCTTTAGCCCGGGCCGGCATTGGCAAGATCGATCTGATCGACAACGACACCGTGAGCCTGACCAACTTGAATCGGCAGCTGCTTGCCACCCACAGCACCATTGGCAAGTATAAGGTAGATGTGGCTGCGGCGCGGATCGCGGATATCGATCCATCCATTGCTGTGAGAACCTTTCCCGTCTTCTATCTGCCGGAAACTCAGGATCAATTTGATTTTTCCCAATATGATTATGTGCTGGATGCCATTGACACCGTCACCGGCAAGCTGGCGCTGATCACCCAGGCCAAGGCTGCTAATGTTCCCGTTATCAGCTGCATGGGTACCGGCAACAAGCTGGATGCTTCCGCATTCCGGGTTGCGGATATTTCCAAGACCTCCGGCTGCGCCCTGGCCCGGATCATGCGCAAGGAATGTCAAAAGCGAGGCATCAAGGGTGTTAAGGTGGTTTATTCCGAGGAATTGCCTTTAGAGCCTATCCCCTCTCCTCTTGACCCGTCCGAACCACCGGCAGAGGGCTCCAGCCGCCGCTCCACTCCGGGCTCTTTATCCTATGTCCCCGGCGCTGCCGGTCTGATTCTGGCTGGCGAAGTGATCCGAGACATTGTAGGATTTGTATAATATTCATCATATATTCAGGTCGCATTTCGGGTGTGACCTGAGTTTTTTATTCATATATTCATTATTTTCTTTAGTTTTTGTAAATTTTACCCTATTTCTCAAAAAAATATTATGCATTATTGTATACAACTCCCCTTGACTATACACAGTATTCGCTGTATAATGCATACATCAATCTTGCTCACATGAGCCAAAAGGAGATTATTGTTATGAAAAAACTGATTGCGCTTCTGCTTTGCATTCTGATGGTCGCTTCTATGTTCGCCGGCTGTACCGCCGCTGAGCAGAAGGGCCCCGGCAAGAATACATACAACCTGAAAACCGTCAAGGAAGGCTATCTGACCGTGATCACCTCCCCTGACTACGCCCCCTACGAGTTCTACGCTTTGGATGCCAACAAGAACCCCACTCTGGCCGGCTTCGATATGGCACTGGCTCAGTACATCGCCGATTACCTGGGTCTGACTCTGAATGTTGTCCCCATGGACTTTAACGGTATCGTTGGTGAGATGGGTGCCGGCAAGGCTGACCTGGCATTGGCCGGTCTGTCCCCCGATCCTGACCGTATGGAAAAGATGGACTTCTCCGATTGCTACTACGAAGGCAAGCAGGCCTTCATCACCGTTTCCTCCAAGGCTTCCAAGTTCACGGATCTGGCTTCCACCAACAAGGAAGATATCAAGATCGCCGCACAGACCGGTACCATCCAGATGGAGCTGGCTCAGGAATTCAGCCCCAACGCACAGCTGACCCAGCTGACCAAGGCTACTGACATCATCGCTGAGCTGATCTCCGGTAAGCTGGACGGCGCCTACATTGAGTGGGACGTAGCCGTTGCCTACAAGCAGAACTACCCCGAGCTGACCATCGTTTGCGAAGTGCCCTACGAGGCAGAAGGCAATGTTATCGGTGTCGCCAAGGGCAACGCTGACCTGCTGAAGTATGTCAATGAAGCACTGAATAAGTGCGTCGATGACGGCACCTTCGCACAGTATGTAAAGACCGCTCTGGAGCAGGCCGCCGGTGACAACTATCAGGGTCTGCTGGGCGAGGACGGCAAGGTTCCCACCACCTCCGCTGCAGCTGAATAATTGTAATAATCAAAAATTCCTCCCCGTTTCCCGGGGGGGAATTTGATGCGTATTGAAAGGACAGTTCCATGAACAATCTCATTACCGCTGAGGGTTTTGAAAAAACCTTTAACTTCATAAAGCTCATACAGCAAGGTCTTGTTGTCACCGTTCTGCTGGCTCTGCTGACGGTTATCATCGGCTTTATTTTGGGTATCCTTCTGGCCATTATGCGCATGACCGACATTCGGCCTCTGCGTTTTCTCGGTCAAACCAAAAGCGGAAAGCTGCGCAAGAACCGATTCTTAGTATTCTTAAGTAAATTCAATCCTATCAGCATGATCGCCACAATTTATGTGGAGGTCATTCGTTCCACCCCCGTTATTGTGCAGATCATGCTGATCTATCATGGTGTTTTCGGGCTGATTGATCTGCCGTCCTTCACCTTCTTTGGCTTTATCAGCTTTGAGCGTTTCCTCCCCGGTGTGGTAGCGCTGGGCATCAACTCCGGTGCTTACCTGTGCGAGATCCTCCGCAGCGGCATCCAGTCCATTGATCAGGGACAGACCGAAGCATCCCGGAGTCTTGGCATGAGCAAGGTGCAGACTATGCGCCACATCATTCTGCCCCAAGCTATCAAGAACATTCTGCCTGCCATCGCCAACGAATTCGTTGTCATTATCAAGGAGTCCTCCATCTGCTACACCATCGGTGTCCGGGACATCATGTCCGCGGTGGAATCTGTCCGTGGCGCGTACTTTATCATTATGGAACCTCTGCTGGTGGCAGCAGCATTGTACTTCTGTCTGTGCTTCCCCACCTCCAAGATTATCGCTTACTTTGAAAGGAGGATGAGCCGCGGTGACAAACGATAAGCTGATCCAGGTAAAAAACCTGAAAAAGTATTATAACAAAGACACGATCCACGCCTTGGATGATGTTACTGTAGATGTTAATAAGGGCGATGTCATGGTGGTTATCGGCCCTTCCGGCTCCGGTAAGTCCACCCTGCTTCGCAGCTTGAACCTGCTGGAAACCCCTACCGACGGTGAGATCATCTTCCACGGTATCGACATTACCAAAAAAAGCTTCATCAATTCCCAAGGCAAAAAGGAACGGGTGAATATCAATCTGCACCGGCAAAAAATGGGCATGGTATTCCAGCACTTTAACCTGTTCCCCCACAAAACCATTCTGGATAACATGATCCTTTCCCCGGTGCGGGTATTGGGTATGAGCAAGGCAGCCGCCAAAGAAAAGGCTTTGCGGCTATTAAAGCGAGTTGGTCTGGAGGACAGGGCCTCTGCCTATCCCATCCAGCTCTCCGGCGGTCAGAAGCAGCGTGTGGCCATCGTCCGGGCTCTGATGATGGAGCCGGAAGTCATGCTCTTTGACGAACCCACCTCCGCCCTGGATCCCGAAATGGTTGGGGAGGTTCTGAACGTCATGAAAGAGCTGGCCAATGAAGGCATGACCATGGTGGTGGTTACCCACGAAATGGGCTTTGCCCGGGAAGTGGGCAACCGGGTTCTGTTTATGGATGAAGGCAAGCTGGTGGAGCAAGGCGCGCCACGGGAAATTTTCGAGAATCCTCAGCATCCCCGCCTGCAGGAATTTTTGTCCAAGGTTCTGTAAATACACAATGGGCGCAAGCAAAAAGCTTGCGCCCTGTTTTTGTGCCCAAATTTCCGTTTATTGGGCAGCCGATGGCTGCCAATTGACAATTGAAAATTGACAATGGAGAATTTTGGAGTCGCCAAAGGCGACATTTTTAAATCATTTCCGAAGGAAATACCACAATTATCAATTATCCATTATCAATTCGTGCGTCAGCACGAGAAATGGCAATTTGTTGGTTAATTCTCCGCTGTTTGGATATCCACCACCGCACTGTAGCCCCAGACAAACTTGGGTGGGACGATTTCCCGGATCTCCCCGGCAGAAAGACTTTCCACCGTAAAAACGTAAGTCCTGCCGCCGATCAGGGCGTCCTGCTCCTGCAGATAGAGCTTATAGGAAAGTGTTACCTGCTTAAGCTCCCCTCCGGTTGTATTCTCCAACAGGATCCCGGACAGCCCGTTTTGGGTGAAAGCAATGCCGCTGTCTTCCGTTCCAAAATCCCCTGTTATCAATTCATCGCAGCGGCATTCTGTCACCCTTCCCCGCACATAGGGAAGCCGATTCTTTTCCGGCACCAATATTCGCCCGCCGGCAGGCAGATAAGTAAACGCAAACAGATATTCCTGCTCCTGCAGCGTCAGGGACACCTTTCCATTCGTGATCCCCGCATCCGAGGGGTTGTAGAGCATCAGTGCCGCCACATTGGACACATAGTCACCGGTACCGTCTTCCCAGTAAGCCCCTTCATACTGCACCAGTGCCTGAATTTGCAAATCGGTTCCCGGAACACATGTCGGCAGTGCCCCGGAAGCAGATACCTCTGTTTGTGCCGGTTTAAATACCGGACCGGGTTCTGTTTTCGGTGTCATGATCCGCACCACACCAAAGATGCTTGCTATCAACGCCAAAAGCCATAGCATGATCCTCTCCAAATCCGTCACCGTCCTCCTTGGTTTTCATAGAATGTGGAGGAATTATAAAGGAAAGATCATGGCCGATTCAAGGGAAAAGCGTCCCCTCCGAAAACTTCCGGCCAACAAATTGCCATTTCTCGTGCTGACGCACGAATGGATAATGGATAATTGATAATTGACAATTGTGGTATTTCCTTCGGAAATGATTTAAAAATGTCGCCTTTGGCGACTCCTTAATTGTCCATTGTCAATTTTCAATT